>DATMBA010000231.1:0-23657 GCA_035559635.1 Roseiflexaceae bacterium
CCGGCCGCGCCCAGCGCCGCCGCCAACCCACCTGCCCCGCGCGCCGCGCGGCCTAGCCGGCGCGCCGTGGCTCGTGCTATCGAGCCGGTGGACTACAGCCAGGACTACGCCTCTGCCCGGCGCGACCTGGCGCGCATCGCGATCATCAGCGCCTTGCTCTTCGCCGCCATGCTCGCCCTCAGCCTCTCGGGCCTGCTCTAGGGCCATCCGCAACGCGGGAGGTTTGGAGGGGCGCAGCCCCCAAGCCCCCGCACACGCAGGTTGCGGATAGACCCTAGGGGGAGCGCTCAAGGCGGAACGCTGAAGGTGGAAGAGTCTGGGCCAGAGAGGTGCGGTCCTGCTTCGATCGTGTCCCGAGGTTCATCCTCCAGCGTTCAGCGTTCAGCGTTCAGCACTGTGACCGCCGACCGCATCCAGAGCAAGGCGGCGCGCCTGCGTCGCATCGAGCACCTGCTCTACAACGCCCCCGCCGGCATGCGCGTGGCCGACCTCGCCGACCACTGCGGCGTGGACCGGCGCACGATTTACCGCGACCTCCAGGCGCTCGAGGACATGGGCGTGCCGGTGTGGGAGGATCGGGGGCGCTACGGGATCGAGCGCGACCGCTACCTCTCCACAGTGCGGCTGAACCTCAATGAGGCCGTGGCGCTGTTCTTTGCCGCGCGCCTGCTCGCCCACCACAGCGACGAGCACAACCCCCACGTGGTCACGGCGCTCAATAAGCTCGCCGCCGGCCTGCCGGACAGCACCATCTCCGCCAATATCGCCCGCTTGGCCGAGCTGATCCGCTCGCGGCCGTTGCGCGCCGACTACGTGCGCGTGCTCGAACTGACCACCCGCGCCTGGGCGGACCGGCGGCGGCTGGCGATCCAATACCGCGCCGCAAGCGGCGACGTGACCCGCCGCGTGATCTGCCCGTACGTGCTCGAGGTGTCGCGCAGCGAACCGGCCTCCTACGTCATCGCCCACGACGACCTGCGCGGCGCGCTGCGGACCTTCAAGCTGGAGCGGGTGGTCAGCGCGGAGATCCTGGGGAGCGCCTACACCATCCCGCCGGAGTTCGACGCCTACGCGCACCTGGCCCACGCCTGGGGCGTGATCGACGATATGGCGGTGGAGGTGCGGTTACGCTTCTCGCCGGCAGTGGCGCCGCGGGTGCGCGAGAGCGTATGGCACCACAGCCAGCGGCTGGCCGACATGCCGGACGGCGGCTGTGAACTGGCGCTGCTGGTGGGCGGCACGCGCGAGATTCGCTCGTGGGTGCTGGGCTGGGGGGCGGACGTGGAGGTACTGGCGCCGCCGTCGCTGCGCGAGGAGGTGGCCGCGCACGGCCGGCGCATGGCGGAGCTCTACCGGGCCTGAGAGGGCGAAGGGAGGGCAACGCCCTCCCCCATCACCGCGGCGGGCTACTCCTCCTCGCCGTAGATCTCCTGGAAGAGGCTGCGCTTCTTGGGGGGCGGGGCGTTCTTCGCCTCGCGGCGGCGCGCCACCTCGGCCTGCGTCTCCTGGCTCGTGCGCAGGCGGCGCATGAAGCGGTCCACCTGCCCCGCAGTGTCCACGATGCGCTGCTCGCCGGTGTAGAACGGGTGGCAGCGCGAGCAGACATCCACGCGCAGGCTCTCGCGGGTGCTGGTCGTCGGCCAATGCGTCCCGCAGGTGGTGCAGACGATGTCCGTCTGGTAAACTTTCGGGTGGATACCCTTCTTCACGACAGTGCTCCTGATCCGTGAGCTGAACACGGGAGGATCAGGGAGGGCGTAGCCCCCCTGGGACCCTCCATGTTCCTCGCAGCTAGCCCTGCGCCGCGGCCGGCTCGGCCGCCGGCTCCTCGGCAGCCGCCAACGGGATGACGCTGACCATCTTCTGGGTGCGCGAGTAGTTCCTGAACTTCACATGTCCGGCGACCTTGGCGTAGATCGTGTAGTCGCGCCCGAGGCCGACGTTCTCGCCCGGCTTGACTTTCGTACCGCACTGGCGCACGATGATCGTGCCCGGCAGCACCAACTCGCCGCCGTAGCGCTTGACGCCCCGGTACTGCGGGTTGCTGTCGCGGCCGTTGCGCGAGCTGCCAACACCTTTCTTATGAGCCATCGCTGCTCTCCTGACAAGTGGAAGGGGCAGGGAGGGCTTTGCCCTCCCCGAGACCCACCCGTGGGAGGGGCAGGGGAGGGCAGGATGCCCTCTGGGCGCCTCTCCTGAAACCCCACCCTTTACCTTTCTGCGGTGTCCGTGCTCTGGATGTCGCTGATCGCCACCCGCGTGTAGCCCTGGCGGTGGCCGGTGCGGCGGCGGTAGCGCTTCTTGTTCTTGTACCGGAAGACGACGATCTTGTCGCCCTTGACGTCGCCGACGACCTTGGCGAGCACCCGCGCGCCGGCCACCAGCGGCGCGCCCACGAGCGTCTGCTCGCCGCCCCCCACCAGCAGCACCTCGCCGAACTCAACCTGGCTGCCGGGCTCGGCGTCCAGCAAGGGGAGGTCCACCACCTGCCCGACCTCAACGCGGTACTGCATCCCGCGATCTCGGATAATTGCGTACACGACGCCGCTCCTAACAGAACTTCCGGTCGGCTGTCAGCGACACGCCGGCCCTGATCGCCACACACGATAAAAGAGAGTGGGCGTGCCACTCTCCGCACAGCGTGCTTAAAAGCTGTGTCATTATAGCAAGGGGCCGGCCGGCTGTCAAACCAACGTGGCGTCACAGAAGCTCTCCGGGAAGGGGAGAGCCAGGGAGGGCGCTGCCCTCAATCCTCCCACGTGCAGTCATTCTTGTGCCGCAGGCGCGTACGGTAGTGTCACACGGAAGAGCGTACCGCGGCCGGGCGCGCTCTCCACGTCGATCGTGCCGCCGTGAGCCGCCACTGCCAGCCGGCAGAAGGTCAGCCCAAGCCCGGTGCTCTCCTGGCGCGCGGGCGAGCCGCCCAGCTGGCTGAAGCGGTCGAAGATCCGCTCGAGGTGCTCGGGCGCGATGCCGGGGCCGTTGTCCTCCACCTCGATCACCAGGGCGCGCCCTGCGCTCCGCGCGCGCAGTGTGATCGACGTCCGCTCGCGGGTGTGCTTGATGGCGTTCGACACCAGGTTGAGCAGCACCCGGCGCAGCAGCCGGTGGTCGGCAGTCAGGTCCGGCAGATCCTGCGGCGCGTCGATCCAGATCGTCTTGCCCTCCTGCGCCAGCCAGGCCCGCATCTCGCCGGCGCACTCGTGCAGCAGCGGCGGCAGTGGGAAGGTGCGGTAGTTGAGCTCGAGCCTGCCCTCTTCCAGCCGCGCCGAGTCGAGCAGGTCGCCGATCAGGCCGGCGAGGTTCCTGCCGCTGCGCAGCGCGCTCTCGAGCAACTCCCGCTGGTGATCCGCCAGCCGCGGCTCGCCCAGGTGGAGCATCTCCAGGAAGCCGATCATGGCAGTGAGCGGGTTCTTGAGGTCGTGCACCACCATCTGCGTCAGTTGCTCTTTGTCGCGCTGGAGCTGGCGCAGGGCATCGTTGAGGCGCTCGAGCTCCTGGCGGTGGCGGCGTTCCTGCGCCACCGCCGCCGCGGCCTGCTCCAGGGCCTGGATCTGGCTCTCCGCCAGGCCGAAGCGGTCGTGCAGCGCGCGGCGCTGCGCCGGGGTAGGCTGCTCGCCGCGCGCAATCGCCTCCGTTAGCGCCTCCAGCGCGCTGGTATAGCTCTGCCGCAGCCGGGCGCGCGTGCCGCTCAAGAACACCCCTTCGAGCAGCCCCTCGCCGCTCTGCCCGCTCCGGTAGCCGGCCAGCAGGGCGGCGCTGATCACGCCGAACGCCGCGAACTCCTGCAGGTGGTAGAGCCAGAAGGAGAGTGAGTACACCGCGCCCGCCTGCCATTGGGTCACGAGCGCGAGGCCGAAGAGCGCCGCGCCGTAGCTGATCGCCAGGCCGGCGCTGGTGGGAGCGCGCTGGTACAGCCGGTAGTGGCGCCACGCGGCCAGGCCGTAGCCGAGCACGCCGGCCAGACTCAGGGCGCTGCGGAGGTGGTTCAGCGCTGCACTGGGTGCGCCGTGATCGGGCGCCGGGTTGGGGACCAGCAGCGCGGCCCCCGCCGCCAGCCAGAGCGCCAGGAAGAGCAGCAGCGCGGCGCGGGCGTGCCGCATGATCCGCTGGTTCGCCGCCTGGCCAGGCTCCAGACTGCTCAGCGCTAGGAGCGGCGCACCAGCCAGCAGGCTGAGCAGGGCGGACCAACCGGTCACTGAGCTGCGGCCGTGGAGCAGCACGTTCGGAGTGGAGATGGCGTGGACGCTGAACAGGCCGGCCACGCTCAGCAACCCGAGACCGATCAGCAGCACCCGCGCGTCCTGTAGCCGCATCGCTGTGCGCGTCACGAGTAGCGCCAGCGTGATGCCGAGCGCCGCCGCCCCGCTTGTGATCGCCACGTGCGCCGGCGGGCTGGCGATCACAGGCGCGTCGAGCGCCGGGAACAGCCGCAGCATCCCCAGCAGCACCGGGCCGGCCACCAGCAGCGCTGGCCAGAGGTACTTCGTCCCCGCTCCGCCCTCAGCCCGCACCTCCTCTGGGACTTCTGGCTCTGTCATCGTGTCGAGCTGCGTCTGGATCATCTCTGCTCTTTGGGAAGGCTCGGAGAAGCAGCGCCCCTCCGAACAAGGATCTGGTGTGGGCCGCAGCCCCCACCCCCTGGGAGGCTCGGAGGGGCGGCCAGCATCTGTGTGCGTGAGCGACGCAGTTGGCATCCTGCTGCGCCCGAAGGCCCTCTGACAGAAGCGGGGGGACGAGGGGGGCGCAGCCCCCCTCCAACCCACCTCTTCCGGCGAGTGCGTGCTAACGGCACGTGCCGGCTGCAACCACTAAGCGCCTGTGTGAAACGGGGAGCACGAGGGATTTCACCCCTCACCCATCCCTCCCCCGCCCGCCGCGCAGCGGCGGGCGAGCTGCGGGGGCCGCAGGCCCTGCGCCCCCAGCCGGGAGGTGTTTCAAGTAAGCTCTCAGGACCCCTATAATGTATAACGCTATGACTCGCGTTAATAGATTGAAACCCGGCGGATCAGATTACGACATAGGCTCGCTGCACGAGGCGCTGCTGGCGTGGTTCGCGCAGCACGCCCGCGACCTGCCCTGGCGCCGCACGCGCGACCCGTATCGCATCCTGGTGGCCGAGGTGATGCTCCAGCAGACGCAAGTGGACCGCGTGCTGCCGAAGTACGCCACTTTTCTGGAGCGCTTCCCGACGCTGGAGGCCCTGGCGGCGGCGCCGGCGGGGGAGGTGATCCGCGCCTGGGCCGGCCTGGGCTACAACCGGCGCGCGGTGAACCTGCAGCGCGCCGCGCGCGCCGTGCTTGAGGAGCACGGCGGTGTCTTCCCCAGCGAGCTGGACGAGCTGCGCCGGCTGCCGGGGGTCGGGCCGTACACCGCCGGCGCGCTGGCCTGCTTCGCCTTCGAGCAGGACGTGGCGTTTATGGACACCAACATCCGCCGGGTGGTGCGGCGGGTGTTCGCCAGCCCTGACACAGAGCTCTCAGACGCCTGGCTGCTGGAGCTGGCGCAGGCCGCGCTCCCGCCCGGGCGCGGCTGGGCCTGGAACCAGGCCCTCATGGAGCTGGGCGCGCTGGTCTGCACTGCCACGGCCCCGGCATGCTGGCGCTGCCCGCTCCGCGCCCACTGCCGCGACTACGCCGCCCGCCGCGCGGAGGACGAGCGCGCGCTGGAGGCGCTCGCGCCTGACCCGCCCCGCTCCGCCCGCCGGGTGGCCGAGCGGCGCGAGGAGCCGTTCGTCGGCTCTAGCCGCTGGTACCGCGGCCGGGTCGTCGCCGCCCTGCGCGAGCTTCCGGCCGGCGCATCCCTGCCGCTCGCCGCGCTCGGGCCGCGCCTCAAGCCGGACTACGCTCCCGAGGATAGCCCCTGGCTGCGCGCCCTGGCGGAGGCCCTCGCGCGCGACGGCCTGATCACCCTCGACGGCGAGGCGGTGCGCCTCCCGGATTGAAGATTGCAGATTGGAGATGGCAGGTTAAAACTAGGTCAGCGCGCCGAGGCGGTGTGCTATAATACCCCGCATCGCCGCAGCACACTTACCTTCAATCTTCAATCGGGCCATGACCACCGCCATCGTCTTCAACCCCCGCCAGGCGGCGCACGACGAGCCGCGCCACGTCGAGCAGGCCGCGCGGCTCGCTGCGGTGACCGGCGCGCTCGATGCCAGCGGGCTCCGGCCCGAGCTGCTTGAGCTGCCGCCGCTCGCTGCCAGCGAGGAACAGATCCGCGCTGTCCACCTGGCGGCGATGATCGATCTGGTGCGTTGGACTGCGACGCAGCTCGGGCTGTGGCTGGACCACGACACCTACACGACGGTGGCATCCTGGGAGGCCGCGCTGTACGCCGCCGGTGCGGCTCTGCAGGCCACCGAGGCCGTGGTGGAGGGTCGCGCGGCGAACGCCTTCGCGCTGGTGCGCCCGCCCGGCCACCACGCCACCCCCGCGCGCCCGATGGGCTTCTGCCTGTTCAACAACGTCGCTGTCGCGGCGCGCCACGCCCTCGACACCCTCGGGCTGGCGCGGGTGGCGATCGTGGACTACGATGTCCACCATGGCAACGGGACGCAGGACATCTTCTACGGCGAGCGCCGGGCGCTGTTTTGCTCCACACACGGCTCGCCGCTCTACCCCGGCACCGGCGCCGAGGGCGAGATCGGCACCGGCGACGCGGTGGGCACGACGCTGAACGTGCCGCTGCCCCACGGCGTGGGAGATATGGGCAGCGCGCGGGTGTTCGACGAGTTGATCGCGCCGGCGGTCCGGCGCTTCGCTCCGCAGTTGATCTTCGTCTCCGCCGGGTTCGACGGCCACTGGGCAGACCCGCTCGGGCCGCTGGCCCTCTCGGTCGCCGGCTTCGCGGGCCTGACACGGCGCCTGATGGCCCTGGCCGATGAGCTGTGCGCCGGGCGCATTGTGCTGGTGCTGGAGGGCGGCTACAACCGCCAGGCGCTTGGGGCGTGCGTGGTGGCCGTGCTGCGCGTGCTGCTCGGGCGCGACCCTGGCGCGGACCCGCTCGGCCCGGCGGAGGGCGTGGAGCCGGACGTCTCGGCGCTGATCGCGCGCCTGCGCCGCCGGCACCCGCTTCTGAATGCGTAATGCGAGATGGGGATGCGTAACCCGCGATGTGTAATGCGTAACTCTGTAGTGCACAATGCAGGGTGCGTGAGAAACAAGAACGCGCTCCCCAATCACCCGCACCCCTTGCGAAACGCGCATCACGCATCTCGCATCTCGCATCTCGTATCACACCGATAGCACATTATGAGTAACACCAACCGACCGATCGCGGTGATCGACTACGGCGCCGGCAACCTGCGCAGCGTGGTCCGCGCGCTCACCCGCGTGGGCGCGCGGCTCGAGGTGACGAGCGACCCGCAGGTGGTGCGCCATGCGCCCGCGGTGGTGCTGCCTGGTGTGGGCGCCACCCGTGATACAATGGACAGCCTCGCGCAGCTGGCACTGGTGGAGCCTATCCGCGCGGTGGTCGCTGCTGGCACGCCCTTCCTCGGCATCTGCGTGGGTATGCAGGTGCTCTGTGAGGTGAGCGAGGAGTTCGGTGACCATCCGTGCCTTGGTGTGGTGCGCGGCCGCGTTCGCCGCCTGCCGGATGGCCAGAAGGTGCCACAGATCGGCTGGAACCAGGTGCGCCTGACCCCCGCTGCCGCCGGCCATCCGCTGTTCGCCGGCATCGCCGATGACAGCGACTTCTACTTCGTCCACTCGTTCTACTGCGATCTGGCCGAGCCGGAGGTGGTGGCCGGCGTCACCGACTACGGCCTGGTCTTCCCGAGCGTGCTGGTGCGCGGCGCCCTCGCGGCCGTGCAGTTCCACCCCGAGAAGAGCGGCGCATGCGGGCTGCGGCTGCTGGAGAACTTCGTAGCGTGGACCCGGTCTGGCGTAGACAGGCGAGAGTAGTCAGTAGCCGGTACCGCTGTATTGCGCTGATCTCGATGCGATACTGACGACTGACGACTGACGACTGACGACTATGGAAATAATTCCTGCGATCGACATTAAGGACGGCCAGTGTGTGCGCCTGTACCAGGGTGACTTCGAGCAGTTGACTGTCTACGACGATGACCCGGTGGCGGTGGCGCGTCGCTGGGTGGAGCAGGGCGCCCGCCGGCTGCATGTGGTGGACCTGGATGGCGCGCGCATGGGCCACCCGGTGCACGCCGACGTGATCACCGCGGTGGTGCGCGCGGCTGGTGTGCCGGTGCAGCTCGGCGGCGGCCTGCGGGACGAGGCGACGGTGCGCATGGCGCTCGGGCTGGGCGTGGAGCGGGTGATCCTCGGCACCGCCGCCGTGCACGCCCCGGAGTTGATCGCGCTGCTGGTGGAGCGCTACGGCGAGGCGATCGTCGTGGGTGTGGACGCGCGCGACGGGCTGGTGGCCACCGCCGGCTGGGTGGATACCGAGCAGGTGCAGGCCGCCGAGTTGGTGGAGCGCATGTCCGCGCTCGGGGTGCGCCGCTTCGTCTACACCGACATCAGCCGCGACGGCACGCTGAGCGCGCCGAACTACAGCGCCACCGCGGCCCTGGTGCGGCCCGGCGGCCCGGCCATCATCGCCTCGGGCGGCGTGGGCCGCGTCGAGCACCTGCGCCGCCTGGCGGCGATCGGCTGCGAGGGCGCGGTGGTTGGCCGCGCGCTCTACACCGGGGCGCTGTCGCTCCGCGAGGCCCTGAGTGCCCTGTGAGGGAAGCGCCAGAGAGGGATCGCCCTCCCTGAACCTCACCCTCTTTATCTGGAGCCGCAATGAGCAACCCCAACAAACCGAGCGTCACCAGCAAGTACGAGGAAGAACGCCTGCGCGCCGCCGAGCAGTCGCAGATGGTCTATCTGCAGGGGCAGATCGATGAGCTGCGCCGGCTGATTAAGGAGCAGAACAACAAGTACAGCTGGGCGATGGAGCAGGTGCGCAAGGCCGAGGGCGGCGTCTCGCAGGTCGAGGGCCTCTTCGAGCGCTTCCGCAACGAGATGACCCAGGCGCTCGACGGCTTCCGGCGCGAGATGGCGGCGCTGCGCAAGGACGTGGCCGGCGCGCTGGTGAAGGTCGAGGAGAGCGGCCGGCCGATCCGTGAGATGCAAGCCCAGATCCAACAACTCGGCGAGGCACGCCGCCAGGACCGCGAGGCGGTCTCTGGCTGGCTGACGCGCATCGAGGACCTGGAGCAGCGTACGCTCTCTTGGCAGTCGGACTTCAAGCAGGCGGAGGAGCGCCATCGCGCGCTCCTGCAGCAGCTCGAATCCCTGCACGCCGTGGAAGAGAGCGTGCGGGCCGAGATCCGCAAGGTGGCCGAGGAGCTGCAGGTGGAGAAGCAGAGCCTGCGCCGCCAGGCGATCGAGGCCCAGCAGTTGGTGGCCGACTTGCGGCCGCTGATCGAGGCCCACGAGAGCCGCATCGCGCGCCTGGACGAGATCCGCCAGCAGATCGACCTGTTCGCCGAGCAGTTGCCGGGGCAGATCGGCGCGCTGGAGATGCGTATCGCCGAGGCGGCCGGCGAGATTAAGCGGGTGGAGCGCGTCTCCACCGAGCGCTTCCTGATGAGCCAGGAGCGTCTCGAGGAGGTGCGCCGGCTGCAGGACGACCGGATCGCGACGCTCGAGGAAATGGACGAGTCGAACCTGCGCCAGCTCACCACCTGGATCGAGCGGATCGATAGCTGGGTGCGGGAGCTCGAGCAACGCCAGGCCCGCACCGGCTTGCAGCTTACCGACCTCCAGCGTGAGTACGCGGTGCATCTCACCGATCTGGAGTCGCGCGACATCCAGCTGATCGAGACGCTGCTGGTGGCGCTGCGCGGGCGGATGGAGAGCATCCGGGCCGAGCAGGTGGAGCGCGGCCGCGCGCCCCAGGACACCCAACCCTGATCTGGATACGCGCGCTAGCGCGGAGCGGGGGGTGTGGGGGCGCAGCTCCCGCGCAAATGGTTCTCCCCACGCACGGGGGCGGCGCGCTAGCGCGGAGCGGGGGGCGTGGGGGCGCAGCCCCCCGCGCAAATGGTTCTTCCCACGCACGGGGGCGGCGCGCCAGCGCGGAGCGGGGGGGCGTGGGGGCGCAGCCCCCCGCGCAAATAGTTTCCCTATGTTCCAAGTCCGGTAGGACTTCATAGAGAAGGCACAGCTCTATGTTGAAGCGCCGTATCATCCCTTGCCTGGATGTCAAGGCTGGCCGCGTCGTGAAGGGCGTGGCCTTCCTCAACCACCGCGACGCCGGGGATCCGGTGGAGCTCGCGGCGTACTACGACGCGGCCGGCGCCGACGAACTGGTGTTCTACGACATCACCGCCAGCAGTGACGAGCGCGCCATCATGGTCGATGTGGTGGAGCGCACCGCCGCCCAGGTCTTCATACCGCTCACCGTCGGCGGCGGGATCCGCACCGTGGAGGACATCTACCGCATGCTGCGCGCCGGCGCCGAGAAGGTCTCGATCAACACCGCCGCCGTGCTCAACCCGCAGTTGATCGAGGACGGTGCGCGCCGCTTCGGCAGCCAGTGTATCGTGCTCTCGATCGACGCTCGGCGCGTGGCGCCGAGTTCTGAGTTCTCAGTGTTGCGTTCTGAGTTGCCGAACGCCACACGCCACACGCCACACGCCACACGGGAAGCTCCCCGCTGGGAAGTCTTCACCCACACCGGCGCCAACGCCCGCCCTACCGGCATGGATGCCATAGCCTGGGCGCGGCGCGGCGCGGCGCTCGGCGCGGGCGAGATCGTCATCAACAGTATGGACGCCGATGGCCAGCGCAGCGGCTATGATCTGCAGCTCCTGCGGGCGGTGAGTGAGGCCGTGCCGGTGCCGGTGATCGCTTCCGGTGGGGTCGGCTCCCCCGCCGATATGTACGCCGGGATTGTGGAGGGCCACGCCGACGCGGTGCTGGCCGCCTCGATCTTTCACTTCGGCGACTACACGGTGGCCGACGTCAAGCGCTACCTGGCGGAGCGCGGCGTCCCGGTACGACTCTGAACTGGTACAATTTTGATATGGCGGTGCTGGCGCGTTCTTGTTATGCTGAGAGGAGGAGTCACGCAACATCCGTCGGAGCCTCTGCATGACCCAGCCATCTCCTTCGCGCCCGCTCGCCCTTGATACCGGCCTCCTCCCCATCCTCCAGGCGGTCATCGGTAACACTCTGCTCGGCGTCCTGTTCGCGCTGTTCGTCCTGGCGGCGTATCGCAGCTGGCAGAGCACTGGCCACGTCCAGATGCTCCTGCTGGCGCTGCAGGAGGCCATCGTCGTTGGCCTGGTGGTCACCCGCAGGCGCAGCGCCGAGACGAGCCGCTCACCATGGGACTGGGGGGTGGCGGTGGTGGGCACGGCGGCGCCCATGCTGCAGCGCCCGGATGCGCCGCTCCATCTGGCGCTGGAGCCGTTCGGCATCGCGGTGCAGATCCTCGGGGCGGGCCTCTCGGTGCTGGCCACTGTGAGCCTGGGGCGCAGCTTCGGCATCGTGGCCGCCAACCGTGGCGTGCGTACCGGTGGGCTATACCGCTTCGTGCGGCACCCGCTCTACGGCAGCTACCTGGTCGGCTACGCCGGTTTCCTGCTCGGCAACGCCTCCCCGCTGAACCTGCTGCTCGTGGCTGTGGCCGCCGCTTGCCAGTACCTGCGTGGCCTGGCCGAGGAGCGCGTGCTGGCGCGCGACCCGGCCTATGCAGCGTATATGGCGCGCGTGCGGTACCGCTTCCTGCCCTATATCTTCTAGAGGCAATACGTTTCAAATCAGCGGGCGCTGCCCGCAGCGTGGGAGGAAGTGGCTCCTCCCTGGCACTCCCTCGGGGAGGTTTGGAGGGGCCGCGCCCCTCTGGCCTATCGCCCATCGCCCGCGTCTGGCGCGCTATGCGGCGAAGCTGGTCTGCAGCCACTCGATCGTCTCGCCCAGGTCCAGCTCGTCGGCGAAGCGCACCAGGTCGCCCACCTTGCGGTACTCGTCCAGGGCGATCACCGTCGGCAGCATGCAGTCCAGCCGGTGGTACTGCCGCTCGCCGAGCAATTGGCGGCACTGGTAATCCGCCACGCCCATCACCCCGTCGATCATCAGGCCGATCAGCGGCCGCGCCCACTGCCCGAAGCCCCAGTCCAGGTTGCGCCCGGCGATGAAGGTCGGGTTGTAGCCGGTGCCCAGCGAGAACAGCCGCAGGTCGGCCAGGCTCCGGCCGCCGGTCTGGTCGTTGATCGCCTGGGCCAGCGCGGACATAGCCGGGTTGTTCACCACCACCCCGCCGTCGATGTAGCCGTCCGCCGCTGGAAAATAGGTGGGCGCGGCGCTCGTGCGCATCGCCACATCCACAATGCGCTCCTGGCCGTCCGAGTCCGGGCCGGGGTAGTTGTGGAAGAACTTCGGCTTCCACGAGCGCGGCTTGCCCGCCTTGCGCCGCGGGTCGTCGCTGTCGTCTAGGTCGAAGGTTGGCACCAGCACCTTCTTGGGCAGCAGGTCATCCAGCATGACCACGTGGTGCTCTTGCTCGAACACGCGCTGCAGCACCCGCCGCAGCTTGCGGTTGTCGTACTGTGCCCCGGCCAGGTTGCCCAGGTCGCGCAGGTTGTCCAGCCAGGAATCGTCGAAGATGTTCGGGCCGTTGATACGGTACAGCTCCGCCAGTTCGGCCGGCGTGATGCCCGCCGCCAGGCCCAGCGCCAGGATGCCGCCGGTCGAGGTGCCAGCGAACAGGTCCACAGTATCGAGAAAACCAGGGACGGCCGCGCTCAGGCGCGCCAGCAGCCGCGCGCTGAAGATGCCGCGGATTCCGCCGCCGTCGAGCGTCAGGATGCGGTAGATGGCCATGCAACCTCCCGATGCTACGTCGCCCTTCTTGTCGCATGAGACTGAACGCAGCGCGGCGCGGTTTTCCGCCAGGCGCCTCCTACTCGCGGTATACTACCTGCGGAAGCATTCATCCTGCTCCGTAGTTGGTGCGGCACAGCCGCGTGCGGGGGCTACGGGGGGCGCAGGCCCTCAGACGATCTTTTCTTTCTTCTTCTGGAGGGGCATAGCCTTTCCATGCCTCCCCTGAGACAGAAGACGCCACCGGCCGCTTCGCCGGCAGTGCCGCCGGCCGAGCAACGAGCGAAGGAGTTCACGATGGCAGACCACGAGAGCATCCGCGAGGCGCACGCGCGCTGGGAGCAGCAGATCCTGCGCCCGGCCCTGGAGCGGGCCCCCGAGCGCGACGCGCCGTTCGTCACCACCTCCAGCGCGCCCGTCGAGCGTCTCTACACGCCGCTCGACCTGGCCGGCGGCGCGGCCACCGACGAGGAGATCGGCGCGGCGCTGCTGGACCACTACCGGCACAACATCAGCCACCCCGGCGAGTACCCCTACACCCGCGGTATCCACCCCACCGGCTACCGCGGCAAGCTCTGGACGATGCGCATGTTCGCCGGCTTCGGCAGCGCCGAGGAGACCAACGCCCGCTTCCGCTACCTGCTGGAGCACGGCCAGACTGGCCTCTCGATCGCTTTCGACATGCCAACGCTCTACGGCCGCGACACCGACGACCCGTTCGTCGAGGGGGAGTTCGGCAAGTGCGGCGTCGCCGTCTCCTCGCTCGCCGACATGGAGATCCTGCTCGATGGGCTGCCGCTCGACCAGGTCAGCACCTCGATGACGATCAACTCGCCGGCGGCGATCATCTGGGCCATGTATCTGGTGGTGGCCGAGAAGCGCGGCATCCCCTGGGAGAAACTGCGCGGCACGCTCCAGAACGACATTCTCAAGGAGTACATCGCCCAGAACGAGTACATCTTCCCGCCCGAACCGAGCATGCGCCTGGTGGTGGACACCTTCGAGTTCGGCAGCGCCCACGTGCCGCAGTGGAACACGATCTCGGTGAGCGGCTACCACATCCGCGAGGCCGGCAGCACCGCTGTCCAGGAGTTGGCCTTCACCCTGGCGGATGGCATGGCCTATGTCCAGGCGGCCGTCGAGCGCGGGCTGGACGTGGACGCCATCGCGCCGCGCATCTCGTTCTTCTTCAACGCCCACAACGACCTGTTCGAGGAGGTTGCTAAGTACCGCGCCGCCCGGCGGGTCTGGGCGCGCGTGATGCGTGAGCGCTTCGGCGCGAAGAACCCGCGCTCCTGGTGGCTGCGCTTCCACGCCCAGACGGCCGGCTGCTCGCTCACCGCCCAGCAGCCGGAGGTCAACGTGGTGCGCACGGCCATCCAGGCGCTGGCTGCGGTGCTCGGCGGCTGCCAGAGCCTGCACACGAACTCGCTGGACGAGGCGCTGGCCCTGCCCTCCGAGAAGGCTGTCACCATCGCGCTGCGCACTCAGCAGGTGATCGCCGAGGAGAGCGGCGTGGCCAATACGGTGGACCCGCTCGGCGGCTCGTACTTCGTCGAGGCGCTCACCGACCGTATGGAGCGCGAGTGTCTGGAGTACTTCCGCCGCATCGAGGAACGGGGTGGGGTGATCGCGGCCATCCGCGCCGGCTTCTTCCAGGCCGAGATCGCGGACGCCGCCTACCGCTATCAGCAGGAGATCGACCGCGGCGAGCGCGGCATCGTGGGTGTGAACAAGTATGCTGTCCCGGCGCCGCTGGAGATCCCCATCCTGCAGATGGACCCCCAGGGCGAGGCGCGCCACCTGGCGCGGCTGAACCGCGTGCGCGCCACGCGCGACGGCGAGTTGGTGCGGCGCCGCCTGGCCGAACTGCGCGCGGCCGCCCAGGGCCAGGCCAACCTGATGCCCGCCATCCTGGACTGCGTGCGCGCCTACGCCACCCTCGGCGAGATGTGTGACGTGCTGCGCGAGGTGTTCGGCATCTACCAGGAGACAGTGGTGGTATAACCCTGAAGCGCTGCGGCGGGTGCGGGCGCTGACCGGTGGAGGTGGGCAGCATCGTGTCACTGTGCAGCGGCCGCACCCCTTCAGCGCCTCAGCGTTCCAGCGATGCAACTCCCGCGGCCCTGCTGGCGTCTCAGTTAGCGTTATAAGCCGTCTGAGCCAGGAGACAGCCCCGTATGCAGCAGCCGGAGCCACGTACCGCTCGCTGGGCGCTCACGTTCTTCCCGATCTGGACCGGCCAGGCGCTCTCGCTGCTCGGTAGCCAGATCGCCCAGTTTGCCATCATCTGGTGGCTCACCCAGTCCACTGGCTCCGGCACTGTCCTGGCCGTCGCCGCGCTGGTGGGCATACTCCCCGGCGTGGTCCTCGGCCCCGTCGCCGGCGCGCTGGTGGACCGCTGGAACCGCAGGCGCGTCATGATGGCCGCCGATGGCCTCTCGGCGCTGCTGGCGGCCCTGCTGGCCTACCTCTTCTGGCGCGGCACGGTGGAGCTCTGGCAGATCTACGCCATCATGTTCGCGCGCTCGGTCTTCGGCACCTTCCACTTCCCTGCGATGCAGGCCTCCACCTCCCTGATGGTGCCGCAGGAGCAACTCGCGCGCGTGGCCGGCCTGAACCAGATGCTGCAGGGCGCGATGAACATTGTGGCGCCGCCCCTCAGCGCGCTGCTGCTGGTGGCGCTGCCGCTGCACGCCCTGATGGCGATCGACGTCGTCACCGCGGCGCTGGCGATCGTGCCGATGCTGTTCGTCCTCATCCCGCAGCCGCCCCGTCCCGCCGAGACGTCGGCCGCAGGATCGGTGCTGCAGGACGTGCGCGCGGGCCTGCGCTACGTGCGCGCCTGGCCCGGCATGCTGGCGCTGCTGGGGATGGCGATGGTCATCAACTTCCTGCTCGGCCCGGCCTTCTCGCTGCTGCCCCTGCTGGTCACGCGCCACTTCGGCGGCGCGGCGCTCGAGCTGAGCTGGCTCAGTTCGTCGTGGTGGGTCGGCATCCTGGCTGGCGGCGTGGCGCTGAGCACCTGGGGCGGCTTCCGCAGCCGTATGCTGACGGCGCTCACCGCCCTGATCGCCATGGGCGCTGGCCTGCTGTTCACCGGCCTGGTCCCGCCCCAGGCGTTCTGGGCCGGCGTCGGCGCGCTGTTCTTCGCCGGCGCCATGAACTCGCTCTGCAACGGCCCGATGTTCGCCCTGCTCCAGGCGGTCGTCGCGCCCGAGATGCAGGGCCGCGTCTTCACGCTGATCGGCAGCCTCTCCAGCCTGATGGTGCCCATCGGTCTCGGCGTGGCCGGCCCGCTCTCGGACCTGCTCGGGCCGCAGCTCTGGTTCGCCGTCGGCGGCGCTGCCTGCGTCCTGATGGGCGCGGCCGGCCTGCTCTCCCCCACCATCATGGGCATCGAGCGCCACGCACTCGCCACAACCCCCGCCGCAGCCGAACCTGCCTCTTGAGGCGGCAAGGAGGGTCAGGGAGGGGACCAGCGGTCCCTCCCTGACCATCGCTCTTTTAACCTAGCGCTGCAGGCAGCGCTAGTGGTCGGCCACACTGATGGTGACGGATGCAAGGGAGGGTCCAAGGGAGGGCGAAGCCCTCCCTTGAAAACCCACCCATCACCATTACTGTGGTAGACCACTAGGTTAAAAGACTGTCATTACTGCTGGCACTCCGCCGCGCGGAATGAAGGAACTGCTATCACGCGCCCCGTATCGCACCGCGGGGCGCGCCGTTATAAGAAATAGCAGGGCCAGACTCCGCAGGAGACGCCATGACCTCTCAGACGCAGACACCGCTCGTGGGGCCGCTCCGCCGGCGCGGCCCGCGCGCCATCCTCCGCTTCGAGCCGCTCACCCGCGACGCGCACGCCGCCCTCGTTGTCACGCGCCGCGGCCGGCTGCTGGGCGTGATCCCCGCCGGCGGCCGCCGCACCCTCTCGGATTACCTCGACTGGCCCTATGAGGTCCGCGAGGTGGATATGCGTGAGCGCCTGCTGTCCATCGTGCAGCAGTGCGAGTCCGCCGAGGCCGGCTATAACTTCGCGCTCACGATGCAGGTCACGTACCGCGTCACCCGCCCGGAGCGCGTGGCTCTGGAGCACATGGACGTGCTCGCCGAGTTGGAGCAGGCGATCGCTCAGCGCGCCCGCGCCATCGCCGCCACCCTCGGCATCGAGCAGACCAGCGCGCTCAAGGACTACCTGCTGGAGGCGCTCACCTCCGGCAATGAGCTGCCGGCCCGCTTCACAGCCCTCGGCCTGGCGTTCTGCCGCGCCGACATCGCTGTGGAGCTTGGCGCCGATGAGCGCGTCCGCGCCGACGCCCTGCGCGAGCAGACGCGCGACCGCCCGCTGCTCGCCCGCCTGCGCACGGAGTCCCTGGATCCCAGCCGCACCTTCGACGTGCAAGTCGGCGGCTTCTACCGCGTCCGCACCCGCGCCGCCGACGCGCCGGCCTTCGCGGAGGTGGAGGAGACGATCCGCGCGCTGCTGACCACTGCGCTGGACCGCGTGGGCATGGCTTACGCGCCGGCCGACTACCGCACCGCCGCCGAGGCGATGACCGATGCCCTGTGGAACGACGGGGTGCTGAAGGCCGAGCTCGCCGCGGCCGGGATCGAGTTGCTGCGCCCGGCTGTCCATATCTACCCCGACCGCGAGGATCTCGGCCAGCCCTTCCTGCTCGAAGATAGCCACATGCACATCCGGCGCCTGCGCCCGCGCCTGGCGATCGCCCCGCCGCCGGACGCGCAGGACGGAGCCGCTGGCGCGCCGTTCGATGAGTCGCTGGCGGAGGAGGGTGATACGGACCGCACCGTCGAGGGCGAGCTGGTCCACCCCGAAGAGGAGGGGGCCAGGCCGCCATCCGGCGGCTGGCCCGGCGACTGGCGCGGCCTGGTGGGGGAGCTGCGCGGCGACTCCGACGGAGCCTCCTGGTGGGTGGACGAGGAGGGCACGCCCGGGGACCAGGTGTCCCTCGCCGCAGAGGCGGGCGGGCTGCCAGCCGACGCGGTGGCCGACAGCCCTGCCGCCACAGCAGGTGAAGAGGAGGCGGCCTCTGAGGAGATGTCCGCCGGCGTGCTCGTGGCCGGCCCTGCCCGTGAGGAGGTCGCAACTATGGGCGAGGACGGACGGTGGACCCACGATGCGGCGGACAGCCTGGCTGCTGCAAGCGGCGAGAAAGTCGCGCCGTCGCCGGAGGAGGTCGCTGCGGTCCTGCCCGTGGATGCGCTCGAGCCGGGCGAGCCGGCCGCTGAGGACGCAGCGGGAAGCCCTGTAGAGGCGGCCGACACCACGTTGGCCGCGGGCAACTCCCCGGAGGCCACTGTCGCGCCGGACGCGGCCAGGGATGGCGAGCACGCCGCTGGAGCGGCGCCAGATGCCGTGCGCGACGCACAAGGCGATCCCTCTGCCCACGCACCGGAGCAGGCGGTGATCGAGGGCTGGGTGCGGCTGCTGCAGGCCGGCGGGCGGGCGCAGCTCAAGCTGTGGACACTTGAGTTGTCCGAGGCGCCGGCGCGGCTGCCGGAGATCCTGGGTCCCCTGACGGCCGATCCAGCGGTGCTGGCACATGCCGGGGACCCGGCCCACCAGCGGGCGCTGGTGCAGGCGCTTGGCGGCGCGGTGCGGCAAGAGCCGGCGCCGCCCTCGCCCACCCCGCCCCAAGCGCACACAGATGACGACGTCCCCGACTGGCTACAGCTGCGCGCGTCCGTCCAGCAAGGGCGTGGGACGGATGCCGGCCGCTCCGGAGGTGCCGCGTGACGATCGAGAGCCTCCTGAATCTCGCTATCACCGTGATGTGGGGATCGCCGGCGCTGCTGGCGCCCGCGTGGTTGCTGCTCGAAGCCGAGCGGCGCTGGACGCGCGCCCGGCGGCGAAGCGGCGGGGCGGCGCCGCTGGCCGCCTATCTCCTCGATCTGCTGGCTGTCCTCGGCGCGCTGGCCGCCGTTCTCGGTACGGTGCTGTTCATCGTGAGCGTGGTCGTCCTTGCGGCCCGGCGCGTCGTGGAGCTGCTGGCGCAGGCCGTCGAGACGTTGCGCGCGAATCCGCTGCTCCTCGCCGGCCTGATCCTCGCGATGCTCGCCGCCCTCGCCGGGGTTGCGCTGGCGCGCGGTTGGGTCCGCCTGCCGCGGCCAAAGCCGCGGGAGAGGCCAGCCAGTCCCGAGCAGCCCGCCTCGCCGGCCCCAGTGCTGGCCGCCACTGGCGGCGCACCTGCATCCGCGCCGGCAGCGGTGGCAGCGCCGGCGCATGGGCCCACCCCCACTCGTGTCGTCGGGGCGCCGCCTGCCCAGGGCGCCGAGGCGCCACCCCATGGCGCTGGCATGCGCCCCGGCCCTGCCGCGCGGCGCGCCGCAGCTCCCCCCTGGGCCAGGGCTGCCCGCGAGAACGCGGTGCGTGAAGGGGCGACCGCACCGCCGGCTGCCGCCCATGCTCGTGTGGATGAAGAGGCCGAGAAGGTTTCCACGCTGGCGATGCTCGCCGATCGGCGTCGAGCCGCGCAAGCGGACCAGCCGCTGGCGCCGGCCGCAGGCGCGGCGCGCACCTCGGCGGTGGATCAGGACGAGGAGGAACTACCTGATCTGGCGATGCTGAACAACCGCCGCCGGCCGATCTACGAGCGCCGCTACGAGCGGTCTGCCGGCGCGCCCGTCTCCGCCTTCGGCCCGATCCCGGCTGTGCCGCCGGCGCCGCCCACCAATCCTACAATCCGCGGTTGGTGGCGTCTCCCGCTGGCTGTGACGCTCGTAGTGGTCGTGCTCGTGACGGCCGGGGTGGCGCTCAACATCGAGCCACTGGCGGTCAGCTTCGCCGAGCTGCGCGCAGAGGTCGAGGCGCTCACCACACGTGAGCCGGCGCTCGCCGCCGAGCCGACCGCGCTCCCGGCTGGTGGAGATTCTGCCCGTACGCTGGCTCCCACGCCCACCGCCGCCCCCCAGGGTGTCGCGCGGGTCGCCGCCGACCGCCTGAACGTCCGCGCCAGCCCCGGCACGAACCAGCCGGTGGTGGCCACGCTGGCCCGTGGCGACGAGGTGCTGCTGCTGGGCGAGGAGCGCCCGATCCGCAGCAGCGTGTGGGTCAAGGTGCGTGTTGGCGCGGTGGAGGGTTGGGTCAACCGCACATATCTCGAATGAGCAGCGGAACCTGCTGCGCGCCGCCCGATACGCCCATATGTCGCACCCACACCTCCATCAGGAAAGGGTTCGCGGGGGCCGCAGGCCCCCGCACCCCCACGCCGCGGGCAGCGCCCGCGCATTTGAAAAGTATTGGTGCTAGAATAGCAGGCGGGGCCGCGGTCGTCGGAGCGCCGCGCGTGTACCCGGGGCTGCGATGGCCGAGAACCCCTTCACCGAGCGCGGTCGTATCACGGAGCCGCGGCGCTTCGCCGGCCGCTGGAGCGAGCTGTCCCTGATCTTCGACGCGATCCAGGCGGGGCGGCCGGTGCTGGTGAGCGGTGGCCCGGGCATCGGCAAGTCCTCGCTGCTCGGCCACATCGCCGACGCGGCGGCGGCTAACCTCGAGCGCGAGGATCTGCGCGCCTACTACCTGGACCTCGCCGACGCCACCGCCGCGCCGCAGGTGTACCGTACCGTGGTGGAGGCGCTCGGGCAGCGCGGCGAGACCGCCGCCGCCCTGGAGGTGGCGCTTCTCGCCGACGATGCGCCCACGCTGCTGTGCCTGGATAACGCCCACGCTGCGATCGCTGCCGGCTGGGGTGCGGGGATGCTGGAGGCGCTGGCGCGCACGGTGCGCAGCGGGGCGCTCATCCTCGTGGCCGCGCTGGACGGGGCGCCGCCGCTGCTCAGCGAGCGCTTCGCCCACGTCCGCCTCGGCGCGTTCGCCCCGGCCGAGGTGCGCCTCCTGGCCGATGCCTATCTGGACGGCACGGGCGTCCAGTTCACGCCGCAGGACCTGCGCGAGCTGGCGCGCCTGAGTGTGGCGCACCCGGCCTACGTGCAGCGCGCCGCGTCCCACCTCTTCCGCAGCAAGTTGGAGCCGGGCTACGACTGGCGCGCCGCCTACCTGGCCGAGGCCCGCGAGCGCCCGGTCCCCGGCGCGCCCCTCCCTCCGGCGGTGTTCGAGGGTGATGGCGCAGGCAGCCTCGATCCGTCGCGCTACGGCGGGGATGAGCGCGGAGTGGCGAGGCACGGCCCGCAGCTCGCGCAGCTGCCGGATCTGCCGCCGGCGCTCGCCTTCGCTCTGCCACTGCTCGCCGCCGCGCTGCTCTTCGTCGTGAGCGGCAACATCCCGCTCGCGCTCGTCGTCGGCCTCGGCGGGATCGTCGCCGTCGCCGCCTGGCTGCGCCGAGGGACATGAGCGCAGGGGAGCCCCGTGGGGAGGCTTGGAGGGGCGGAGCCCCTCCAAATACCTGCTACACGCTATGCGACATGGGACTGTCAGGGAGGGCAAGCCTTTCCTGACAATCCTCTTCCATATGACGCAGGCGTGGCCTGCAAACATTTAGAGTAGCGTCAGCCCCACCACCAGAAGCAGCACCAGCAGCGCCGCCGCGGCTGCCACCGGAATGCGCGGCGCCCGCACGGCGTCCGGCAGCCGCAGCGTGACCTCGCGCGAGTCTATCCCGAGGTAGCCCGTGTAGGCCAGCAGCGCCGGCCGTAGTTGGTGGCGCGGCAGGTAGCTCCAGTTCTCCTGCTCGATCGCCTGCAGGAACTCCCAACGCACCCGGCAGCTGCGCTCCGCCTGGTATAGCGAGATCCCCCGCCGCTGCCGCGCGTCCCGCAGCCGCTGCCCCACACGCACGGGCGCCTCAGCCGGCCGCGCCGGGGTTGATCTGCGCTCCGCCAGCTCGGCAGGCCCGGCATCCGCAACGGCGGCAGGTGAGCGCCATCCGTGGCTGATCGCCTGTTCGTGGTCGGCGGCCAGCGTCTGAAACGAGGTGGTCGCCCGGCCGTTCGACGTCGCACGCTCCAGGTTGAACGTAGTGCGTTCGATGTGCTGTATGGAGGGATGTGCGGAAGGTTTGGTCCGCCGTAGCACCGCCTCGACGCGCGCCCGCAGCTGCGCGATGCTGAACGGCTTGGTGATGTAGTCGTCGGCGCCGGCCTCGAGCCCCATCACTACGTCCGCGTCGGCGTTCTTGCCGGTTAACATAATGATCGGCACACTGGAGCACGCCCGGATTTGGCGGCACACGTCCCAGCCGCTCACCAAGGGCATCATCACGTCCAGCAGGATGAGATCCGGTGCCTCCAGCAGCACACGTTCGAGCGCCTGCAGGCCATCCTGCACATAGCATACGCTGTAGCCGAACTCGTGCAACTGGTAGGTCAGCAATCGCCCGATCGCCGGCTCATCGTCCACCACCATGATCTTCCGCTCGCTCATCGGGCTGCCTCTCAATAATTTCTATGCGCTGCGCGCATAATGCGGGATGGTAGTTCTTGCGAGGGGATCCCTCTCGCGCGCCCCCGGTTCCTGATGCGGGAAGGACATGGTTCTTGCGAGGGGATCCCCCTCGCGCGCCCCTTTCCACTAGGGCGTATCCGCAACGCGGGAGGTTTGGCGGGGCGCAGCCCCGCCAAAAGAACCGTTGAGAAGATTGGTTGGGGGCGCAGCCCCCAAGCCCCCGCAAACGCAGTTTGCAGATACGCCCTCGCGCAGATGAACAATGGTGCGCAGTTTTCAGCGCTCAGCGTTCAGCGTGTTCAGCATTTCAGCGTTCCAGCGTTCCAGCGTTCCAGCGTTCCAGCGATCAATGCCTGCCGCGCCCACACCTGTGTGAAACTCACCGGCGCGCCCTGTGTGGCCAGCCGGCTAAGTGACTCCCAGGCCACGCGCCCGCCCAGCCGGCCGAGCGCCTCGATGCAGCGGAAGCGCAGCGCGTCGTCCGTCCCCTCGGCATCCGCCACCGCCGCCAGCACGGGAGCCGCATCCATGGCGCCCTGCGCGCCAAGCGCCATGGCGGCACGGCAGCGCAGCTGAAGATCGTCGTCGCTCGCCAGCAGATCCGCCAGCGCGGGAGCCGCCTCCGGCGCCGCGGCGACCCGCTCCAGCGCTCGCAGACGCAGCGGGAGCGACCGGCCGCGGTCGACCAGGAGCGCGAGCAGTTCACCGGCGGGCACACCCGCGGCGCACAGTTCGTCCAGCGCCAGCAACTGGATCAGCGGCGAGCGGTGCGCGAGGTACGGCTGCAGGAGCAGACGGTGCTCGTGGCCCCCCAGTCGCAGCAGCGCTCCGATCGCCTGCACCCGCAGCGCCTGGTCCACGCCCGGGCTTTGGGCTGTGCGCGCCAGCACCGGCGTCACCGTCTCCTCACCGATGTCGGCCAGGGCGCCGATCGCGGCCCGCACCACTGCCGGGCGCTCATCCAGGCAGTAGCGCAGCGCCAGCGCGAGCGACTCGCGGTCCCCCGCGCGGCCCAGCGCGCTGAGCGCGCCGGCCACGATCGGCTCCGCCACCCGCTCGGTCCGTAGGGCATTGCGCAGCGCGCGCCGGCCCTCGTCCCCGAGCGCGCGCGGCAGCGCCGCCGCCGCCTGCCCGCGCAACTCCTCGCTGGCGGCCGGGTCGTCAAAGATCCGCAGCAGCACCACCTCGGCCGCCGGCTCGTTCAGCATCCCCAACGCCGCCACCGCCTGTGTCTGCACGTGCGGGTCGCCGTGCGGGTCGCGCGCGAGGGCGCTCAGCGCGAGGAGCGAGGATGCAGCCCCGCGCCTCCCGATCGCCTCCGCCAGTGCCCCGCGGGTAAAGGGGTCGATCCGCTCGTCCACCAGCGTCGTGCGCAGCACGTCCTCGCCGGCGGGCTCGCTCGCCAGGCGCTGCACGATCCGCCAGCGCACCGCCTGCGGCACCTCCGGCGCACCCAACAGTTCGCCGAGCGCCATGGGGCCGGCCACCGCGGCCAGCGCCGCCGCCGCTGCGTC
>DATMBA010000232.1:0-1303 GCA_035559635.1 Roseiflexaceae bacterium
GCCGCGGTAGCGAGCGCCTGGGTGCAGCGCGCCAGCGCCTCGTCCAGCCGGCCGCGGCGCAACGCCAGCTCGGCCAGGTAGCGCTCCAACTCCGGCAGGAAGTCCTCGGCGCCGGCGCGCTCGTACAGCTCGGCGCTGCGGCCCAGATGCTCCTCGGCGGCGTCCAGTCGGCCGCGCTGCAGCTCCACCGCCCCCAGGTTCATGTGCAGCACCCCGGCGGCATAGAGCGAACCGAGGCGCTCGAAGATCGCCAGGCTGCGGCTGTACTGCTCGGCGGCGGCGTCCAGCTCGCCCTGGACCGCCAGCAGCAGCCCGAGGTTGTTAGCGATCATCGCCTGGCCGTACACGTCGCCCACCGCCTCTTTGATGGCCGCGCCGGCCTCATAGTTGCGGCGGGCCTCGTCCAGCCGGCCAAGCTCCTGGGCGAAGAGCGCCAGGTTGTTGTGGGCGTCCGCCAGGCGCAGCAGGTCCTGGGCCTGCTCGAACAGCTGCAGGCAGCGGGCGGTCAGTTCGTGGGCACGCTGGTTGTCGCCCAAGTTGCTGTAGGTGCCGCCGAGCAGCATGAAGGCCTCGGCCTGGTAGCGGGCGCTGCCGAGCCGCCCGGCGAGCGCGAGCGCCCGCTCGCCCCACTCCAGGCTCTGCTGGTAGCGGCCCTGGCGCTGGTGCAGGCCGGCGCCGAGCAGCAGGCAGCGGGCGCGATCCTCGCTCTCCACCTCGCCGATCGCCAGGGCGCGCTCCACCCACTCGAAGGCGGTGTCGAAGGCGGCGCGCTTCTCGAAGACCCGTGCGATGTGGTGGTGCAGCCGCACCAGATCGCCCGCGCCGGCCTCGGGCAGCAGCTGCAGCATCCGCAGCGCTTCCTGGTAGCGCGCCAGCGCCGTGTCGTACTCGCCGATCAGCGCGTGGACGAAGCCGAGGCGCTCGTAGAGTTCGACCAACGACCAAGGACCAGCGACCACCCCCCCCATTCGGCCATCAGGTGTTCGCCGATCGTCGTCGGTCGTCGGCCGGTCGCCGGTCATCAGCCGGGCGGCGATCGCCAGCGCGCGCTCGAACAGGGTGATCGCCTCGCGGTTGGCGAAGCGCTGCTGGGCCTGGCGGCCAGCGCGCAGGTGGTAGTCGAAGGCCCGCTCCCACTCCTCGGCGTGCTGGTAGTGGTGCGCCAGCAGCACCAGTTGCTCGTCCAGGCGGCCGGCGTGCAGCTCCTCGATCTGGCGCGCCACCCGGCGGTGCAGCTCGCGCCGGCGGGCGTAGAGGATCGCCTCGTAGGCCACGTTGCGCGTGAGGGCGTGCTTGAACAGGT
>DATMBA010000233.1:0-1546 GCA_035559635.1 Roseiflexaceae bacterium
CCACCGCCACGCTAAGCGGCTGGCGGATGTCGTCCAGCGCCAACCACTCGCCGCAGAAGCGCAGCTCCCAGGTGTCCTCAGCCACCTGGCGCACCGCCGGATGCCGCGTGCTGTGCGCCCCCGGGCCGGCGGAGGGGGGCGCGGCCATGTAGGCCCGCAGCCGCTCGTAGGCCGGCAGCGGCGTGAAATCCCGCCCCACCAGCGCGAAGTGCGGCGTCGGGTCGGCCGGGTCCGCCTCGCGGTAGCCGCCCCAGCGCAGGAACCAGACGTTCATCACCCCGATCCAGGGCCACTCGCGGCGGGCGCGCTCGAGCTGCCCCACCAGGTACTCGCCCTTCTGCTCCTCGGACACCGGCGCGCCCCACGTGCTGCGGGCCGGTTCAGGCACGCTCGGCGGCGCGCTGTTATAGCCGAACTCGCTGATCCACACAGCCGTCTCGGCGTCGCCGTGACGCAGCATCACCTCGCGCAGCATCACCACGCGCGAGACGTCGATGCGCGTGTCGATCGGGCGGTGCCAGAGCGGCCGCAGGCGCACGTAGCGGTGCTCATCCGGCGGCTGGCCGAGACCGTAGGCCTGGGCGGACATGATATCGAAGGAGTCGGCGGCGCCGGCGCGGTACACCCGGTCGAGGTACTCCAGCTCGCTCATGGGCGCCTTGCGCGGCTCGAGGCCGTCGGTGGGGGAGAGGCTGGGGAAGAGGATGACCACCTCGGGGTTCGCGGCGCGGGCGGCGTCCGCGGCCAGGCGCAGCAACTCTGCGAAGCGCTCCGGCTCGGGGAGGCGCCAGCTCCACTCGTAGGAGAGGTTCGGCTCGTTCCAGATCTGGATGAAGCGCACCCTGCCGCGGTAGCGCGCCGCCACCGTCCCCACGAAGTCGGCGTAGTCGGCGTAGCGCTCGGGCGGGCCGGTGGAGTCCGGGTTCTCGCGCAGGCCGGCCTGGAAGCGCGGGTCGGCGAAGTCGTTCGGGCGGGCCCACTGCGGCGCGCGGTCGATGCGAACGATCAACTCGAGGCCGAGCCGCCCGGCCTCGGCCACGATGAAGTCGTACTTCTCCCAGGCGCTGCGGTGGGGCTGGTTGCGCCGGTCCACGAAGTCGCCCTTGGCGTGGATCTCCACATCATCCCAGGGCATCTGGATGCGCACGAAGCGCGCACCGAGGCCGCGGGCCAACTCGAGGGTGCGCGTGACGGCGGCCGGATCCGGCTCGTACTGCAGGTTGAAGGCGTTGACACCCAGGCGCGGCATATCGGCCCACCGGGCCGGCGGGTGCTCGGGCGCATAGGTGACGCCGCGGTTCACCTCGTTGTCGAACCAGGCAAAGGCGGCGAGCGCGAGAGACAGCAGCGCGGCGGCGGGCAGCAGGACGCGCAGGCGGCGGTAGAAGGGCGGGCTCACGGCGCGCAAGTATAGCGGGGGGGTGCGGAGATGTCAACGATGGGCGCGGAGAGCATGCATTCCGTGCTCTCCGCGCCCATCTGTTGATCTGCCTACCTATGCATACGCCGCAAAATCGCCCCCACGGCCAGCGCGCCCAGTGCCAGC
>DATMBA010000234.1:0-1811 GCA_035559635.1 Roseiflexaceae bacterium
GCGATCGCCAGCAGCCGGTAGCCGGTCACATAGGCCGCGAGCGCGGCGCAGGAGCGCGCGGAGGCCGGGCAGCCGGGGTGCCCACCGGGCCACGCGCCACCGGCCCGCAGCGCGACGCGCACCAGGGCGGCGACCGTGGCGCTGGCATACTCCCACAGCGGCCCGTAGGTGTCGACGTGGCCGTGCCAGGAGATGTAGCGGTAGTATGGTGCGCGCCGGAAGTGCTCCGGGGTGATGGCCAGCGGGCTTGCGCCCAGCTCGGCCAGCATCCGCCCGCGAAAGGTGTAGTCGAACACGTCGTGGGACTCGCCGCCGGGGTAGGCGCCAAGCAGCGCGAGCGCGCAGAGCAGCCAGGCGGCGACGATCAGCGGAATGGGCGGTGGCCGGCGCACGGCCGCGCGCAGCGCCAGCACGTACAGCGCGCTCAGCAGCGCGTACACGCCGATGTGGGCCGCCAGCGCGCCCCACGACACGTGGACGAGCGTGGCCCAGGTGCCGCGCGGCACCAGGAGGCCACGCATCAGCGGGTAGCGCGTGCCAATGAAGGCATACAGCAGCGCGCTCGCCAGGCCGAAGAGGACGAACGACCAACGACGAAGGACCAACGACTGTCGGGCTACAGCCGCGCCCGGCAGATCACGAAGCCACAGTCGTCGGTCGGCCCTTCTCACAGGCTCCACCGCACGCCGCAGTGCTGGCAGGGCCAGGGCGCCGGGCGCTCGCTGAGCACCGCGGCGCGCAGGGCGCGGTAGCGCTCGCCGTTCCACACCTCGGCCAGCGGCTGCGCGAACACATCACCGAGCACGATCGACTCGTAGGCCGGCGTGGCGAACGGGGCGATGCAGCACGGCAGCGCGGTACCATTCGCCGTGATGTACATCAGCGTCCACGGCCGGCAGCACCCCTGCCAGGGGTGCTCGCCCGGCGCCAGGACGCTCTCGTGGGGCGTGGTGGCGCCCGCGGCGCGAAACACCAGCCCCAACTCGGCCGCCAGCGCCTCGCAGTCGCGAATCAGGCCGGCCTGGCGTTGCTCGAGCGCCCCGAACAGCGCCTGCTCCGGCACCATCGTCGCGCCGTCGGCCAGGCGCTCGCCGCCGCCGAAGAAGACCAGCCGCTGCAGGTAGACCTCCGGTGCGCCGATCTCGGCGGCGAGCCGCACGAACGCCGGCAGTTCGTGCAGGTTCTCCTGCATCCCCACGAACCACAGCGAGACGCGCGGCCGCTCGCGCCCGCCGTGGCGCACGATGAACGCCCGCAGGTTGGCGACGATCTGCTCCAGCCGGTCGATCCCCCGCAGCCGGGCGTACAGCTCCGGCGTGACCGCGTCCAGCGAGACGCGCACCTCATCCAGCCCGGCCGCCGCCAACGCCGCGCCGCGCCGCTCGTCCAGCAGCAGGCCGTTGGTGTTGAACAGCACATGCGCGCCGCGCTCCTTCAGGTGGGCCACGAAGCGCGGCAGCTCGGGGTTGAGTAGCGGCTCGCCGATGCCGTGCAGCACCGCGCGCTCGATGCGCGGCAGCTGGTCCACGATCTGGCGGAAGCGCGGCCAGCTCAGGTGGTGCTTCGGCTCCCACGGCAGGAAGTGGCCATAGGTGAGCGGGCAGGAGGCGCACAGCGAGTTGCAGCGGTTGGTGACCTCGATGTACACGTGGCGCGGCAGCTCGGGCACCACCGCCGTTCGCGCGTTTAGATCGATCATCATGGGTCCAAGGAAGTTGGGAGGGTCAGGGAGGGCAGGCTCTCCCTGAAAACCCTCTTTCCACGACAAGGTTTCGCTGCGCGACTGCCAGCCGTATGGTCTGTGGAGGCGC
>DATMBA010000235.1:0-2204 GCA_035559635.1 Roseiflexaceae bacterium
GGGTAATGGCGCCCGTGGCGCGCGCGGTGTGTACTACACGCCCGAGCCGCTGGTGGAGGAGTTGGTGCGCGCCACGGTGGAGCCCACGGCGCAGGAGTTCCTCGCCGCCCGTCCTACGGCCGTGGCCGAAACGACCCTCCCGCGCATCCTCGATCCGGCGATGGGCAGCGGGCACTTCCTGGTGTGTGCCGCACGCTGCCTGGGGGACGTGCTCACAGCGGCGCACATGCGGGCCGGAGATTCGCCGCTTGTTGACGAAGGCAGCGGGCAGCAGGCAGCGGGCGGCTTCTCCCTGTTGCCTGCTGCTCTCCAGCCGGCGCAAGACGCTAGGAGCGCCGCACCAGGGCGTGCGGAAGCTGTGCTCCCGGCCTCGCGGCGCGCGCTGCGCCGGCTGGTGGCCGAGCGCTGTCTGTTCGGCGTGGACCTCCACCCCGCCGCAGCGGACCTGGCGCGGCTCTGCCTGTGGCTGGAGTGCTCCGAGCCGGGCGCGCCGCTCCGCCTGCCGGAGACACGCCTGCGGGCCGGGGAGAGCCTGCTGGGCGTGGACTGGGCGCGCGAGCACCCCTCCGGCTTCGACGTGGTACTGGGCAACCCGCCGTGGGGCGCGGAGCTGGGGCTGGAGCGCGCTCGCCTGCGGCGAGCCTACGCCAGCGCGCGCGGGGAGATCGAGAGCGCCGCTCTGTTCATCGAGCTGGCGCTGCGTCTCTGCCGGCCGGGCGGGCGGGTGGGGCTGGTCACGCCCAACACCTGGCTCACGCTGGTGCGCCAGGCCGGGCTGCGCCATAGCGTGCTGGAGGCCGGACGCCTGGAGCTGCTGGTCGAGCAGGCACCCGGCGCGTTCGCCGGGGTGCGCAGCGTGGTGCCGCTGGCCTTCGTGCTGCGGCGCGGCCCGGGCGCGCCGCCGGGTCCCACCCTGGTGCGTGGGCCGCACGGCGAACACCTGGCCGAGCAGGAGGTCTGGCGGCGCGCCGAGGGGGCGGTGATCGACCTGCGCCTCGGGCGCGCGGCGCGGCGTGTGCTGGAGCGAATCGACGCCCGCTCCGAGCCGCTGGGCGCGGTGGCGCGGGTGGCCTACGGCATCAAGACCGGCGATAACGCGGCGAACCTGGCGTGCGAGCCGCTGAGCACCGAGCACCGCCCTGCGCTGGCGGACGGCGCCGAGGTACGGCGGCACGCGATCGCCTGGGGCGGGCGCTTCCTGCGCTACGGGCCGCACCTGGCCGGCTACCGGCGCGCGCCGGTGGACGTGCCGAAGATCGTGGTGCAGTATATTCGCAACCTGGGGCTGCCGCAGCGCCTGGTGGCGGCGGTGGACGAGCGGGGCGCCTACTACCCGCTCAACAACTTCTCCTACATCACCGCCACCGGGCCGTACGACCTGTTCTACCTGGCGGCGCTGCTCTGCTCGTCGCCGCTCAACGCCGTGTTCGCCGGCCGCTACCGCGACTACAACATCAAGCCGGCCTACCTGCGACGGCTGCCAATACGCCGCGTCGCCTTTACTACCCCGCCCGCCCTGCGCGCCGCGCTCCTGGCCGAGGCGCTCGCGCTGCCGGAAGACGACCTCCTGGCCTTCGTGGAGCGGCGCCTGGCGGCGATCCCGGAGCAGGCCGATGTGGTGCACGACCTCCTGGCCGCCCTCGCGCGCCGCCTGGCCGCGCTGCACCGCCAACCGCCCGGCACGCCCCCCGCCGGTGCCGACGCCGCCAGCCGCACCGACGCGCTGATCGACGCCATCGTGCTCCGGCTCTATGGGCTGGATGCGGCAGACATGGCGGCGCTGGGGGACACCGCGTCATCCGCCGCGGCCCACACCGACGCGCCGATCGGCCCTACGCCGGGGGCAATGCCGTAGGGCGCAGCGGCAGGCGCCGCGCGTGTACACACCACAGTGTCGCGAACCATACCTGCTTCTGCGCCCCTACGATCGTCCCCGCCGTATCCGACACCCACGGCACCGATCGACACCGCGCCGCACCGCCCCACCCGCCCACCGCGTCATCGATGCCGGGCCATCCGCCACCGCCGCCCACCCCGTCGGGGATGCCGGGCCATCCGCCACCGCCCGCCCACCCCGTCGGGGATGCCGGGCCAGGGGCAATGCCGTAGGGGCGCAGCAGCCTGCTGCTGCGCCCCTACGATCGCCCCCCCACCCCGGATCGCACCCCCCACCCCGGATCGCATCGCACCCCACCCCACCCCGG
>DATMBA010000236.1:0-2722 GCA_035559635.1 Roseiflexaceae bacterium
TGGCGACGAACAGCACGTCGCATGCGCGCAACCCGGCGAGGCGTTGGGCGAAGCTGCTCTTGCCGCTGCGCACGCCGCCGGTGATCAGGGTGAGAACGGGCATAGGCGGCCCCTAATCACGTGAAGATACGCGGAGAGTCGCTACTCATCTGGCCCCTCCTCGTCCAGCAGGTGGACGGTGGGCGTGCCGTAGCGCGGGTGCGCGCCGAGGGCCACGGGCGTGTCGTAGGCGCGGCGGAGCAACTCGGGCGTCAGCACCGCGGCGGGCCGGCCACAGGCCAGCAACTCGCCCGCGCGCAGCAGCGCCAGCCGGTCGGCGTAGAACGCGGCCAGGTTGAGGTCGTGCATGGCGGCAATCACCGCCAGCCCGCCGCGCGCCAAGCGGCGCACCAGGCGCATGATCGCCCCCTGGTGGCGCAGGTCCAGGTGGGCGGTAGCCTCGTCCAGCAGCAGCACCCGCGGCGTCTGGGCCAGGGCGCGGGCGATCAGGACGCGCTGCTGCTCGCCGCCGGAGATCTCGTGGACGCGCCGCCCTGCCAGGGCCAGCACTCCTGCGCGGCGCATGGCCTGGCGGGCCAGCTCATAGTCCTGCGGGCGCTCGCCGCCGAGCGGCGGCAGGTGCGGGTTGCGGCCCATGAGCACCACCTCGGCCACGGTGAACCCCTCGGGGAGGCGCAGGCCCTGCGGCACCAACGCGATGCGCCGGGCGCGCTCGGTGGGGCCGAGCGCCGTCACGTCCGTGCCGTCCAGCCGCACTGTGCCGGAGATGGGCCGCAGCGTGGCGTCGATAGCGCGCAGCAGGGTGGTCTTGCCGGCGCCGTTGGGGCCGATCAGCGCCAGCACCTCGCCGCCGCACGCGCGCAGGCTCACACCACGGACGGCAGGCTCCCCGCGGTAGCCGGCGGTCAAGTTGTCGATCACCAGCTCGGTCATATGCGTATTGAAGATTGAAGATTGGGCTCGATGTTAATCTTCAATCTTCAATCTTCAATCTCGCCCGCGGCGGAGCAGATAGAGGAAGAAGGGCGCGCCGACCAGGGCCGTGACCACGCCGAGCGGCAGCTCCTGGGGGGCGGCCGCTGTGCGCGCCACCAGGTCGGCCAGCACCAGGAACGCCGCGCCGCCGAGCGTGGCCAGCGGCATGAGGCGCCGGTGGTCGGCGCCCACCAGCATGCGGGCGGTATGCGGCGCCACCAGGCCGACGAAACCGATCAGGCCGGCGAACGAGACGGCGGCGGCAGTGGCAAGTGTGGCGGCCAGCACCACCGCCAGCCGGACGCGCTCGACGTGGACGCCAAGCCCGCGGGCCTGGTCCTCGTCGAACAGCAGCAGGTTGAGCGGCCGGGCGCACAGGTGCATAGCAGCGATGCCGGCGAGCGCCAGCGGCGCCACGATGAGCACCGCACCCCAGCCGGCCCCACCGTAGCCGCCGAGCAGGAAGGTCAGCACGCGCGCCACCTGCTGGCCGCCGCGCAGCATCAGGAAGGTGGAGAGCGCGCTGGCGATGGTACCCACGGCCACGCCGGCCAGGATGAGGGTGGTGGTCTCGGTGCGCGGGCCGACGCGCCCGAGCCGGTAGACGAGCGCCACCGCGCCGAGCGCCCCGGCGAAGGCCCCGACCGGGACCGCCAGCGGCGCGCCGGCCAGCACCCCCGCCGCCTGGAGCGCCATGGCGCCGATCGCGCCCAGGCCGGCCCCCGCCGCCACCCCGATCAGGTAGGGGTCGGCCAGCGGGTTGCGGAACAGCCCCTGGTAGGCGGCGCCGGAGCAAGCCAGCGCCGCGCCCGCCAGACCGATGAGGGCCACGCGCGGTAGGCGGATGTCCAGCAGGATGCGCTCATAGGCCTGCGGCCAGCCGGCCTGCACCGAGAGGTGTGGCAGCCGCGCCAGCAGGATGGCGAGCGCCGTCTCGGGCGGGATGTACACACTGCCAACCGCCACGCCGAGCAGCGAAGCGACGAGTAGCAGCGCCGCGGCGGCCACGAGCGGCGCCCGGCTGCGGCGCACCGGCCAGGCCGCGGCATCCGTGGCGTCCGAGGGTTTGACCGGCGCGGCGATCGTTCGTTGACGCATAGCGGCTCTCTGTTGGTGCGTGTGAAGGGCTTCGCTCCTCACACGCACCACTCGGCGGAGGTGTGGGGGCCTGCGGCCCCCCAAACATGCTTTTTCGGAGGGGCGAAACCCCTCCGAGCCTCCCCAGGCCGATCGTTGATGTCAAAGGCTCAGCCCTGCGCGAACAGCTCCGGGTGCAGCAGGCGCGCGATCGACTCGATGCCGGCCACAATGCGCGGGCCGGGGCGGGTGGTCAGGTCGGCGTCCACCGGGTAGACGCGCCCCTCGCGCACCGCAGCCAGGCCGCCCCAGCCGGGCCGCTGCGCCACGGACTCGACGGTGACGCCGTACTGGGCGTTGGCGAGCAGGATCACCTGCGGGTCGGCGGCCACCACCTGCTCGGCGCTCACCTGTGGGTAGGGGTTGTCCCCCTGGCCGAAGACGTTGGCGCCGCCGGCGAGCGTGATCAGCTCGTCCACGAAGCTGCCGGGGCCGACGGTGTAGGGTTTGGCGGGGTCGGTGGCGTCCAACTCCCAGTAGACACGCGGCCTGGCCGTGGCGCCGGCCAGCTGGCCGGTGAGCGCCGCGAGCTGCGCGCGCATGTCGTCGGTGAGGCGCCGGGCCACATCGGCTGTGCGGGTGATCCGCCCGACGAGGGTGATATCCTGCA
>DATMBA010000237.1:0-17049 GCA_035559635.1 Roseiflexaceae bacterium
CAGGGGGTAGGCAGGGCGGGCGTGGCCAGCGGCGCGAGCGCCGCGCGGTCCACCACCACCCCTAGCGGCCGTGGATCCGCCGCCAGCAGGATGCTGTCGCCAGCCAGCCGCACGGGCAGCGCCCAGCCAAACCCCGTGGCCGGCGGCACGAGCACGCGGCAGGTGCGGAACAGGTTATCGCGCAGCTCGAGGCGCGCCAGCTCGCGCCCCCCGGCGCTGATGGCCACCTGGGCCGGCGGCTGGCCCGCCGGTCGGCCGTTCTGCAGCCGCAGCGCGAGCAGCGTGGGGGAGCCGGGCGGTGGGTGCGGTAGCGCCAGCGTCGCGTCCCCGTCGGTCCAGCGGTAGTTCAGGCCGGCGCTCTGCTCCGGCTCGTTGAACCCCAGCGCGAAGCGCGCATCGCGCCCGCCCACGTCCAGCACCAGTGGCCAGGCGGCGGCATAGCCCACCGCCAGCGCCGCCAGCGCCACCAGCGCGGCGGCGAGGAGCACCAGGATATCGGCCAACACAGGGGGAAATCGACGATTCATTGGATCTCGTAGGGGCGCAGCACTCACTCGCAAGGATCGTGTCACCCCAAACGATACTTGGCGGGGCGACTACGGCGCCCTTACGGCGTTGCCCGTACCACGGCGGTTCATCGCAGGCCACCAGTCTGAAGTGGCCCATGCTACATTCAGCGTTCAGCGTTCAGCGTTTCTCTCACCGCCTCCGCCACCGCCCGCACCTCCTCGTCGGTCAACTCCGGGTACATGGGGAGCGAGAGCACCTCGCCGGCCAGGCGCTCGGTGACAGGCAGGCCACCCTCCGGCGCCAGATGGGCGTACACCGGCTGCTGGTGGGCCGGCAGCGGGTAGTGAACCTCGGCGCCGATACCCCGCTCGCGCAGCGCCGCCCGCACCCGCTCGCGCCGCCCGTCCGGGACGCGCACGACATACAGGTGGTAGACGTGGTCGCCCTCGGGCGAGCGCTCCGGCAGAGTCAGGCCCGTGCCGGCCAGCAACTCGTCGTACATCTCGGCGATCACCCGGCGGCGGGCGTTCCAGGCCGGCAGGTGCTGCAGCTTCGCGCTCAGGATGGCCGCCTGGATCTCGTCCAGCCGCGAGTTCAGCCCCCCCAGGTGGGCGGTGTAATACTTGCGCTCCCAGCCGTACTCGCGCAGCCGGCGCAGCTTCTGGGCCAGCGCCTCGTCGTTCGTGACGACTGCGCCGCCGTCGCCGAGCGCGCCGAGGTTCTTGGTGGGGTAGAAGCTGAAGCAGCCGCAAGCCCCGATGCTGCCGGCGGCCCGGCCGCGGTACGTGGCGCCGTGGGCCTGCGCCGCGTCCTCGATCACCGGCAGGCCGTGGCGCTGCGCCACATCCCCGATCGCGTCCATGTCCGCCATGCGCCCGTACAGGTGCACCGGGACGATCGCTTTCGTGCGCGGGGTGATGGCGCGCTCGAGCGCCGATGGATCCATGGTGTGGCTGCGCGCGTCCACCTCCACGAACACCGGCCGGGCGCCTACCGCCAGCGCCGTGACCGTCTCGTAGACCGCGGCGTTGGCCACCGTGATCACCTCGTCGTCCGGCCCCACGCCGAGCGCGGTGAGCGCCAGCTGGAGGGCCTCGGTGCCGTTGGCCACGCCCACGCAGTGCGCCACGCCGCAGAAGGCGGCGAACTGCTCCTCGAAGGCGCGCACCTCGGGGCCGAGGATGTACCAGCCGCTGGCCAACACCCGCGCCACCGCGGCGTCCAACTCGGGCTTGATGGCGTCATACTGGCGCTTCAGCGCCCCAAACGGAACCTGGATACTCATCGCTATGGGCATCCCCCAGGGAGAGGCCAGGGGAGGACGGGATGCCCGCTGGGATCCTCCTCTGGAACCCCGCCCATGTTTCATCAGCGGGCGTGGGGCGCAGGCCCCATCACCAGTAGTATTCGCGCTCCGCGCGGTAGAACTCCAGCGTGCGGCGCAGCCCCTCGCGCAGCGAGACCCGCGGGCGCCAGCCGAGCCGCCCCTGGATGAGGCGGTAGTCGGCGTAGTAGTCGCCGATGTCGATCGCCTTGCGGTCGGGCGGGAAGGGAACGATGCGGTACTCGCCGCCGCCGTTGATCTCCACCAGCAGCGCGGCGAGGTCACGCAGGTTGATGGTCTCATCACTGCCGAGGTTGAAGATCTGGCCGTCGGCAGCAGGGGTGGCGCCGGCGAGCAACATGGCATCGACCACATCGTCGACGTAGTTGAAGTCGCGGATCTGGCTGCCATCGCCGAAGACCTGGATGGGCTCCTCGTCGAGCAACTGCTTGATCCAGATGCCGAGGAAGGTCTGGCGGGCATCCTTGACGCGCATGCGCGGCCCGATCGTGTTGGTGAGACGCAGGGCGCAGGCGCGGATGCTGTAGACGTTGTTGTAGAGGATGTGATACCACTCGCCAGCCATCTTATTGACCCCGTTGACGTCCACCGGGCGCAGCAGGTGCCGCTCGTCCACCGGCAGGTAGTCCGGCTTGCCGTAGATCTGGCGGGTCGAGGCGTAGACCAGCTTCAGGCGCGGGTTATGCTTGCGGCAGGCCTCGAGGATGGAGAGTTGGGCGCGGCAGTTGATCTCCAGGTCGGTGTAGGGGTCGGTCATCGAGTCCAGGTGGGCCGTCTGCCCGGCCAGGTTGAACAGGAAGTCCTGCCCCTGCACCAGGTAGTCCATCGAGTGCTCGTCGCGCACGTCGGCGATGTTGACGCGCACTTTGTCCTCGATGCCGTGGATGTTGCGCAGGTTGCCGCCGTAGGCTGGAATGAGCGAGTCTACCAGCGTCACACGCGCGCCAAACTCCACCAGCCGGTGTGCCAGCGTCGAGCCGATGAAGCCGAGTCCGCCGGTGATTAGAACATTGGCGCCGGCATAGGTTTCGTTGTGGTCGGTCATATATTGAAGGTTGAACGTTGAACGTTGAACGTTCTAACGTGAACATCCCTGCGGGAGGGACAGGGAGGGCCAGGCCCGCCCCTGGAACCCCACCCGGTGTTCATCGGGCGGTGTGCGCGCAGCGCATGGACGACTGCGGTGAACCGGGAGGGTCAGGGAGGGCGAAGTCCTCCCGGAAACCCACCCGTTTCCACTGGCGGTGTGCGCGCAGCGCATGGGGGTCTACCATGCTAACGTTCAACGTTCAACTCCGGACGGGCTTTCCTCCGAGCCGCGATCCGCCGCATGTGCTCCCGCCGCACCACCAACTTCCACCACAGCTGGATGAGCTGCACGCCGGTGCGCCACAGGCGCGGGAAGTTGAAGAACTGGCTCTGGCCGTAGCTGCGGTGGTAGTGGTGGACGGGCACCTCGGCGAAGCGGAAGCCGGCGTCCTGCAGCTTCTTCACCAACTCCAGGCAGATCGTGCCGCTATCGGACTCGAGGTCGATCACGTCGAAGACCTCGCGCCGGATGAGGCGGAAGTCGCAGTCCACGTCGCGCAGCTTGAAGCCGAACAGCAGCTTGACTGTGTGGTGGTAGACCCGGCCGATGATCTTGCGGTGCAGCGGGTCCGAGCGGTCGATCTTCCAGCCGTTCACCACGTCCACGTCCGCCGTGAGCGCGGGGAGCAGCCGCTTCAGCTCGCGCGGGTCATACTGGGCATCGCCATCGGTGTAGAACACCAATTCCTTGGTGGCCTTGGCGAAGCCTACCCGCAGCGCGCCACCGTAGCCTAGCGCCTCGCGGTGGGCATAGTAGCGAAAGCGGTCGTAGCGCTGCGCCAGCTCCTCCAGCACCTCGACGGTGTAGTCCGTGCTGCCGTTCTCGACGACGATCACCTCGTAGTCGTCGGTCAGTTCCTCCAGGGTCTTGAGAGTGGTGACGACGAGGCTGCCGATCGTGCCGCCGTCGTTATAGGCCGGGAAGAACGCCGTGATGCCGGGCCGCTTGGTCATACGCCATGCTGTCCTTGCGCGTGAAACCGCCGGGTGGCGATTATAACACACTCGCCGGGTGAGCGGCGGACGGGACAGTGACCATATGTAACAGCTCCCGCGGGTGGTGAGCGGCAACCATGGAGGCCGCGAAGAACTGCCGAACTGGCCCGCGCTGCCACCCATCACTACCTACGCCTGGCATGGTATTATTGCATACGCGGGCCCCGCCCTCCTCCCCTGGCAAGCGGTAGGTGGCGCCGCCCGAGCTACCTGTCTCAACTCACAGATCACCGGCCTCGCATCTCGCATCTCGCATCTCGCACTACGGATCTCTCCTATGCACTCGATCGCCACCCTCATCCGCCCGGACATCGCCGCGCTCGAGCCGTACACGCCGATCGTGCCCACCGAGGTGCTGGCGGCGCGCCTCGGCCTGCCCCCCGAGCGGATCGTCAAGCTGGACGCCAACGAGAACCCCTACGGCCCTTCGCCCCGCGCGCGCGCCGCGCTGGCCGCCACAAGCGCTCTCGACCCCAACCCCTACGCGATCTACCCGGACCCGGGCCACACCCGCCTGCGCCAGGCGCTCGCCGGATTCACCGGCCAGCCCCCCGAGCGCATCCTCTGCGGCGCCGGCGCCGACGAGCTGATCGACCTGCTGATGCGCGCCACCCTGCTGCCGGGCGATGCGGTGATCGACTGCCCGCCGACCTTCGGTATGTACAGCTTCGACGCCGGCCTGTACGCCGCGCGGGTGGCGAGCGTCCCGCGTGACGCGGCATTCGAGCTGGACCTGGAGGGGATCGCCGAGGCCGCCGAGCGCACCGGCGCCAGGTTGCTGTTCGTGGCGGCGCCCAACAACCCCAGCGGCAACCCGCTTCCCCGCCCGCACCTGCATCGCCTGCTGGAACTGCCGCTGCTGGTGGTCGTGGACGAGGCCTACGCCGAGTTCGCCGGGCACAATGTGGCCGATATGGTCGGCGGGCCGCCCAACCTGGTGGTGCTGCGCACCTTCAGCAAGTGGGCCGGCCTGGCTGGGCTGCGGGTGGGCTACGCGCTCTGCCACGAGGAACTGGCCGACCACCTGATGAAGATCAAGCAGCCCTATAACGTCAACGTGGCCGCCGAGGTGGCCGCGCTCGCCTCACTCGAGGACCTGGACGAGCGCATGGAGAAGGTCCGCCTGATCGTCGCCGAGCGCGAACGCCTCTTCCACGCCCTCGCCGCGCTCCCCGGCCTGCGCCCCTACCCGAGCCAGGCGAACTTCATCCTCGTGCGCGTGCTCCCGGCCGGGGACGAACGACCGGCGAACGACCGACGCTCTCAGATCGCCGCCTCGATGGATGAGCGTTCGTCGTTCGTCGCCGGTCGTTCGCCGGCGGAGCGCGCCCGTGCCATCCGCGACGCGCTCCGGCAGCGGGGCATCCTGATCCGCTACTTCCAGAAGCCCGGCCTCGAGGACTGCATCCGCGTCAGCGTCGGCACGCCGGCGCAGAACGACGCGCTGCTGAGCGCACTACGGGAGATTCTGTGATCCCTACGATTATCGACTGCGACCCCGGCCTCGACGATGTGATGGCGCTCTTGCTCGGCGCGCGCACACTCGACCTAGTGGGCATCACGGTGACCCACGGCAACGCGCCACTCGCCGCCACCACACACAACGCCCGCCAGGCGGTCGAGCTGGCGGGGATCACGCACATCCCGCTGGCTGCCGGCATGGCCCGCCCGCTGCTGCGCGCACCGCACCACGCGCTCGAGATCCACGGCGCCGGCGGACTCGGTGGCCACACGCTGCCTGAGCCATCCGTCCCGCTCAACAGCCAGCACGCGGTGGACTTCATCATCGCGCAGTCCCACCGCGTGCCAGGGCTGCACCTGGCGCCCATTGGCCCGCTGACGAATATCGCGGCCGCGCTGCTGAAAGACCCCACCCTGCCGGAGCGCATCGCGCAGATCTGTCTGATGGGCGGCTCCACCACCTCCGGCAACACCACCGCCGCCGCCGAGTTCAATATCTACGCTGACGCCGAGGCGGCCCACATCGTGTTCACCAGCGGCATCCCGATCAAGATGGTGGGGCTGAACGTCACCCGCCAGGTCACCGCCACCCCCGACCGGCTGGCGCAGGTCCGCGCGATCGGCACGCGCACCGCCCGGGTGGCGGCCGGCCTGCTGGAGTTCCTGGGGGCGCAGGTGCGCCGCTTCGGACTGCCCGGAGGCGCCATGCACGACCCGCTGGCGGTGGCCGCGCTCGTCGCGCCAGATGTGGTGGCCTTCGAGCCGATGCACGTGGCCGTCGAGCTGCGCGGCGAGCACACCTACGGCATGACCGTCTGCGACGCGCGCCCTAGCCGCAGTGCCCCGCCCAACGCCGAGGTGGCCGTCGCCGTGTGCCCGGAGCGCTTCTGGGAACTCTTCCTGGAGACGCTTGCGACCTATCCGTGAGGGGATGTTGCGAGGGCCTCCCCTCGCGCTCCCCCCGCGCGCCAGCGGTCAGGGTGGGTTGCAGGGCTACGCCCTCCCTGGCCCTCCCCCAGACCGGCTTGATACTCGGTTCAGCGTGCTCAGGCCCGCAGCGTCTCAGCGTTCCAACCCTGGACCGATTGACAGCGCCTGCCCCGCGTGGTATCCTTCCCTGCGGACGTGTCGGTCCGCCGCGTGATTGTAGGGAGCATGGCCGTGTTTGGTGGCGTCGTCATCCTGGCGATCGAGGCTCGCTAGCAGCCCCCAGGATACGTGCGCCCATGGTTCATCAACTTAGGTAAACTTTCCCGCAGGGGAGATCGACAGAGCCGTGGGCGCAGGCAGCTGCCCCACGGCTTTTGGTGTATACAGGACGTACGCGGTCGGTACCCCACGCGGGGGCTCCGGGGCCACAGGCCCCCGAAAAAACCCGCGCGGGTTCTTTTTGGAGGGGCTGCGCCCCTCCCCACCTCCCCGTGGGGGTGCGGAGGCGGCGCCACCGCGTACGTTCTGTCAAATACAGGAGCCACGTAATGTCGATCGTGAGCGTCGGCGGGCTGACCAAGTACTACGGCGCCGAGCTGATCTTCGCCGATGTCAGCTTCCAGGTGGCGCGTGGGGACAAGGTGGCGCTGGTGGGTGTCAACGGCGCCGGCAAGAGCACGCTGCTCAAGATCATCGCCGGCCTCGAGAGCCCCACCCGCGGCGGGGTCCACATCGCCCGCGGCACCCGTGTGTCCGTGCTGGCCCAGGAGGCCCAGTTCACCAGCGGCCGCACCCTCTGGGAGGAGATGCAGGTCGCGCTGGAGCACCTCAACAACATGCGCGACGAGATCGCGGCGCTCGAACACGCCCTGGCGGACACCGCCGCCCCCGAGTGGGAGGAGCGCATGGCGCGCTACGGCGAACTGCTGCACCGCTTCGAGCACGCCGGCGGCTACGACGTAGAGCGGCGCACGCGCATGATCCTGGACGGCCTGGGCTTCACCGGGGAGCAATACGCCCAGCCGGTGGCGCAGTTCAGCGGCGGGCAGAAGACCCGCGCCGCTCTGGCCGCGGCCCTGCTCTCCGACCCGGACCTGCTGCTGCTGGACGAGCCGACCAACCACCTGGATCTGGCGGCGCTCGAGTGGCTGGAGCGCTTCCTGCGCGACTGGGAGGGGACGCTGATCGTCGTCTCGCACGACCGCTACTTCCTGGACAAGGTCACCAACCGCACGCTCGAGATCGCCTTCAGCCGGCTGGACGGGGACTACCCGGCGTCCTACAACCGCTACCTGGAGCTGAAGGCCGCCCGGCTGGAGCTGCAGCTCAAGCAGTACCAGGCCCAGCAGGAGATGATCGCCAGGACCGAGGAGTTCATCCGGCGCTTCAAGAACAGCCAGCTGAGCAGGCAGGCGCGCGGCCGCGAGCGGCGCCTGGAGCGGCTCAAGGAGGGCTGGGAGGGCGGCTCGGGCAAGACCCTGAGCCTGATCGACCGCCCCGAGCAGCAGAAGAAGCTCGCGCTCTCCATCGGCACCCAGATCCGCGGCGGCGATCTGGTGCTGAAGCTGGAGAACCTGGTCGTGGGCTTCGCCGGCGGGGCCGACCAGCGACCAGCGACCCGGCGCCAGGCGGGCGACGACAGCACCGATGACGCGCGTTCGTCGTTCGTCGTTCGTCGTGCGTCACATGGCGACACCGAGCTGCTGCACGTCCCAGACCTGGAGATCTGGCGCGGGCAGCGGGTGGCGCTCATGGGGCCGAACGGCAGCGGCAAGACCACCCTGCTGCGCACGATCGTCGGCGAGTTGCCGCCGCTGCGCGGACGGGTGCGGCTGGGCCATCGCATCGCGATCACCTACTACGCCCAGGCCCACGAGGGGCTGCTGCTCCACAACACCGTGATCGAGGAGATCCGCCGCATCCGCCCGACGATCAAGGAGACCGAGGCCCGCACGCTGCTCGGGCGCTTCCTGTTCAGCGGCGACGATGTCTTCAAGCGCGTGCGCGACCTCTCCGGCGGCGAACGCAGCCGCGTGGCGCTGGCCCAACTGACGCTGATGGGCGGCAATCTGCTGGTGCTAGACGAGCCGACCAACCACCTGGACATCGGCGCGCGCGAGGCGCTGGAGAGCGTGCTCAACGAGTACAACGGCACCATCCTGTTCGTCTCCCACGACCGCTACTTTGTGGACGCGGTGGCCGACACGATCTGGATGGTGCAGGACGGCGGCGTCACCGCGTTCGACGGCACCTACAGCGAGTTCGCCGCCGCCCGCGAGCGGGACGACCGGCGGCCGGCAGCCGACGACCGGAGACCGGCGACCGGAGACCAAAAACCCACCGCGGGCAAATCGCAGCCCCAGAGCAGCAAGACATCGCAGCCACGCAGCACGCAGCACGCGGACAGGGAGGCCACGCGGGAGGAGCGCCGGCGCCAGCGCAAGATCGCCGCCCTGGAGGAGGAGATCGCCATGCTCGAGGGCGAGCTCAAGCAACTCGAGGCCGACATCGCCGCGGCCGCCAGCGACGGCAAGCGCGTCGCGTCGCTCTCGATCCAGTACGCCGAGGTGCAGGAGATGCTCCAGACCCGCTACGACGAGTGGGCGGCCGCGGCGGGGTAGGAATGTGCTATACTGGAGCTCAGCCCCCACACCCTGGCCGAGGGACCGGCCACACAACGTTGTGACATTGCATCCTCACCGCGGCGAAGCATGTCGCACGCCGTCGCTGGCGTCGTGCTGGCGTTCGTGCTGCTGGACCTCTTCAACCGCTAGCGGAGGGGTCATGGGAGGGCCTGGCCCTCTCCTGAGACTCCTCCCAACTCATCCACCACCTGGAGCGCACGGGCGAGCTGCGTATCCTCGCTATCGCGCAGCGCCTGGGCGCTCAGCGCGGCCGCCTCGCGCGGGGTGAGCGGGTCGGCGCCTACCGGCAGCGAGATCAGCTCGTCCGGCTCGATCCCCCGGCCGCGCACCTCCGTGCCCTTCGGCGTCAGCCACTCGCTGGTCCCGATGCGCACCTGCGCTCCGCCCGGCAGATCGAACGGCCGCAGCACCGTGGCCGTGCCGTATGTCGGCACGCCGATCACGCGCCCGCGCCCGTGGTCCTTGATCGCGCCCGCCAGGATCTCGGCCGCGCTGGCGCTGTTCTCGTTCACCAACACCACCAGCGGCAGGCTGGTGGGCGTGCTCTCGCGGCCGGTCTTGTACGGCCGCGGCTCACCGGTGCGCCCCTTCTCCAGCAACACCGTGGAGTCGGCCGGCAGCAACTCGCCGGCCACGCCCACCAGTTCGTGCACCAGGCCGCCGGGGTTGTTGCGCAGGTCCAGCACGATCGCCCGCGCCCCCTGCGCCTCCAGCTCGTCCAGCGCCTGGCGGAACTCCGCGGTGGTGCGCTCGGCGAAGCGGTTCACCTGTACCAGCGCCACCTGCTCCGGCAGCATCCGCCAGCTCACGCTCCGCAGCTGGATCTCATCGCGCACCACGGTGATGTCCACCGGCACCGCCTCGCCCTCGTGCAGGATCGTCAATGTCACCGCGGTGCCCTTCGGGCCGCGCACCTTGCTGCGCAGCTCCTCCACCGTGACACCACGCACATCCTCGCCGTTCACCTTCAGGATCTTGTCGTCGGGGCGCAGGCCGGCCCGCTCCGCCGGCGAGCCCTCGATCGGTTGCACGATCACCGGCTGGTCGTCGCGCACGTCGATGTAGGCGCCGATCCCCTCGAAGCGCCCGCTGAGCGACTCGCGCTCGAACTGCGCGTCCTCCGCGCTGAGATAGCGGGTGTGGCCGTGGTCCCCCAGGCTGTCCAGCATCCCGGCGATCGCGCCGTCGGTCATCTTCGCGGGGTCGATCGCCTCCGGGTCCACGTAGTTGTCGGCGGCGATGTCCCACGCCCGCCAGAAGTTGGCGAAGGTCGCGCAGCTCTGCTTGTCCAGCGGACAGGGGGTGGTGAGCTGCAGCGCGCTCAGGTAGCCGCCGCCGAAGCCCGCCACTAGCGCCAACGCCACCAGCGGCGTCACCAGCCAGATCGGCACCTGTATGCGCAGGATGCGGGCCATCCGTTCGTCCATGCGAGTCTCCAGGCCTCAACCCATAGTGCTACCGATCAGTATAGCACCCGGCGGGCCGCGGACGCATTAGAGCCAGGTGAGCCAGGGCTACGTCACCATCGGGGGTGAAGGGCTTCGTCCCTCACCCCCTGCCCCCACTCCCGCTGCGGCAGGAGCGAGGGAGAACCGCACCCGAACGCGACGGACGTCCCCTCCGACCATCGGTGCTGTCCGCCCTCGCCCGGCCCCTCCGCTCCCTCCGCGCCCCTCCGTTAACCCCCTCCGCTCCCTCCGCGCCCTCTCCGTTGCCTACCCCCCCAACCGCGCGCCAGCGATCTCACGCACCCCCCGGCGCCACGCGTGAGCGTCCATCGGGCGCTTGCCCGCCGGCTGCACGGTGAGCAACTCCAGCAGCCCCGCGCCGGTCACCACCAGCGGGCCGCCCGGCCCATCCAGCAGCGTGCCAGGCGCCGCTTCGCCCCTCTCTGCACCCGCTGCAGTCGCTGTCACCACCCGCGCGGCGATGATCTTCAGCGGCTGGCCGCGCCAGGTGGTCTGCGCGCCCGGCCACGGGTCGTAGGCGCGCGTCATGCGCTCGATGTGCGCCGCCGGGGCGGACCAGTCGATCGCGCCGTCCTCTTTCCTCAGCAGCGCGGTGTAGGTGGCCCGCTCGTGGTCCTGCGGCGCGGGGACCAGCGTCCCTGCGGCGTAGGGCGGCAGCACCTCCACCAGCAACTCGGCGCCCAGCGCGAACAGCTGCGCGGTGAGCGGGCCGGTGCGCGCGTCCGGCGCGAGTGGCACGCGGCGCTGCGCCAGGATCGGCCCGGCGTCCATCTTCGCCGTCAGGCGGATGACCGACACGCCGGTCTCCACGTCCCCAGCCAGGATCGCGCCCGCCACCGGCGACGGCCCGCGGTAGAGCGGCAGCAGCGAGGGGTGGATGTTCACATAGCCGAGCGGCGGGATGGCTAACACCTCCTTGCGCAGGATCTCGCCGTAGGCCGCCACCACCCCCACGTCCGGCCGCAGCGCCGCCAGCTGTGCCACCACCGCCGGGTCGCGCAGCGTCTCCGGCTGCAGCACCGGCGCCTCCAGCCCCAGCTCAAGCGCCCGCCGCTTGACGGGCGGGGCCTGCGGCGCACCACTACGCCCCACCGGCCGGTCCGGCTGCGTCACGACGCCCACCAGTGTGTAGCGCCCGTCGCGCGCCAGCCGCTCCAGCGGGATCGCCGCGTACTCCGGCGTCCCAAGAAACAGCACCCGCATAGCGTTATCTCTCCTCCACACGATGGGGGCGTGGGGGGGCAGTGTTCCCCCACAGCTAAAATTGTATTACGCCCCGCCCAGGCCCCAGACGCGATTTAGCGTATCGTGATGCAGCGCCTCTATTGCGCTTGCCGCGCGCCCTGTAGTATAATGCAGCGGAGGCTGCAGCACATACACGCGCTCCGCGCACCGCTTCCCACTTCCTGTCGCCCAGGGCCGCCGGGCGAACCACCACCAGGTGAGACGACGATGCACGCACTCCTCTTCGACGGCCAGCTCCGGCTGGCTGAGGACTACCCGGCGCCGGAGCTGCGCCCGGGCGAGGCCATCGTGCGGCCCCACCTGGTGGGTATCTGCAACACCGACATCGAAATCACCCGCGGCTACATGGGCTTCCGCGGGGTGCTCGGGCACGAGTTCGTCGGCACGGTTGTTGCCTGCGCAGATCCGGCCTGGCTGGGCAAGCGCGTGGTCGGGGAGATCAACGCCGCCTGCGGCGCCTGCGCAGCCTGCGCCCGTGGCGATGCGAGCCACTGCCCATATCGCACCACCCTCGGGATCGACCGGCGCGACGGCGCGATGGCCCAGCGCTTCAGCCTGCCCATCAGCTGCCTGCACGAGGCGCCGCCGGGCCTGCCGGACGAGGTGGCCGTCTTCGCCGAGCCGGTGGCGGCCGCGCTCGAGATCCTGCAGCAGTCCCACCTCCGCCCGACGGACCGCGTGGCTGTGGTGGGGGACGGCAAGCTCGGCATCCTGTGCGCGCAGGCGCTCCGCCTCCCCGGCTGCGCCGTCACGCTCGTCGGCCGCCACCCCGAGCGCTGGGGCTGGCTGCATGAGCTAGGGGTGGAGACGGTGCACGCCGGCGAAGTGACCAACGACCAACGACCAACGACCAACAACCAACCCGACCCGGCAGGCCCTGATCGTTCGTCGTTCGTCGTTCGTCGTTCGTCATTCGACGTCGTCGTCGAGTGCAGCGGCAACCCGTCCGGCCTGGCCACCGCGCGGCGGCTGGTGCGGCCGCGCGGCCGGCTGGTGCTCAAGAGCACCTTCGCCGCCGAGGCCGGCCTGGACCTGACGATGGTCGTCGTCGATGAGGTGCAACTCCTCGGCTCACGCTGCGGCCCCTTCGCCCCGGCGCTGCGGCTGCTCGAGCGCGGCCTCATCCAGGTGGCGCCGCTGATCGCCGGGCGCTTCCCGCTGCGCGATGGGGTGCGTGCCTTCCAGGCCGCCCAGCGCCGGCTGAAGATCCTGCTGGAGGTAGAGCCCGATGCAGATTAGACACTCCCCCGCCTCCGCCTCGCTCGCGCTGGGCCTCATGTTCCTCGCGCTGGTCGTGATCTATCTGGTCGTGCCGCAGACCGATATCGTCACGACGATCAGCGTGCTGATCCTGGTGCTCACCCTGATCATGGGCCTGGTGGGCGACCCGGGCGACATCCGGGTGATGACGGGCGTCGCCGCGCTCACCTCGCTCGTCGCCGCCGCCTTCCTCGGCGACGCCTGGCTGGGGGTGGCGGGCCGGGTGCTGCTGCCCGCCCTCTGGTTCCTCGTGCTGTACTGGGCCTTCCGCCGGCTGCGCGCCAACACCCTGGTGATCCCCGAGGACCACGCGGTGATGTACGCGCCATTCCTCAGCAGCCAGGTCTACCAGGTGGACCCCGGCCAGACGGCGCCCGTCACCGCGCTGGACCGCCACGTCGCCACCATCCCGCTCTACGAGTTGACGCTCGACACCAAGATCGAGAACGTCAACACCCGCGCCTTCCATAACGTGGACATGATCGAGGCCCACGTCCGCTACCGCGTGGCGGACCCGGCCCGCGCGCTGGTGGGCATCCCCAACCGCGGCAAGATCCAGAACGACGTCGCCAGGGAGATGGGCCAGCCGCTCGCCCGCGCCCAACTCGACCCGGCCTTCTGGGAGCGGCTGCTGGCGAAGCAGATGGGCGCCGAGGTGGACGACATCGTGCGCGCCGTGGTCTTCAATCTGGCCGAGGCCGGGCCGCGCCCGCCGCTGCGTGATAAGGCTGGCGAGGTGCTGAAGGAGGACAGCCCCGAGGCTAAGCTGATGCGCGGCACGCTGCTCGAGGCCTACCTCGACCGGCGCGTCTTCTCCGAGGCGGTGTTGCGCGAGTTGCAGGTGCTGGTGCGCCGCTGGGGCGTGACCGTCACGCAGCTCGACCTGGATCTCTACAAGCTGGACCGGGAGTTGGTGGGCCGGCTCACCGAGAACGTGGACCGCCGGCTGGCGCGCGAGCAGAAGGAGAAGCAGGCCGAGGCCACCAACGACGCCTTCTACGTCGAGACGGTGAGCAAGAAAGAGATCGAGGCCGAGGCCGAGCGCCTCAGCGCATTGATCGCGGCCCTGCGGGCGGAGCTGGACCGCGACCTGCCGCCCAAGGTGCTCGAGGAGCTCCTGGTCACCGCCATCCGCGCCGCGAGCGAGAACCCGCTCCGCGAGATCATCTACCCCGGTCTGTTCGACGAGAACCGCAGCGAGAAGCCGCCGGGAGGTGGTGGTGGCAGCAATGGCGCCAAGAAGTGACGCCGGCACCCCGGAGGTGGTGGTGGTCGGCGCGGCCTGCCTGGACGTGAAGGCCCGGCTGCGCGGCGATACCGTGGCGGCCACCTCCAACCCCGGCGACGTGCGCATCAGCGTCGGCGGCTGCGCGCGCAACATGGCCGAGAACCTGGCGCGCCTCGGGATGCAGACCGCGCTGATCAGCGTGGTGTGCCCCGATGACTTCGGCCAGACGATCATCAGCCAGACCAGGCGCGCCGGGGTGATCACCGACTACATACTGGAGATCTGCGACCAGCACTCGGCCGCCTACATCGCGCTCTACGGCCCGCACGGGCAGTTGCTGGTAGGGGTGGACGACACCGAGCCGATCGCGGCGCTCACGCCCGCGGTGATCGCTGCCCACCGCGGCCTGCTGGCCGGCGCGCGCATGGTGCTGATGGACGCCAACGTGCCGCTGCCCGCCGCCCAGACGCTGCTGGCGATCTGCCAGGCGGCGGGCGTGCCGGTGGCGCTCGACCCGGCGGCCTACGGCCCGGCGCTGCGCTACCGCCCGCTGATCGGCTCGTTCGCGCTCGTGGTCCCCAACAGCATCGAGGCCCAGGCCCTCACCGGCATGCCGGTGGCCAGCGTCACCCAGGGGATCGCCGCCGCCCGCCAGCTGGTGGCTGCCGGCGTGAGCGTGGCGATCATCACCATGGCCGAGGCCGGCCTGGTCTACGCCACGCGCGACTCGAGCGGCTACGTGCCGGCGATCGACGTCGAGGTGCTGGACCCCACCGGCGCCGGCGACGCGCTCACCGCTGCGGTGGTCTATGCGCTCCTGAACGATATCCCGGTGGACGAGGCCGTCCGGCTCGGCGTCAGCGCCGCGACCCTCACGCTCGACTCGCCGGACACGGTGCGCCAGGACCTGAGCCTGGAGAGCCTGTACGCGCAGCTGGTGATTTAGCCCCCTTGTGGGGAGGTGTGGGGCTGCGCCCTCAGACCCCACGGGGAGGTTTGGAGGGGCTACGCCCCTCCAACTCGAATTCCCTTTCGGGGCCTGGGGCCTCCCCGCAGAGCAGGTATGACGAAACGCATCCTTATTGCAGACGACGAACCGGCGGTGCTGCAGCTGCTGGAGCTGGTGCTGCGCAGCAACGGCTACGAAGTGCTCAACGCCCAGAACGGCGACCAACTCGTCCGCACCGCCCAGGAGACGGTGCCCGACCTGCTGATCATCGACCTGATGATGCCGCACATGGACGGCTACGAGGCGATCCGGCAGCTACGTAATGATACCCGCACGGCGCACCTGCCGATGCTGATCCTCACGGCCAAGTCTGCCCCGGACGACGTCGTGACCGGCTTCGAGACCGGCGCCGACGACTATATCACCAAGCCGTTCAACATCCCCGAGCTGCTGGCCCGCATCAAGGCGCAGCTGGCCCGCGCGGCCCGCAAGCCAGTGCTCAACCCGCTCACTGGCCTGTCCGGCAACATCTTGCTCGCCGAGGAGCTGAAGTACCGCCTCAAGAGCGGCGCGCACTTCGCCCTGCTCTACATCGACATCGACAACTTCAAGGCCTTCAACGACACCTACGGCCCCGCCCGCGGCGACCGCGTCATCCGCTTGCTGGCCGAGGTCCTCACCGAGGCGGTGCAGGCCTGCGGCGCCGGGGGCGACTTCATCGGCCACATCGGCGGGGACGACTTCGCCATCCTGACGGTCCCCGAGGCGATCGCCCCGCTCTGCGAGCGCATCATCGCGCTGTTCGACGAGCGCGTCCGCAACCTGTACGATGCGCCGGACCTCGCCCGCGGCTACCTGCTCGGCACCGACCGCCAGGGGGTGCCGCGCCGCTTTCCGATCACCTCGCTCTCGATCGGCGTCGTTACTAACCGCCACCGCTCCTTCGCCGACCACGAGGAGGTCAGCCGCATCGCGGCCGAGATGAAGCAGTACGCCAAGCAGAAGCCCGGCAGCGCCTACGCGGTGGACATCCGCGCTCCCCAGGGGCCGCAGGTGGAGCGCGAGCGCCGTGGCAGCCCGCCGCCGGCCGTGCTGATCATCACCGGCGACGACGCGCTGCGCCGCCTGCTGCAGACGGCCCTCAAGAACGATGGCTACCGGACGCTCGAGGCGCCCGGCGTGATCGAGGCCGAGGTGCTGCTGGCTTATGAGCTGGACCTCTCGCTGATCGTGGCCGACGCCCGGCTCGGCGGCGCACTGTGGGAGCTGGCCGGCCAGCTCGGCAACGAGCAGCCGCACATCCCGCTGCTGGTGATCAGCACCCGGCCCCAGGATGAGGAGACCGGCCGGTCCCACGGCGTGCGCATCTTCCTCCGCCAGCCCTTCCGCACCGAGGAGTTCCTGGCGCTCGTCAGCCAGACCATCATGCAGAACACCGCATGAGACAGCGCGTCAGCAGCCTGTTCACCGCCCTGCCAGGCCACGCACGCGAGGCGTTCTACAGCCCGCGCGTCCGCCTCGGCGCCGTCGCCACGCTGCTGGCGCTGCTGGCGCTCCTGCTGCTACCGCGCCTGCTCCCCGGCACCAGCAGCGAGGAGTTCATGGTGCTGGTGGCGCCCTTCCGCGAGCGCGCCGGCGCCGGCCAGACCGGGCGGGCAGTGGCCCAGGACCTCGTGCGCGCCATCGAGGAGCACACCAGCGGCGCCGTGTCCGCCCAACTGCTCGACACGCCCCCGGCCAGCGCCGCGGATGCCGCACGCATCGCCCGCCAGCGCAGCGCCGACGTGGTGATCTTCGGTGAGGTGACGCCCGGTGGCCTGCTGGACCAGGAATCGCTCCTGCCGGAGATCGTCTACCAGCCCACCGGCTCGTTCGCGCCCGCCGCCTGGGACGGCTACCTCGGCCGTTTCGCGCTCCCCACC
>DATMBA010000238.1:0-13577 GCA_035559635.1 Roseiflexaceae bacterium
TGAAACCCCACCCTATCCGGGTAATCCGGATAGGCACTAAGTCATTCAGCGTTCCGCGTTCCGCGTTCAGACCCACTGTGGGCTGAGGTCCGGCTGGAAGGCCAGCTCCCAGCGCCAGGCGCCGCCCAGCAGCGCGCCGCGCCAGATGCCGGCGGTCGGCGCGCAGTTGCCGTTGTCGTAGCGGTGGCCCGCGAGGTCGATGCTGTCGCCGGTGGTGTGCTGCAGCAGCCCCAGGATGCAGGCCCCGTGCGTCACGAGCGCCACACGGCGCAGCGGCGTGTCCTCTAGCTGCGGCAGCAGTTCGCAGACGCGCGCCCGCACCTGCGCCAGCGTCTCGCCCGGCGCGCCCTCGCCCAGCCGCTCCACCACCGTCAGGCCCACCTCCAGCGCGGCCGCGATCGTCTCGGCGGTGGCACGCGCGCGGGTGAACGGCGAGGTGAAGACGTGCTCGACGCCGCGGCCCCTGAGCCAGTGGGCGGCCTGCACCGCCTCCTGATGGCCGGCGGGGGTGAGCGGCGGGCCGGGGACGATGTTGTATGGCAGGCCGGTGGCGCGATCCGGCGCGGCGTGGCGGACGAGGTACAGCTCTTCCAGCATCTCCTGCTCCTCAAACGTCCTTCGGAGGGGTCGCGCCCCTCCGAAGCTCCCCCGCATTGTACCAGAGCGCGCAGCGCGCCGCCACTGGCCGAATCGGTAGTACAATGCCCCGTAGGGGAGGTCTGGAGGGAACCAAAAACATCTTTCACATACAGGAGTTACGCGGTCGTCCGCGAATCGGGGGCGCGGGGCGGAGCCCCTGCGTCCCGAAGGACCGGCACGGGCGTATACCCACCTCGGTTCAACGTGTCACCGATCAACGTGTCATACCACGACGCCAGGAAGATCGAAGGAGAGGCACATGACCCGCTTAGCAGGGAGAGTCGCGCTGGTCACCGGCGCAGGGCGCGGCATCGGGCGCGGCATCGCGCTCGGCTACGCCCGCGAGGGGGCCGACCTGGTGCTAGTGAGCCGCACCGCACAGGAGCTGGACGCGGTGGCGGACGAGGCGCGCTTGGCCGGCGTGGAGGTGCTGGTGCGCACCGCGGACGTGCGAGACGACGCGGCGGTGCGGGCGGTGGTGGAGGCGGCGGTGCGCGAGTTCGGGCGCATCGACGTGCTGGTGAACGCCGCGGGCATCCCGATGGTCTCGCCCACGGTGGAGTTGCCGTTGGAGAGCTGGCGGCGGGTGATCGACGTCAACCTCACCGGCACGTTCCTGTTCTGCCAGGCGGCGGGCCGGATCATGATCGAGCAGGGGCGCGGGTCGATCATCAACATCGGCTCGATCCACTCCTTCCAAGGCATCCCACAGCGCGCGGCCTACGCGGCCAGTAAAGGCGGCGTGCTGCAGTTCACCCGCTCGCTGGCGGTGGAGTGGGCGCCGCTCGGGGTGCGCGTCAACATGATCGCGCCCGGCTGGATCCGCACCCCACTGCAGGACGAGTTGGTGGCCCAGGGCAAGCTCGACCGCACGCCGATCATCGCGCGCACGCCGGCCCGGCGCATCGGCGAGGTGGCGGACATCGTCGGCCCGGCGATCTTTCTGGCCTCCGACGAGGCGGCCTTCATCGTCGGCGAGATGCTGGTGGTGGACGGCGGCTGGGGGGTGTATGGGTTTCTGTGATTCCCGCCCCGCCGCGGAGTGATGCAACGTGGGCAGCGCATCGCATGGTGGAGGGGCAGATCTCGCGCCTGCCCCATCGCTGTGCATCGCGATCGGCGATGAGGCCCGGCGACAGCGCCGTGGGCGACGATTCGCGTGGCGGGCAGCCGCACGAGGCCTGCGTTGCCCCCGGTGACGACCCTCTCAGGGCCTCCCCCCTGCCAGCAGCCTGCGCCCCAGGCGCTTGCCCATACCGATCAGGGTGAGCACCGTGGGCCGGCCGAGCGCCTCCGGGAAGGCGCTGGCGTCGCAGACGTACAGCCCGCGTGCCTCGGCCTGCAGGTCTGCGTCCACCAGCGCGCCTATGCGGGCCGTGCTGCCGGGGTGGGTGCCCCGTAGCGGTGTGGCGAAGATACTGGCAGGGTCGCAGCCGGCCTCGCGCAGGAGGCGCTCCGCCGCTTCCTGCGCGTACGCCAGGCGCTCGCGGTCGCGCCGGCCGAGCGGCTTGCTGATCGTGCGCGGCCCGACGCCGCCCGAGAGCTCGTCGCGCAGTTTGATCATCACGCCGAGCGTACTGCCGTACCTGGCCCACGAGAGCAGCCGGCGCGGCCCGGCCAGCGCCGCGGTGATCGGGTAGAGCAGCCAGGGGTCGATCAGCGTGCTTAACATAAGATCTTGCTGTTCATCATGCCAGGCCCAGGTCATGGGCGGTTCGCTGCCGATCCCGGGCCCGCGTGCCACGCCGTAGACCATGAGGGTGGCGTCCATAGTGGCGCCCTGGCCGGCCTCACGGAAGCCGCTAGCCTGCAGGATGCGCGGCGTACCGATGCCGCCCGCGGCCAGCACCACCGTGCTGGCACGCGCGGTGAACGGCCGCCCGCCGAGCGTGCCGGCCACCCCCACGGCACAGCCGTCCTCCAGCAGCACTCGCTCGACGCGCGCGCCAGTGCGGAGCTCCGCGCCGGCCGCCACCGCGTCGTCCACGAACTCGGCTGCGCTCCACTTGGCGCCGCAGCGGCAGCCAAGCATACAGTGCGCGCCACAGGCGAAGTTTCCGACTTCGCCTGTGGCGGGGGTGGTGATGCGGGGCGGGTAGGACCCTCCTCGCGCCGCGTCCGCGGCTGTGGCGGGGGTGAGGGTGCCGGAAGAGCCAGACCCCGCGCGTGCCTCTTCGCACTGTCCGAGGCGCATAAACTTGAGCTGCGGCTGCCAGTCCTGGCCGAGGGCGCGCCCGGCCATAGCGATGCGGGTGGAGGCCGGGCCGCGCAGCTCGGGCGGCAGCGGGGCGACCCCGAGCTCCGCCACGGTCTCGGTCACTTCCCGCGCCACGTCCACACCGTAGCGGGAGGCGAGCCAGGTGGGCGGTGGGGCGGCGCAGCCGCAGTACATGCTGGTGGCGCCGCCCACCATCAACGGGCGCACGATCTGCAGCCCCTCACGGGTGAACAGCAGGCTGCCGCGGTCGATGTAGAGCAGCGCGCCGAGGTAGGTGCCGTACCACGGCGTGCCGCGGTGGTCCTGCCCGCGCTCGAGCAGCAGCACGCGCCGGCCGCCGCGCGCCAGCTCGCGTGCCACGGTGGCGCCGCCCGGCCCGCTGCCCACTACGATCACACCGGCAGTGGGGGATCGCTGGTGTGCCATCAGTGTCTCTCGTACCACGAAGCCACGAAGCCACGAAGGATGGGAAGGCCAGCTAGCTCGATTTCATCCCATCCTCGCGCCGTCGCGGTTATAGGTGGCCCTGCCTGGCCCGCAGCTCCGCCAGCGCCTCCTCCACCTCCGTACGCGACAAGTCGCCGGCCAGCAACTCCGCGTCCGCGCGCGCCAGCAGACGCTCGTAGAAGGCCGCGCCAAGCGCCAGGGCCGCCCGGTCGGCCGGGGCGGCGTCCAGCAGGGCGTGCAGCGCATCCTCAGCGGCGGCGAAGGCGCCGGCGCGCTCGTGGTGCGCCACGAGCTGCGGGTAGAGGTCGAGCGGCAGCCGGTACAGGCCCACCGCCGCCACCAGCCGGCCGATCTCCGGCGCGAACTCGGGCATGCCGGCCGCACCGAAGCGCTCCAGCGCAGCGAGCTGCAGCCGCAGCGCTGCCAGGAAGTATGCGTCGGCGTCGTCCTCCGCGCCGAGCGCGCCACAGTTCGCGCCGGCCTCGCGCAGCAGCGCGGCCACGAAGGCACAGCGGTCGCGGGCGGCCGCCTCGTCCTCACTGAAGGTGAGCCGGGCCAGCAACTCAGCCTCCGAGAGGCGCAGCACGCCATCCAGCCCGGCGCCTACCAGCCGGCGCGTCGCATCGTCGATCGACTCCAGCGCCTTGCGGTGCTGCCCCTCGCGGGTCAGCCCGGCGACGCGGTGCAGCGCCTGCACGAACTCGGCGATCAGCCGCAGAATGTAGTCTTCTCGGTGCATGGCGGTCGGTTGCGAGGGCTGCCCCTCGCGCTCCCCCTGCGAAGGTGTTCCCTCGTGCGCCCTCTTGCGAGGGTGTTCCCTCACGCTTCTCCATACGAGGAGTGCCGCTGCACGCCCCGTTCCACCCGGCGTGGGCGGAAGTATAGCAAACATCGAGGGGCGCGAACAAATGCGGGCGTGGCGCGGATGCAACGTCATGTCATGCCGGTGCGCCGCCACGCCCGGCCCGTGACCGGGCGGGCGAGCTTGGGCCCAGGCCGTCTGCGCGGCCGGGGGGCCGCGGCGGTGGGCGTGGCGAAGGCTCGCCCGCGGCTGATGGATTTTCCGCATTAAACCGGGCATACCACGGCGCACCACGCCCGGCGGGTCAACCCACGGGCGAGCTGTCCTGCAGCCCGCGCAGGCGGGCTTGGCACAGGATAGCCCGCCGCTTCAGCGGCCGGGCGTGGGACGCTGCCACCTACCCGATTATGTGGTAAACGTTCATCAGCCGCCGGCCCTGCTCGGCGCCCGCACGACACGTTGTCACACCCCGTTGGCGCACTGGGGCCGTGGCGCAGTATCGGCAATGGTGTCGCCTCGTCGGGGCAGTCCCCCCGTGACCGCCCCGCAATGTATTGCCCGCCCCCACACCCCCTGCGCGTTCGCGCGGACGGTCACGTACGCACGAACCTTGTCTAAGCTGGATAGGGTGGGGATTCGGGGGAGGGCGAAGTCCTCCCCCGTGCCTCTCCCGAAGGTATGCGGAGCGTGCTACCGTATCACGCCCGGCCCCGGCGGGAGCGCGATCTCCGGCGCGTACGACTCCCAGGCGGTCATCACCCAGCGGCCGCCGCTTCTGGCGAAGCGCGCCCGGTACAGCTCGCCCTCCTGCCTGCGCCCGTTCATGCTGGAGCCCCACACCTCTACCACGCCCTCGGCGGCCTCGCCGCGCACGTCCAGCCACACCGGGACGAGCCGCAGGTCGTGCAGCAGGTCGTCAGTGCCGAACGGCAGTCTGCGGGCGAGCCGCTCCTCGGCCAGCGTCGCGCCGAGCGCGCGGGCGTCCCCCAAGCGCAGCGCGCGCGCCTGGGCCTCCAGCAGGATCACCAGCGCGTGGTAGTCTCGCGCGAGCGCGTCGGCGGGGGCGCCGCCCGCCTCCAGGCTCGCCTCCACCGAGTCCAGCAGCGCGGCGGTGCGCTCCAGTTCCCCGGCGTCGAGCGCGTCGCCCGCCGCCACCAGCAGCGTCTCCAGCATCGCTGCGCGCCGCCCGCTGGCCGGCGTCAGGAACTGATAGGTCAGGTCGTCGTCCCACTCGTCGGGCGGCGGGGGCAGCGTGCGTGCTGGCGGGTCGAGTTGCTCCTGGTAGCGGCGCATCGTGTCGTACAGCCGCACCGTCAACTCCCAGCTGCGCCGCTGAGACTCCGTGGGCGTGAGCGTGTCCAGGTAGGCCAGCCACTCCCGCTCTAGCTCGAGCTGGGTCTTGCCGGTGGGACCGGCCAGGCGCGCGTTGTCCTGCGCGCAGAACTCCGCCACGCTCACCTCGCGCTCGCCGCGCTGCGGCTGCTGGGCACGGTACAGCGCCAGGAAGGTGTCCAGGCCGTAGGTACGCACCAGGTAGCGCACGAAGGAGGCCGACTCCGTGTAGGCGGCCTCGTGCTGGGCGGCGTAGAAGTCGTAGCGCAGCTCGCACAGCGGCACGTACAGGTCGGAGTCCGCCAGTGTGGCCGCGCGGGCGTCGATGGGCTCGATGTCGTAGTGACCGCCAGTGACGTAGACCGCCACGCCCTCACCCAGCACGCCGCCCACCTCGGCCCCCTCCGGCAGCAGCGCGGCGCCGAGCGCGTGCGCCACCTCGTGCACGAAGTAGCTCCACGGCTCCACCCCGGCGTAGTTGCGGTCCAGGTACGAGATGATCAGCGGGCCGGACTCGCCGTAGGCCACGCCGCCCTGCCAGAAGACGCGCGGCACCAGATAGATCTCGACGCTGATCGCCTGCGTAGGGCTGATGACGGTCGCGGCCTGGACGTAGCCGGCCTCGGCCACCTGGGCCAGCCGCATCAGGTCTCGCGCGCCGTCCGAGCCGGGCGGGGCGAACAGGCGGAAGTGGGGCGTGGCGCGCTCCACCCAATCCAGGTCGATCGTCGGCGTGGGCGGCTGGGCCTGCCCGATCGCGGCGATCTCGGGCGGCAGATCGAGTGTACCGGCCCGCCGCAGCAGCCGCCCGTCCGCGCCGCGCACGGCCCACCAGTAATCCACCCTGGGCGCCGCGCCGAGGTCGCCCGGCGCCAGGGCCTGCTCCGCGTCGAGGGTGAGGGTGGCGCTGATCTGCTGGCCGGCGTCCAGCACTACGCGCCGCACCTGGCGGCCGGCGGCGGTGTCGAACCACAGCAGGGCCTCGCGCGCCCCCTGCGGCGCGCGGCCGCGCAGGTGGAAGGCGAGCGCGCCGTCACCTGCATTGGCCTCGGCCTCCAGGTGCGGGGCGGGCGTGGGCGTGGGCGCCGGTGTGGGCGCCGGTGTGGGCGATGGGGGGGGCGTAGGCGAAGGTGCAGCGGTGGGCGGCGCGGTGGCGGTGGGCGTGGCCGCCGGCGCCGGGCGCGTGAGCACGGTGATGAGCAGGATGGCGAGCAAGGCGAGGGCGGCGAGCGGCAGGATGCGTGTGGCGAGCGGAGATAGCTTCACGTCGTTTCTTTTTCGTGCGTCCTCACGGCGCCGGCACGGGCGTGGGCGGCGAGAGGAGGGTGGCCGAGGCCCAGCCCTCGGTCCCGGCCGGCACGCCCTCGCCGCCGCGGTCCGGCGCCGGGCGCAGCACCTGGATGTGGAACCATGCCTGGCCGTCCACCTCGCGCCGCTCGATGAAGGCCACCTGGTCGCCGGGCCAGATCAGTCCCACCACCGTCTCGCCGGCGATGCGCGGTTCGGAGCGCAGGTTGCCGCCGGCCGTCACCACACCGACGCCGAGGCCAGCCACCGGTGTGGCGGGTGTGGCGACGACGGTGCCGAGCGCGGCGGCGGCGGTGGCCGTCTGGATCGTGAAGCGCGTTGCGGTGAGTTGCACAGCGGCGGTGGCGGTAGGCGCGGCGGAGGCCGTCAGGCCAGGCGCGACGTTGGTCTGGAAGGCGATGGTGGTGGCGGCGGCGCTAGCCACCTGCTGCTCGCGGTACCTGAGCACGAACGTGGCGCCGCCGGCTATCAAGCCCAGCAGCACCACCAGCAGCAGCAGGTTGCCGAGCGCGCGCAGTGGCCCGCCGCGGCGCGGTGCGTTCGGGGCGAACAGCCTGTCCCAGTCGTCAGGGCGGATCTTGCTCGGCACGGCTTCCTCCGGCGATGACGGCGAGCGCGACGCAGGGGAAGTATAGCACAGCCATTAGGATCAGGAATGCCGAGGGGTATGACGTATGGTATTGCATGGCGGTGGCTGCGGCATCGCTGCAGGCTGCCCGTGCCGACGATGCCCCGGCGTCCACAAGGCGGCGCTGGCCATGCGCTGCACGGCGCTCAGACGGGTCTGCCCTACACGGCGGGGACATCGTCGCCAGTAGCGACGGCGCCAAAGGCGCTGCCGTGCCCACCCCACTGTCCTGCCATGCTGCCCACTGACACGACGCTGCAAGCGGTGCACAGAGGCCCACGCAGCGTCACGATCCCCAAAAATCGGCTCCCAGGCGTTTGATGTATAGGAGCAATACTTTTCAAATAAGCGGGCGCTGCCCGCAGCGTGGGGGTGCGGGGGCCTGCGGCCCCCGCGAACCCCTTCCCGGTGGGGTGTGGAGGGCTTCGCCCTCCACATCCTCCCGTATCTGAAAGGTATTGTGTATAGGAGCGGTAGATCGCTCTGGGAAGGAGGGTGCTCCGATGGCGGATGTGCTCGACAACAGGCGGATCGCTGACGGGCAGCATAGAGCGTTGCGCGATGATATCCTCATCTGGCGTGACGCTGTGGCGGAGCCGGCCGAAGCGCGCATGGCGGCGGAATTCGCAGCGTTCAGCGATGAGGTGTTCGCCTATGCTGGGAGCAGGCTGCGGGAATCGCGCCTGGATGATGTCGGCGCGGGCATGTACCGCCGAAATCTCAGCGAGCTGCTTCAGACACACTGGATCATCGCTCGCGAGTCGCTGCACCAGCACGGCGGCCCGCGAAGCAAGATCCTCGTGGGGCTCGATCGCGCTGCGCAAGGCTACTATGAACGGATGCGCCGGGCCGCTCCCACCCGCCTCCCCACCGCGCGCCTGTTCGTCTACCTGGATGAGCTGCCGGCACTGACACGCCTCGCACTGCCCGGCTACGGCTGGATCGGCGTCCCACTGTTTTCGCTCACCACTGATACCGTGTGGGAGGCCCAAGCCATCCCGCACGAGGTTGCACACTATATGCTGGGGGTCGCCGATGGTCTGGAGGATGAGCTGCGCGAGGCGTTTCAGCAGGCGCTTGTCAAGAGCGCGCGGTCGCCGGCCAGCCGGGCAGTCCAGATCTGGACCGATTGCCGCGACGAGGTGATCTGTGATGTGCTGGGGGTGCTGCTGGCGGGGGCGGATCACGCCGACAGCATCCAGCGCAGGATCCTTGCTCCCCGGCAGTTCATGCTCGTGGGGGATGGGCGGCATCCTCCGCCGATCGTACGCCCACTGATCCACATCGCCGCGCTGCGCCAGCTGGCCGTGCACCTGGACGATGATCAGCTGCGTGCGCGCGCCGGCGAGCTGGAGGCGCGCTGGCGGGACGCTTATCCTGACCTTGAAGCTGAGCTGTACCACGAGCAGATCAGCGGCGCGGTCGATCTCACTACCGTAGGGGAATTGCTCCTTTTGGTCGACGGGGTCGTCGAGGCCATCTGTCAAACACGGCTTCGGTCGTTGGACGGCAAGAGTCTCTGCGACGCATTGGGGGGCGCCGATCACCAGGCGCTGCTACCGGTGCTGAGCGAGAGCGGCGGCCTTGACATGCAGTATTGGCTCAGCGCCCGGCAGCCCACTGGGGGACAGGAATTGGAGGGTGCGCCTCCTCCACAGATCGAGTTGGCGGATCTGAGGGAAGTAGATGGCTGGTTCGAGCGTTTGCAGCACCGCAGCCCGTCAGTCAAAGACGTTGCGATGCCGGAGCAGCGCGAGGAGCTCGCCCACGAGATCGCTGCGCTGCTGCAGACCCAGGAGCTGTCGCCGGCCGCGATCCGGCGTCGTTTGCGCGACTGGGCGGTACTTCAGGATCTGCGGCGCGAAGGCTCCGTACTGAGCGAGGAGCAGGCTCTGCAGCTGATCAACGCGGGACTCGCGCTCTCGTCGCTGCGCTATATCCCGCAGAACCAGCTCGCTGAGGTGCTCGGTGGGGATAAGGAGCTGAGCGAAAGGGTGCGGAGTTGGGCGGCTGAGAGCGATCTGCATGTGATCAGCTACGACATCTCGGCAGGTACGCTGGCTGGCCGGCGGTCGTTCATCATCCCGCTGCTGCCCATCGTTGGGGTGGCGGCGGCAATAGCCGTCAAAGCTGTGGTCGGGTAGAATGCACGTGCCGGGCGTTCATTACAAGGGCCACACGTAGCTGACGTTGCTCCGTGGAGGTGCGGGCCAGACCCTTCACGAACGGGTGTTTGGAGTGGCGCAACTCCTCCGAACCCCCCACGGGGCAGCGCTCTCCGTCACAGGAGTGGACGTCATATGAGCTATCGCGAATACACCCGGCGAATCTACCGCGCGCTGAACTCGCAAGACGCTTTGCAGGAGCTCTACCAGCGTGTCGCTCCACATTATCTGCCGCGTCTGATGCAGCATGTGGAGAAGCTGATCGAGCAGCGGACCCTCATGGACGTAGACAGGAATCGGCTGAGGTACCACCAACGACGGCTGGATGCGCTCGAGATCTGGTCCGCCATGCTGGGAGGCGTGTTCTATGGGCTGTTAGTGGCGGTTCTGTGGCTGCGGGACCGGATTCGATTTCCCGAGGGTGTACTCCTCACTATTGCTATCGCGTACGCGCTGTTCATGACGATCTTTCTGATGCATAGTCTGTTTTGTCGGTTGATCTCCCGGCGGTTCGCCGAGTCGATCGCGATCGGGGCATTAGTATATAGTCTCAAACTACTGGATGACGAAGGCATACTGAGCACGATGCGCGGGAAGGAGCACGTTCAGCGCTATCTCCACCTGGCGGCCTCGAGAACCGCGCAGCTGGCGCACCAGCTAGGGCGCATGGCTCACCACCTGCCGGGTACTGTCAGGACGCGTGAGGACGCGCGCATATGTCTGGAGCGCGTGGCGGCTTATCTCTACGAGCACGAGATCTGGATTCTGACACCGCAGGACTCAACCGTGCCAAGCTTGCGACGCGACCTGTCTGCGCTCCTGCCCATCTATCTTTCCGGGGACTACCATGAGTTCCGGAAGATCGTGCCGGAGGTCGGCAGGCCGGACAATTCTGCGAAGGGGCTGCCCTCGCTCAAGGAGTTGGTGGGATACACGGTAGCGATAGGGGTCGGCTTCGCCTTCACTGTCGTCTGGAAACACGAGATCCCGCTGCTGCTGATCCTGATTCTGACCTTTCGCATGATCGAGAGGATGACGGGCGCGGGGATCGTGGAGTTGTTCAAACATGCGATGGGCAAGTCGTAGCCCATCGCTTGCCTCACCATCGAGACGGTGTGTATGCTGTTCGCCTCAGCGCCGCACGGCCGGCAGGAACACCGGCGCCGGGGGCGGCACGCGCGCCGGGGTCATGGGGTCGCCGAGCAGCACAAAGGTGCGCAGCAGGTCGTAGCAGCAGCTGGCGGTGGCGTGCACCTCGCGGTAGCCGGCCAGCGTCAACTCGCCGATGGTGGGCGTGCGCTGCGGGTCGGCCCACAGCGCGCGCAGGAAGCCGCGCTGCAGCGCGTCGTGGCCGTGCGCCACCCCTAGCCCGGCCGACCCCCACACGGCGATCGCGCCGCCGCCCGGCGCGAGCAGCAGGCGCTCGTCGATCGTCGTGCCGCTGTAGGCCGGCGTCTGGAAGGCACTGCTGAGGCAGGAGAGCGCCAGGACGATCGGCAGCCGCCCGCTGTTGGCGAGCGCGTCGGCGTCGTACAGGCCGAGCAGAGCGCCGTCCGGAGCGGCCGGATCGGTCACGGCCCACTGCCACTGATGGGCGTGCCCCATGTACGTCACGATCCCGGCCCCCTCGCCGAACGCGGCGATCGTGCGCGCGCGGGCCTGGGCAGCGTCTGGCTCGCGCCACGGGTCCGGCCGTGGGCTCCCGGCACTGTCGCGCTTCCAGGGGTCGTAGTACAGCCGTACCGCGGTGGCCCCAGGCGGCAACAGGTCGATCGCCGCGTCGCTGAGGGCCGCGAAGTCGCCTGCGCCGTCCGGCGTGCCGTCCGCCTCCACGCCGTTGTCGGCCAGGAGCAGCGCGCGCGCCCGCCAATCCATGCCGCCGGGTGCGGTCTCGTAGCCGATGATCTTAGCGGCCAGGGCGGTCAGCTCTGCGGCGCTCTTGACCGGCAGCCGGCCGATCGCCAGGTCCGGCAGCGGGTCGCTGAGCGGGTCGTCGCCGTCCAGTTGGGCGAAGCATGTCTCGCAGGCGGCCTCGCCCAGCCAGGGGTCCACGTCCGCCAGGTAGGGCGGGATGAGGGTGGCGTTGCCGCGCCCAGTATAGTTCAGCGGGTCGGAGGTGCCGTCGCCCACCAGCACGGCGGCGCGCGGCGGGCTGGCCCACATGGCGGCGGCGTAGCGCAGGAAGGCGCGGATCGCCTCGGGGGCCACCTGCCCGTAGCTCCAGCGATCGTAGAGTGCCTGCACGTCTACCGCGGCGGCCGCGTGGCCCTGCGCCTGGCGGTGGGCCACGAGCGGCGCAAGCGCGTCGTGGAGCGCGGCCGGCGCGATGTAGATCACGTCGGCGGTCGCCGGGAGCGGCAGCGGCGCGTAGCGGCGGACGGCGGGCGTGTGCAGGGTCCCCTGGCCGGCCAGCAGGTAGGCGCGCGCCGCCGGGCCGTCCTGGAACGCGTCGCTCACCCCGGTGAGCCGCTGCGGCCGCGGGGGGTCGGTGATGTCGTACAGCTCCTGCCCGGCGGTGAGGCCCGCCAGTTGGTAGCGCCAGTTCCCCGGCAGGCCGGCGAACACCGCGCCGCGCCCGCCAAAGGTCAGCGCAGTCGCGCGCTCCCAGGCTACCGCATCGATCTCCAGGCCGTCCGGCGCGGCGCCGGGGAGCAACGCCAGGTCGAGACGCTCGGCCGCACCGACCACCATAATGCGGGTGGTGGCGCCGGCGCCGCTCCATGTGGCGCGCGCGCTCGTGCCGCCCCCAGTCGCCTCCAGTATGTGCACGCCCGGGGTGAAGGCCGCGGCCGTCACGGTGACGGTCATCGGGCCGCCGGCGAGCGGGAGGGTGGCACTGAGCGGAACGGTCAACGCCGCCGCTTCCTGCCCCGGCCCGGTCCGCAAGTCGGCGGCGAACCAGTGGTCGCCGTCGGGTCCTGGTTGGGTCGAGTCGTAGAGCTGGTTGGCGCGCCATGTCCCGCGCTCCAGCGCGGTAGTGCGCGCGGGCGCGCCGGCAGGGGCAACGGAGCGCGTGGCCATGCGCAGGCCGGGCACGGCCTCGACGGTGAGCCAGTAGGTGTCGCCGGCGTTCCAGCGGTCGCCGGGCGGCAGCGCATAGAAGCGCAGCTCGTCGCCCGCATCCAGCCGGCCGTCCCCCGTGCCGCGCTCCTCCAGCGCCACTGGCTGGCCGGCGCGCCACAGATGCAGCTTCTCGGGCGTGAGCGCGGCCAGATTCACGCCGGCCGCGGCCAGTTCAGCGCCGGTGATGCGCTGCATGCCCGGAACGGTGACGGCGATCGTCGCGACGGCATGGTCTGCGGCCTGGTTCGTTGGTGCCAGGCTCGCCGCTGGCGCCGGGGGTGCTGCCGGCTGAGCGCGCACGGCGGTGGTGCTCACCAGCAGCGCCGCGAACAGGAGCAGGGCTGAGGGACGAAGGATGGTACGCATAGCGTTGGCGCTGCGCAGCGGCTACTGCGTGCTGAGTGCTGAGCGTTGAGACAGTATGCCTCATACATCACAGCATGATGCAGCCGCGGTGGGGCGGCGTCAAGGGGCGGCGATACCGATTCGGTGTCGATTCGCGCGCACGTGCGTGGGAGTACGATGATGTGCCGCGCCATGCGGCCGTCGGGAGACGATTCGCGCGCAGGCACGTGGGAGTGCGTGAGACAAAGGCCTCCTATGTATCAAGTTCAGCGCGATCGCATGAGGAAGCGCCAGGGGCAAGCCCAATCGTTTACCATCGGCTAACTGACTTCTCCTCTGCCCCCTCCCGGCGCCGCCAGCGGGCGAAAGTCAGGCCCAGGAGGATGAGCGCCACGCCCAGGGCGAGGAGCGCCGGCGCGCTGCCATCGTCCATGCCGGTGTTCGGCAGGCGGGCCGGCGGGACCGCGGCGCGCCCGCCCGTGGGCACGTCCGCCGGGGTAGCCGTGGGGAGCTCCGGCGCGGCCGTGGGCGGCGCGGGAGTGGCGGTCGGCTCCGGGGTGGCCGCCGGCGAGCCTCCTTCGTCCTCGCTCTCCTCGCGGCGCCCCGTGGTGGCGGTGGGCGGCACGGCGG
>DATMBA010000239.1:0-1251 GCA_035559635.1 Roseiflexaceae bacterium
CCCCCTCACCCCCGCCTGCGTTCCCCGCCCCGCTCCGCTCCCTCCGTTCCCCCTCCATTGCCAAGGCTCCGTTCCCCGCCGCGCCCTGCACTGTGCCCAACCCCGTAGCAGTGACGGCGCGCATACCGGTGCGCCCCCCTACTCGGTCGTTGTCCCCGTCCAACCGGCAGCGGAGTTCCGTCGATCTGGGCCCGCTACGACCTGCGCCCGATTGACACACGGCACCCGCAGGTGGTACAGTTCCAGCGGCTATGACAGCTCCCGCTGCTGCGCCTTTGTCGCTGGCGGGTGCGTGAGGAGGGCGATCCGCATGGGTTTGCTCCATACGACTGCTGCGCGCTAGGCATATCCGCCTTGATACGAAACGGGGAGGGTCAGAGAGGGCTTAGTCCTCCCTAAAACCCTTCCATTTCAGCGCATGCTCTGGAGCGAACCCATGCGAACCTTCCTCGCCGGGCTGTGGCGCAGCCCGGACTTTCTGCGGCTGTGGACCGGCCAGACGATCTCCCTGCTCGGCTCCCACATCGGCGGCGGCGCGCTGCGCTACACCGCCATCCTCGTGCTGGGCGCCACCCCCGTGCAACTCAGCCTGCTTTCGGCTGCCGCGCTGCTCCCCGCGCTGCTGCTGGCCCTCCCCGCCGGCCTCTGGCTGGACCGCGTGCTGCGGCGGCCGGTGCTGATCGGCGCGGACGTGGGGCGCGCGCTGCTACTGCTCTCCATCCCGCTGGCCTACGCGCTGGGCGCGCTGCGCATCGAGCAACTCTACGCCGTGGCGGCGCTGGTGGGCGTGCTGACGATCCTGTTCGACACGGCCTACCCCTCCTACGTGCCCTCGGTGGTGCGGCGCGACGAGTTGGTGGAGGCCAACAGCAAGCTCAGCGCGAGCGACTCGCTGGCCGAGATCGCCGGGCCGCCGCTGGGCGGGGCGCTAGTGCAGGCGCTTAGCGCGCCGCTGGCGGTGGTGCTGGATGCGCTCTCCTTCCTGGCCTCGGCGCTGGCGCTGCGCGGGGTGCGCGCTATAGAGCCGCCGCCCGCGCCCCCCGCCGGGCAACCGGGCGCCCGCCAGGCGCTGGCCGAGGGGCTGGCGGCCGTGCGCGAGCGGCCCGCGCTCACCGCGCTGCTCGGCGTGGCGGTGATCCAGGGGGTGGCAGGCGGCATCATCGGCACGCTGTACGACCTCTACCTGATCCGCGAGCTGGGTCTCACGCCGGCGCTGGTGGGGCTGACGGTCGGCGCCGGCGGGATCAGCGC
>DATMBA010000240.1:0-17338 GCA_035559635.1 Roseiflexaceae bacterium
GCCAGGGGAGGGCGAAGCCCTCCCCGAAAACCCCGCCCCAACGTTAGCCTTCAGCGCAGCGTGCGATACGTGCGATACGTTGGCAGAGTGCGAGGAGGTAGGATTGTAAAGACAACGCCATGATACTACGCCGATCGATGCGGAGCTTCGGCGTTTCGGTCCTGACATGGGCGGATCGTGGTACGATAGGGATGGCGGCGTCGGCCCCGATCTGCAATCTGCAATCTCTCATCGCCGCAAGGAGCGACCATGGAACGCACCCCCCACGTCCCATGCGGCGCCACGGTCACGCTGCTCGGCACCGGCGCGGTGGTGGGCGCCGGGCTGATGCTCCTGGCCATCGTCCTAGGCCTGGTGCCCGGCCTCGGCCCGCAGCGCCAGGGCGCGCCCGCAGCCCCGCCAGCCGTTGCCACCGCCGCCATCCCCGTCGGCCCGCCGGTCGTCGAGAACCTCTACGTGCGCGAGATCCCGCTGCCGCTCGACAGCGACACCGCCACCCCCGACGTGCTGCTGACCGTGCAGCGCTCGGTGGATGGCCGGACGACCTACACTCTGGCCTACCTGCAAGGGGACAGCCGCACGGTGCGCTGGGAGAGCCAGCCCCTCAGCGAGCGCAGCTACGAGCGCCGGATCGCCGTGGGGCCGCAGCACATCTATCTGGCCGACGGCACACGCCTGCTGGCCCTTGCCCGGCGCGACGGCGCGCGCGCCTGGGAGCGCACCCTCTCCGATACCATCCTGAACGTCTGCCGCGACTGCCTGCAGTTGGTGGGCGGCTCCCTGATAGCACTCACCCAGGACGGCGTGCTCCAGGCGTTCGACGCCAGTGGCGGCCGGCCGGCCTGGAGCGTGCGCTTGAACGAGACTCCCCGCCAGCTCGTGGCCCTCGGCGACGCCGTGGGCGTGCTGGACTACGCCACCCCCGGCGGGGGCGGCGCGACGCTGCTGCTGTTCACTCCGGACGGTCGGCGCCTGCGGCCCGCCGACTCGGCCTGCCCCGGCAGAAACCCGGAGTACTTCCAGCGGCCAGGGATCTACGACCGGCTCTACCCCGACGTACGCGGCGAGGCGGTGTACCTGGTGGTGGATGGCAGCGAGGGCTGCGTGATCCGCGTCGGTCCTGGCGGCGCCGCCGACTGGACCACGCCCACGGCCAGCACGGCGCTCGAGAGTTGGAGCGACGGCGAGCTGCTCATGACGCCCGAAGCCCTCTTCGCCGGGGAGGACCACGCACTGGTGTCCCTCGACGCTCGCACCGGCGCGCTGCGGCAGGTGGTCCAGAGCGACGACTACGAGCTCACCCCGCTGGCTGCGCGCGACGGCGTACTGGTGGTGGAGGCCATCCGCACCCGGGGCAGCCGGCGCGCCGAACTGTGGGGCGTGGACATCGCCGGCGGACAGCGCCGCTGGGGCCACGTGCTGCTCGGGCAGGACCGCTTCGTCTCCGACATGGACGGCGGCGACTGGGCGGGGCAGCTCGTGCCGGGCGGCTTCGCGCTGATCCAGGCCCCCCAGGGCGCTGAGCAGCTGCAGATCGACATCCTGCGCCTCACAGACGGCGCCCCGCTCGCCAGCGCCACCCTGCCGCGTGAGAACAGCGCCAGCTGGGAGGGCGTGGCCTGGACCGACCGCGTGGCCTGGGTCACGTTCGACCGCACGTATGTGGTGGACCTGGCGAGCGCCACACTGCGCTACGCCTGGCCGTGAGGCACCCTACACGAAGACACGAAGACACGAAGCGAGTTGGTAACCTGCGGGGCGGCATGTGATGCCATGCTGCCACCGACAGCTGGCTGCCCCATCCGAAACTGAGACACGGTGCTGCCCTTCGCGCCTTCGCGCTTTCGTGCCTTTGTGGTAAAGGAGGACCTATGACCGACCAGACCCACCGCTGGTGGCAGCGCGGCGTGATCTACCAGATCTACCCCCGCTCCTACCAGGACAGCGACGGCGACGGCGTGGGCGACCTCAGGGGCATCCTCGGCCGCCTGGACTACCTGCAGTGGCTCGGCGTGGACGCGATCTGGATCTCGCCGATCTACCCCTCGCCGATGGCCGACTTCGGCTATGACGTCTCCGACTACTGCGACATCCACCCGCTGTTCGGCACACTCGCCGATTTCGACACGCTGCTGGCGGCGGCCCACGCCCGCAGCATCAAGGTCATCCTCGACCTGGTGCCGAACCACACATCCAGCGAGCACCCCTGGTTCCGCGAGTCGCGCAGCGGCCGCGCCAGCCCCAAGCGCGACTGGTACATCTGGCGCGACCCGGCGCCAGGCGGCGGGCCGCCAAACAACTGGCTGTCCGTCTTCGGCGGCCCGGCCTGGACGTGGGACGCGGCCAGCGGCCAGTACTACCTGCACTCCTTCCTCCCCGAACAGCCAGACCTCAACTGGCGCAACCCCGAGGTGCAGCGCGCCATGCTCGATGCCATGCGCTTCTGGCTGGACCGCGGCGTGGACGGCTTCCGCGTGGACGTGATCTGGCTGATGATCAAGGACGCCCAGTTCCGCGATAACCCGCCCAACCCGAATTACCAGCCGGGCCAGCCGCCGATCAACAGCCTGCTGCCGACCTATACCGCCGACCAGCCGGAGGTGTTCGACATCATCCGCATGATGCGCGCGACGCTGGACGCCTACGACGAGCGCATGATGGTGGGCGAGATCTACCTGCCGATCGACCGCCTGATGGCTTACTACGGCCCGAACCTGAGCGGCTGCCACCTGCCGTTCAACTTCCAGCTCATCCTGCTGCCCTGGCGGGCGGAGGTGGTCAAGCGCGCGGTGGACGACTACGAGGCCGCGCTGCCTCCCGGCGGCTGGCCGAACTGGGTGCTCGGCAACCATGACCAGCCGCGCGTGGCCAGCCGGGTGGGTGCGGCCCAGGCGCGCGTGGCGGCCATGCTGCTGCTGACGCTGCGCGGCACGCCCACGGTGTACTACGGCGACGAGATCGGCATGCAGAACGTCCCCATCCCACCCGAGCAGTTCCAGGACCCACAGGGCAAGAACATCGGCATCAGCCGCGACCCATCGCGCACGCCGATGCAGTGGGACGCCACCCCGAACGCGGGCTTCACCAGCGGCACACCCTGGCTGCCGCTGGCCGCGGACTACCAGCAGGTGAACGTGGCCGCCCAACGCGATGACCAGCGCTCGCTGCTGACGCTGCACCGCCGGTTGATCGCCCTGCGCCGCGCCGAGCCGGCCCTCTCGGTGGGTGCCTACGTGCCGCTGGCCTGTGAGGGTGACGTGCTGGCCTACCTGCGCGAGCGCGGCGGCCGGCGCTTCCTGGTGGCGCTGAACCTCGGCGCCCTGCCGCAACGCCTGGCCTGGCCGGGGATGGCCGGCGGGCGCGTGGCGCTCTCCACCCACCTGGACCGTGCCGGCGAGCCGCTCGGTGAGGCGCTGGAGTTGCGCCCGGACGAGGGGCTGGTTGTCGCGTTGGCATAATCGGAGGGGCAGGGAGGGCAAGCCCTCTCTGACAAACCCTGTCCTTCATCCCCAGGCCCGGCCTGCAAGCAGGCTGAGTTGGAGGCCCTCATGAACAAGCGCGTGCTCATCCTTTCCACCAGTGCCGGGGCGGGGCACAAGGCCGCCGCCGCTGCGCTGGAGAAGATCTTCCGTGGAGCGCCCGGGGTCGAGCAGGTGGTCAACCAGGACGCGCTTGAGCACACCAACCCGGCCTATCGTGCGTTCTACGCCGACCTCTACCTGCGCCTGGTGAAGGACAACCCGGTGCTGGTGGGCTGGTGGTACGACACCAGCGACGCCCCCGGCCGCACCGACGCGATGCGCCTGGCGCTTGACCGCCTCAACGCCGAGCCGCTGGTCGCGTTCATCCAGGCTTACCGGCCGCACATCACCGTCTGCACCCACTTCATGCCGGCTGGCATCGTGGCGCAGCAGATCGCCGCCGGCCGGCTCGACACCCAACTCTCGATCGTCACCACCGACTTCGACTTCCACTCGATGTGGCTCAGCACACACTTCCACCGCTACTTCGTAGCGTTGGATGAGACCCGCGCCCACCTGCGCGCGCTGGGCCTGCCGGCCGGACGCATCACCGTCTCCGGCGTGCCGGTGGACCCGGCCTTCGAGCAGCCGGTGGACCGCGACGCGGTGCTGGCGCGCTACCGGCTGCGGCCGGACCTCCCCATCCTGCTGGTCTCGGCGGGGGCGGCGGGCGGCGGCCCGGCACGGGCGGTTGTATCCCAGCTGCTCCAGCTGCGCCAGGAGGTGCAGGTGGTGGTGGTGTGCGGTACGAACGAGGGCCTGCGGCGCGAGTTGGTGAAGCTGACGCAGCCGGTCGCCGGCCGCTTCCGCATCCTCGGCTTCACCGACGATATGCCGGACCTGATGCGCGTGGCCACGCTGTTCATCGGCAAACCCGGCGGCCTCACCGCCTCGGAGTGCATGGCGGCCGGCCTGCCGATGGCGATCGTCGCGCCGATCCCCGGCCAGGAGGAGCGCAACAGCGACCACCTGCTGGAGCAGGGCGCCGCCATCCGCTGCAACCAGCTCACCACCGTGGCCTTCAAGATCGGCCGGCTGCTCGACGACCCCGAGCGCCTACAGCAGATGCGCGCCAGCGCCCGGCGCCTCGGTCGGCCGGACGCGGCCCGCGTGATCGTGGAGACGCTGCTGCGCGAGGAGGCCGCGCCGGTGGTGATCGACGCGGAGACTCAGGCGCTGATCGCATCCGCCGCGCGCGGCGAGGCCGGCCCGGTGATGATCAGCGACGCCTACAGCGGCGAGCCGCTCGGGGCGATCAGCGAGGGGCAGCTCGCCGTGCTCTCGGCCGTGCTGGAGCGCGAGTCGCTCGACGACACCGACTTCTACATCGACCGCGATACGATCGAGTTGCTGCGCGAGCGCGGCGCCGACGAGGACCTCCTGGCGCTGCTGGAGCGGGCCGTGGAGCCGCGCGGCGAGGCGGAGATCCGCTGGGAGCGGGCGGAACGCTGAGCGCTGAATAGCTGAGCCATGAATACACCAGCGCTCAATGCTTCCAAAGAGACCATGCGGCATGGGAGGGTCAGGGAGGGCACGCCCCGCCTGAAAATCCCGCTTCCATCGCCGCGCCGCCCAACCGCCGGGCGGCGCCGCGCGCGGACCAACGGTGTAGAGCGGTACAGCGGTTCGAGAACGAACAACGCGGAAGATCGCCCCGATTCCGGCCGTCGGCTGCACCCTACCAGCACGACAGGACGTGCCTCCCGCACCGGATGAACCCTCGCCGATCGACACGATGCTGGCGAGGGTTCATCACCACGCGATGTTGGGTCGCGTTACGCCGGGAAGGCGATTGGGGGTGCCTCCGCGCTTTGCCGCATCTACAGGTCAAGTACCAATCGAAGACCGTGCTCAACTTCCGCCAAGGTTGTTGCTGACACCTGACCAACCGGTTCATCAAGATCGGCTTTGTCCAGGGTGATGATCTGCGACACATTGATGACCGAGTCTTTGGGCAAGCCTGACTCCTGCGCTTGGAGCAACACATTTCCAGGTGCGCTTGCGAGGCGAAGATTGCTGGTGATCGCTGCGACAATAACGGTGGCCATGCGGCTACGGGTAAACGGATCGGCTTGGACGATCAGCACGGGACGGCGGAAGGCGGGTCCAGCACCACTCGCATCCGGAAGCGTGGCCCACCAGATATCACCGCGTTGCATTACCAATCATCTCCGAGAAGAAGACGGCGTTGAGCAGCCTTGAAAGCGGGGTGGAGAGCACTTGTCTCTTCAGCATAGACTTGGTCAAGCGCTGCGGTGATCTGCTCGGCCTGATGGACTCGGAGATAGTCCTGGAGCGCACGAGCATAGAGCTCGCTCCGTGACAGACCTTGGGCACGCGCATAGGCTTCGGCGGCCTTGAACAAGGGTTCGGGAATAGAGATAGCTGTCTTCATAGCCTGGAGTATAACTCTCGTTATACCGCTCGTCAAGGAGGATCTGGCAACTGAGGCGCGCGGCAGAGCCGCCCAACATGGCGATCAGCGGCGCAATGGCCGTAGGGGCGGGTCTTGTGCCCGCCCGCGCTGCATGCCATGCGCCGCGGCGAAGCAGCGCGGTGCATGGCGGGACGCCGACGAAGCGGGTACCAAGGGGCGCCCCGGACCCCCGCGGGCTCGCAGGACGAAGCCTGCACAGGTGGCCTTCTCAAGCCCGCGCAGGCGGGCTTTGCAGCGGATAGCCCGCCCGTTCACGGGCCGGGCGTGGTGCGCAGCCACGACCGTTGCAGCGGATAGCCCGCCCGTTCACGGGCCGGGCGTGGTGCGCAGCCACGACCCCTCTATACATAGGCAAAATGCAACCGCGGGCCTGGCATCCCGCAGATGGCTCTCAGCTCTCAGCCCGCGCGTGGTGACGGGCCTACGACTTTGACGCCTCCTCACCCAGAAGCTGCTTCCCGCAGCCGTGCAGGGTGTCATGATATAATGCGCGACGGGACGCCGTCGCACTCGACTCGTCCTGAGCGCAGCAGGATGTCGAGGGATACTGGCCGGGAGCGCCTGATCCTGCCGCTGAGGTTATCTCGCCGCATGACATCTAGGGTTTTGCATGCACCGTCTTCATCCCGCCCAACTCGCGCTGCCGCTGATCGCGCTGCTGATCGCGCTGAGCGCGCTCCCGGCCGCCGCAGCCCCCGGCACGGGGCGCGAGCCGAACCCCGCGGCCCTCAAGGCGTTCCAGGCTCTTCAGTCGCGCGCCGGTGCGCCGCTCGAGGTGGTCTGGGAGCCGCAGACCGGCGTGGCCGAGTTGCTCGCGGCGCGCGGCACGGGGCGCCTGCCCTACACACCACGGCCCTCCCAGCAAGGGGATGCGGTTGCCATCGCGATTGGCTTCCTGGAGGCCCACCGCACGATCTTCGGCCTGCGCACCGGTGAGCTCCAGCTCAGGAAGATCGAACCGGACCGCCAGCTCGGCTGGCACCACGTCCGGCTGGACCAGGTCTATCACGGCATCCCGGTCTTCGGCCGGCAGCTGGTGGTGCACCTGGACGAGCAACTGCGGGTGGTCTCGGTGAACGGCCAGTTCCAGCCCGAGATCGATGTGCCCACCGAGCCGGCCATCGGCGCGCAGCCCGCCGCCGACGCCGCGCTGCGCGATCTGCTGGAGCGCCAGCTCACCCCCGCCGAGCGCCTGCGCGTCCAGACCAACGTGCTGCACGGCCGCACGCGCCTGATGGTCTATGTGGATGGCCGCGGGCGCGCCACACTCACCTGGTACGTGACGATCCTCACCACCTCGCCGCTCGGCCAGTGGCGCTTCTTCGTCCACGCTGGCCGCCCGCGCGTGGTACACGCCTTCGACAGCCTGGCGAACGGTAAGCGCCGCATCACCTACACCGCCGGCAACACCACCCGCCTCCCCGGCCGCAAGCTGATCGACGAGGGTGAGCGCTCGCGCGACCGGGTGGCCCAGGCGGCCCACGACGGCGCCGGCGTGGTGTACGACTATTACTTCGAGAACTTCCAGCGCGACGCCATCGACGACCAGGGCAGCCCGATTATCTCGACCGTCAACTTCGGCAGCGACGCGGAGGACGCCGAAAACGCCGCCTGGATCGGCGAGCTGCAGCAGATGGTCTACGGCGACGGCGGCGAGATCTTCCGGCCGCTCTCGCTCGGGCTGGACGTGGTGGCCCACGAGTTGACACACGGCATCACCGATAACACCGCCGGGCTGATCTACCAGGGCCAGGCCGGCGCGCTGAACGAGTCCTACTCCGATGTGTTCGCTGCGCTGATCGACAGCGACGACTGGACCATGGGCGAGGACGTGGTGCTCTCGCCACCGTACCCGACGCCGGTGCTGCGCAGCCTGGAGGACCCGAACCTCGGCGGGCGCTATGACCCGAACGACCCGCTGGGGAGCGTGGGCCAGCCGGCGCACGTGGACGAGTACGCCAACCTGCCTAACAGCCGCCGCGCCGATAACGGCGGCGTGCACGTCAATAGCGGCATCCCCAACCGCGCCGCCTTCCTGGTGGCCCAGGCGATCGGGCGCGAGAAGACTGGCCAGATCTACTACCGCACGCTCACCCAGTACCTGACGCCGGGCGTGGATTTCTTCGATGCGGCGCGCGCCACGGTGCGCTCGGCCGAGGAGCTGTACGGCGCCAACGAGGCGCGCGCGGTACGCACGGCTTTCGCGCAGGTCGGTCTGGACGTGGGCGGGGCGGATACCGTGCCGGAGCAGCCCGCGGAGGACGGCCCGGTGGTCCCCGGCGCGCCGAGCGGCCCGGCTACGCCGACGCCCGAGCAGCTGCCGGCTGGCTGCACTAACCTGATCGAGAACGGCGGGTTCGAGAGCGACGGCGACTGGGTGGAGGTGACTGCCGGCGAGGTGGCGATCATCGACCCCGAGCTGCCCTACACCGGCGAGCGCAGTGCCTGGCTCGGCGGCACCGACGAGGAGGGTGTGCAGTTCATCTACCAGGAGGTGCGCATCCCGCCGAACGCTAGCAGCGTCGGCCTGCGCTACTTCCGCCTGCTGCACGAGGAGTTGAGCGGCGTGCTCGGCACGATCGCCGGCGACGCTAACTTCGGCACGCTGTTCCTTAATCAAAAGGGCGACGTGGTGGAGGTGGTGGAGGAACTGACCTCCGCCGCCGGCGACGACACCTGGCGTGAGGCGCAGTTCGACGTGACGAAGCTGGCCGGCAAGACCCTGCGCCTGGCGTTCGCCTCCGAGAATCCGCGCGGCAACGTCAGTAGCATGTTTGTGGACGACGTGTCGCTCGTGGCCTGCACCGGCGGCCAGGCCCCGCCCGCGCCACGGCCGGACCAGGCGAACACCGTGTTCATCCAGGGCACTGTGGGCGACGCGAACACCAGGCGCGGGATCAGCGGCGCGCAGGTCTTCATCATCCGGCCGGGCCTGAGCGCCTCGGACGCCGCCGCCGACGGTACGATCACCGACAGGGAGGTGGTCACCTTCGCCACCACCGACCGGCGCGGACAGTACCAGACCGAGCAGGCCATCCCACGCGGGCAGACCTATAGCGTGATCGTAGTGGCTAACGGCTACCGCCCGATCGTCGCCGATGACGGCCTGGAGGTGCCACCCGCCGCCGAGAACCCGTTCGTGGTGGACGCCACGATGCGGCGGTGAGGCCCAGAGGAGCTGTGCCCTTCCGTGAGACACCAGCACCACGCTCCGTGAGGAGGAGAAGGCCCGGAGGGGCGCAGCCCCTGCGCAAACCGTCTCAACGCTCCGTGAGGAGCAGGCCCGCCGGGGCACAGCCCCTCGAGAGACATCTCACTAAGACTTCTTTGAGGGAACTGCATGTCGCAGCCACAAGAATGCTGTATCTGTCATGAGCGCCTCGAGCCGCCCTACCACACGCTCGGCGGGCGGGTGTACTGTGCGCGCCACTTCGCGATGGTCAACAAGCCGCACGCCGGCCTGTGGCGCGCCGACCTGTTCCTGATCCTGGGGATGGGTCTTTTTAGCGCGCTTGTCGCATTCCTCACCCGCGACGTGCGTGGCCTGGACCAGGGGACGCTCGTGGCGGCCGGGTTGCTGCTGGCGCTCGTGCCAACGGCGCTCTGGCTGTTCTTCTTCTACCGGCAGGACCGGCTGGAGCCGGAGCCGAAGCACCACATTATGGCGGTGCTGCTGCTGGCGCTGCTGCTGACGCAGGCCGTCGGGCTGCCACTGATCCGCGACGGTTTCCGCCTGGCGCAGTGGGCGAGTGCGGACAGCACCACCTCGCTGCTGGCCTCGGTGCTGATCCTCGGCTTCGTGTATCAGGGCATCGCCTACACCGCGGTGCGCGCCGTGGTGTACACCACCGCCGAGTTCGACGAGCGGATGGATGGCATCGTATATGGCACAGTGGCCGGGCTGGGGGTGGCGACGCTGCTTAACCTGCGCTTCGTGCTGGACAACGGCGGGGTGGCGCTCTCGCCGGGCGTGATCCGCGTGGTGACCACCGCGCTGGCGCAGGCGGTGTTCAGCGGGCTGCTCGGGTACTTCATGGCCGAGGCCAAGTTCGAGCGCCGGCCGTTCTGGTGGGTGCCGTTCGGCCTGATTCTTGCGGCGTCGCTCAATGGGCTGTTCAGCTGGCTGATCAACGAGGTGAGCGCCGCCGGTCTGCAGGTGGACCCCTGGCGCTCGCTGGCGCTCGGCCTGGTGGTGGCACTGGGCGTGTTCATCCTGCTGATGGCCCTTATGCGCCGCGTGACGCAGGTGACGCTCGCCCAGACGCCGCACGGCTGACGGCCCTCACCCCCAGAGGAAAGCGAGGAGGTGCGGAGGGGCTGCGCCCCTCCGCAGAAAATCCCCCTCTTGATCTATCGCGATCGAGCACCGCGCAAGCGGGAGGAACCAATGCTCCGAACAACAGCCGGCGGCACGCCACACGCCATGCGCGTGCTGCCGAAAGATATCGGCGTGGCGCTGGTGGTGCTGGTGGCGCTCGGGCTGGGCCTGCTGCTGCGCCTGCAGACTGAGGGGCGCAGCACGACATTCCAGGCCGCCGAGGCGCCCTTCAGCATCACCTACCCGGCCTGGTGGGGCGCCCTGGAACCCGAGGAGGGCACCTTGCTCAGCGTCGAGGATCCGCTGGCGGCCTCGACGTTCAAGACCACGCTCACGGTGGAGCAGCGCCTGCTGGACCCATCCGATGTGCCGGCACTCCAGACGCTGGTGGACCGGCGCGTGGAGGAGCGCGCCACGCTCACCGGCTACCACTTCCTCGACCGCGGCGACGCGACGGTGGACGGCGCGCCGGCGGCGGTGATCGAGTACGCCTACGTGGTCCAGCCGATCGACCAGCCGGGCCGCGCTGCGCTGCCGGTGGTGGTCCACGCGCGCGAGTACATTGTGGTGGCGGGCGAGAGCACCTACTACATCACGCTGGCCGCGCCGGAGGCCGAGTTCGCTGACGCGAGCGCCCGCTTCGACCGCATGTTGCAGACGGTGAAGGTGCGATGAGCGACTCAGACAGGCCCGAGATGCCGGCCGAGGAGCGGCCGCCAGCGGTGCTGGGTGAGGTCCCCGGTGGCCCGCGTGACACGCAGCTTGGCGCGCCCACGGTGCCGCCCGCCGCGCCGCGTCCCCGCCGCAAACCAGCAGCGACGCCCGAGGAGCGGCCGGCTCTGCCGCGCGGCGCGCTGGTGGCGCTGCGGCGTAGCGGCGGCCTGGCGTTCCGCACTCGCGAGGTGACGGTGTACCGCGACGGGCGTGTGACGTACGACGCCAACGGGCCAGGCGGCCAGCGCGCCCAGGCGGTCTGGCTGCTGGGCGCGGACGAACTGGAGGCGCTGCGCCGCGAGTTGGAGGCGATCGATTGGGCCGCGCTGCGATTCGCCCACGCCCGCCAAAGCCCCGATGCCTACGCCTACGAATTGGTGGCGCGCGTCGGCCGACGGCTGCGCCGCATGGAGGTGGCCGAGGGCGCTATCCCGCAGGCGGTGGAGCCGCTGGTGCGCCGGCTCGCCAGCTACGCACCCCCGGCGGAGCCCTGAGACGCGGAGCGGGTGGCGCTGAGAGATAGATGCGCCCCCGGCGGGGGGCCGCGTGCTATAATCTAAACGCTGAAGCACAGATAGAGTGAGGGCGCTGAGAGGCTGAGGCGCCGCGAAGGGCGTGGCAAGCGCAGAGACTGGCTGCCCCCCTCTCAGCGGCATCAGCGGGCTCAGCGATTCAGCGTTTAATGCTCGACCAGATCGACCTCGACCGCGCGATCGGCAAGCGCGCGTACAAAGAGCGGCTGGCGGAGTTGCAGGCCCAGCTGTACGACATGGAGCAGGCGCTGTTCGAGGCGCGCCTGCCAGTGCTGCTGGTCTTCGAGGGCTGGGCCGGCACCTCCAAGGTGCAGACGATCGGCGCGCTCACCCGCCGGCTCGACCCGCGCGGCCTGCGGGTCTACTCCATCACCCCGCCGCGCACCTGGGAGACCCACTATCCCTGGCTGTACCGCTTCTGGCTCAAGATCCCTAGCTACGGCGAGATTGCGATCTTCGACCGCTCCTGGTACCGCGAGGTGCTCGCCGCGCGCGCAGCGGATAACCCCCCCGCACAGGCCGGCTTCGACCGCCTGGACGACATTGTGGCCTTCGAGCGCCAGCTGGCCGACGACGGTGCGGTGATCCTCAAGTTCTGGCTGCACATCTCGAAGGAGGAGCAGGCTCGCCGCTTCAAGAAGCTGCTCGCTGACCCGCTCACGGCCTGGCAGGTGACGGAGGAGGACCGTCGGCAGCATCGCCACTACGGGCGCGTGCGCGCCGCCGCCGAGTATGTGATCAGCCGCACCGACATGCCCTACGCGCCCTGGGTGGTGGTGCCGGCCAACGACAAGCGCTTCGCGCGCATCGCGGTGCTGGAGACGGTGCTGGCGGCGTTGGGGGCGCGCCTGGAGCGCCGCCCCGCGGACGCCGCCGCGCCGGAGGAGCTGTTCGACGCCAGCGGTGCCTCGTTCCGCCGCGGCCTGGCTGCCATCCGCGCCGGGGACGATGGCGAGGGGCAGCGCGTTCGTTCGGAGACCGCGCCCTTCACCTCCGAGGAGGTGTCGGACGACCAACGCCCAACGTTCAACCCTCAACGGTCCACGTTCACCGTTCAATCCTCCCCCGCGCCCGGCATCCTGCGTCGGGTGGACCTCAGCCTGAAGCTGGATCAGAAGGACTACGAGGAGAAGCTGAAGCGGCTGCAGGCCACACTCTACCTGTTGGGCCTGGAGGTCTACCGCCAGCAGCGCCCGGTGGTGCTGGTGTTCGAGGGTTGGGACGCCGCCGGGAAAGGTGGGGCGATCAAGCGTGTGACCGAGAAGCTCGACCCGCGCGCCTACGTGGTGCACGCCATCGCCGCGCCCAGCGGCGAGGACAAGTCCCACCACTACCTGTACCGCTTCTGGCGGCGGCTCCCGCCAGCGGGGCAGATCGCGATCTTCGACCGCTCGTGGTACGGCCGGGTGCTGGTGGAGCGCGTTGAGGGCTTCGCCCGGCCCCACGAGTGGCAGCGCGCCTACGCCGAGATCAACGAGTTCGAGCGGCAGTTGGTGGCCCGCGGGACGATCATCTGCAAGTTCTGGCTGCACCTGAGCCAGCAGGAGCAGCTGCGGCGCTTCGAGGAGCGCCAGAACGTGCCCTACAAGGCCTGGAAGCTCACCGAGGAGGACTGGCGCAACCGTGCCAGGTGGCCGCAGTACGAGGAGGCGGCCGACGAGATGCTGCTGCGCACTTCCACGCCTGCTGCGCCCTGGACGGTGGTGGAGTCGGAGGATAAGCGCTTCGCGCGGGTCAAGGTGCTGCGCACGGTGGCGCGGCGCCTGGAGGATGAACTGGGGAGGGTGCAGGTCGGCTGAGGAGGGCGACATGACCAAAGGCGTGGTCGCGGCGCTGTTCGGCCTGACACTGGTGCTTTCGTCGCTGCTAGGGTGCGCCGGCGCGGGACTGGCGGTGCGCGAGGGTGCGCTCGCCGAGGTGGTGTACTGGTTCCCACCGGGCCAGCGCTACCAGATGATCGTGCGGATCGGCGAGGACGCGCCGCCCTGGGATCGGCGCGGCGGCCGGCCGACGGCGATCAATCTGTGGGTGCACGGCCGCGGCACCGACTGGCACATCGTGAACCTGCTGCGACTGCCGCTCGGCCCCGCCCGCCAGCCGCCTCCTGAAACAGAGCAGACGCGGACCTCCGTTGGGGGGATCCGCTAGGGAAGCGCACGGGGCCGCCCTGCGCACGCCTCCTTTCTGCGTTTCGAGCGGGGGTGGGTGGGCCGCGCTCCCGCGTACAGCTTGTGAGGTGAGGAAGGCAGTATGCGACTTTCTGAGGATAAGGTGCGCCGGATCGCCGAGCGCCTGCACGACGAGCTTGAGCAGCGCGGGCTGCTGGCCTACAAGGAGGCCCCCGGCGCCCGCAAGGGCGAGGGCCGTGCGGCGCGCGTCAAGGCGATCTACGAGTTCATCGTGGCCGATCTGCAGCAGGAGGCCGAGATCGACGCCGAGGTGGAGCGCATCCTTGCAACCTACTCGCGTGAACTGCGCGGCACCGAGCGCGATGTGCTCTTCCGTAAACATAAGGAAGAGGTGGCGCGGAAGCGGGGCTACGTTTTGTAACGCTGAGAATGAACACTGAACGCTGAAGGAACGGGGCAGGATCGAAGCAGTACCGCTTCGAGCCCCGTTCAACGATCAACCTTCAACGTTCCACGTTCGACATTCAGCCTTCAGCGTTCAGCGTTTAGCGTTCAGCAACCGGTGGGTGGCGCGCGTGTCCACCAGCAGGCGCGCCTGGCCGTGGATCTGTGACCAGTCGTAGGCCGAGTGGTCGGTGACGATCACGACGCAGTCGGCCGACTGGAGGGCTGCGGCGAGATCCGGCGCGCAGGCCAGTTCGCGCCCCTGGACCGTGACGCGCGCCACGTGCGGGTCGTGGAAGGATACCTCTGCGCCCTTGGCGATCAGCAGGTGCATGATGTCGAGCGCCGGGCTCTCGCGTACGTCGTCCACGTCCTTCTTGTAGGCCACGCCCACCACCAGCACGGTGCTGCCGCGGAGCGCCTTGCCCGCATCGTTGAGGGCGTCCTGCACCCGCTGCGCCCAGTAGTGCGGCATGGCGGTGTTCACCTCGCTCGCCAGCTCGATAAAGCGCGCCGTGTAGTTCAGCGTCTTCAGCTTCCACGACAGGTAGAGCGGGTCGATCGGGATGCAGTGCCCGCCCAGTCCTGGCCCCGGCGTGAACTTCATGAAGCCGAACGGCTTGGTGCCGGCGGCGTCGATCACCTCCCACACATCCAGCCCGAGTTTGTCGCACATCAGGAGCACCTCGTTGACCAGGCCGATGTTGACGGCGCGGAAGGTGTTCTCCAACAGCTTGACCATCTCGGCCGCCTCCGGGCTGGAGACCGGTACCACGCGCGCGATGGCCTGCTCGTAGAACGCGCGCGCCACCTCCAGGCAGGCGGGGGTGAGGCCGCCCATCACCTTGGGGGTGTTGGCGGTGGTCCAGTCGGTGCGGCCGGGGTCCACGCGCTCGGGCGAGAAGGCCAGGAAGTAGTCGCGCCCCACCTGGAGGCCGCTGGCCTCGAGTTGGGGCAGGATCACCTCGCGCGTGGTGCCGGGGTAGGTGGTGCTCTCCAGGACGATCACCTGGCCGGGGCGCAGGCGCTGCGCGATATCCTCGGTGGCGCGCACGATCGCGGAGATGTCCGGGTCACGCGTCTTACGCAGTGGGGTGGGCACACAGATGCTGATGGCGTCCATCTCGGCCAGGCGCGCGAAATCGGCGCTGGCCTCGATGCGCCCCTCGGCGCGCAGGCGGGCGATCGTCGCGCCGGGGATATCGGCGATGTAGCTGCGGCCGGCGTTGATCTGGGCCACCCGCTCGGCGCTGAGGTCGAAGCCGGTGACGCGGAAGCCGGCCTCGGCGAAGACCACCGCGAGTGGCAGGCCGACGTAGCCGACGCCGACGATGCCGACGCGCGCCTCCCGGCTGGCGATGCGGGCCAGGAGCTGGGATCGATATGTCGAACCAGACATGATATGCTCCACGGTCAGGCGAAATGCGTGATGCGTACCCCGTAACTCATCATCTGTGATGTGTGACGCGAACCGCCACGAGCGATGGCTGCAGAATCGCGGCAGGATGCCGGCTGCGAGGCCAAAGGTTCAGGAGGAAGCTTTAAAGAACGACCAGCATCGCTTAACGAAGTATTGATCACGCCTCACGCCTCACGCCTCTCGCATTACACCTGCTGCTCGCGGAAGTGCGCCACCGTCCGCTCCAGCCCCTCCAGCAGTGTGTAGCGCGGCGCAAAGCCGAGCGCCTGGCGGGCGCGGGTGATGTCTGCCTGGGAGTGGCGCACCTCGCCGGGGCGCGGCGGGGCGTGCACGGGCGCGAGTTGTGTGCCGAGCAGGCTGTTGAGGGCCGCCACCAGGTCCAGCAGGGTGTGGCGGCCGCCGCAGGCCACGTTGAAGGCGCCGGAGACGGCGGGTGGGGCCTCGGCGGCCAGCAGGTTGGCCGCCACCACGTCCGCCACATAGGTGAAATCGCGCGACTGCAGGCCGTCGCCGTAGATCACGGGCGGCTCGCCACGCAGCATGCGGGTGACGAAGCGCGGGATCACGGCGGCATAGTCCGAGCGTGGGTCCTGGCGCGGGCCGAAGACGTTGAAGTAGCGCAGCGCGATGGCGGGCAGGCCGTAGGAGGCCGTCCAGGCCAGCGCGTAGCACTCGGCGGCGAGCTTGGAGACCGCGTAGGGCGAGCGCGGGTCGGGCGGCATGCTCTCCACCTTGGGGAGCGTCGGGCTGTCACCGTAAACCGATGAGGAGGAGGCCAGCACGACGCGGCGAGCGCCGGCATCGCGGGCGGCGATCAGCACATTGAGCGTGCCGTCCACGTTGGCGGCGTTGCTGGTGAGCGGGTCCTCGATCGAGCGCTGGACCGAGGGGATGGCGCCCTGGTGGAACACAACCGCCGCGCCGGCACAGGCCCGCCGCACCGCCTCGAGGTCGCGCAGGTCCCCCTCCATCAGCTCGATATCGTCGAGGACGTGGACGAGGTTCTCGCGCCGGCCGCTGAAGAAGTTGTCGAAGACGCGCACGCGCTTCCCCTCGCGCACCAGGGCTTCCACGATGTGCGAGCCGATGAAGCCGGCGCCGCCGGTGACCAGGTAGCGATCCATCACTCACTGCTTTCCTATGCTGCCGTTGGCACACGGTACCCGCTGGGAGGGCCTGGGGAGGCGATGCCTCTTCCTCCCTTCCATGGGCAGGAGCTGTGCCCCGCCAAACTACCCCGGCTGGAGGCAGGCCGATTATAGCACGGGCGCTCCGGCGGCGCGGCTGGCGTGCCGGGCGCGGCATGGTCACGATTCGGCATCTGTTTCGTACATCTTATGTCACGCGCCGGCTGCTATGCTGTGTGCAGATCTGCGCTGCGCACATGGCCGAACGAGAGAGGGTGGCGATGGATCGCCCCTCGCGCTCGCCGTTCGGCCATCACAGAGCGAACGGGGGTGGGAGGGGTTTCCTCTCGCGCTCCCCTAGAGAAGGGCGCCTCACACGATGTTCCGCTGCATCCAGCTGGCGTCCAGCAGCCGCCCGAACTCCGCCAGCCGCTCCCCCTCCAGCGCATCCACCGTCGGCCCGCCTGCCCGGAAGCTGATGCGCACGGGGGTGCGAGCGATAAGCATTAGGAATTCTCCCTCTCTCGGGAGGGCGGGGGAGAGTTGCGTCCTCTCCGGCCCTCCCGTGTTCAGACCAGAGGCTCAGCGAGGGCTGTGCTCTCCCTGGCCCTCTCGCGCCAGCCACGCCAGGGCCGCATCCAGCGCCTCCTCGAGGCGCTCCGGCGCCGGCAGCCCGCCCTGAGCCAGCCCCGCCT
>DATMBA010000241.1:0-1546 GCA_035559635.1 Roseiflexaceae bacterium
TGCGGCGCGTCTTCCTTCATCAGCGTCAGGTATGGGGCGACGAACGCCCACTCATCATCACTGACGTCACTTGGATAGCCTGTTCGTGTCATCCTTTGAGTCTACCACGCTCATAGGCCGAAGTGCATAACAGGCTCTAGCAGATCATCCCGCGCTTCCCCGCCGGGCCATGGCCGATCGGCTCTTCGCCCACCCAGCGCTCGTCCACCGGCTCGGAGGCCAGCTGGTAACGCGTGTCGGTGGAGATGCGGATCTCGTCCGAGGCGTTGTCCAGGCTGCCGTGGACCAGGAAGACGGTGAACACCAGCAGGTCGCCGGCGCGGTAGTCGGTGGTGAGCCAGCGGCCGCCGAGATTCTTGCGCAGCTTGGCCGGGTTATCCGAGAGCCAGCCGCCGTCCCGGATGTTGCCGCCGCCACCCATGCGGGTGTAGCCGGGGCCGACCTTGTTCTCGCAGTAGGCGTCCACGTCCTTGCTGCCGTAGCTCTGGTTGAGGCGCTCGTGGCGGTGCGAGCGCTCCAGCAGCAGCAGCCCGCCGATCGTGCGCGGCACGTCGCCGATGGGCGTCCAGGCGGTGTAGAGGTTCTTGGTGCCGCGCCCCATGTAGACCACGTCCATGTGGGCGTGAGTGCCGCGGCCGGGCGCCACCGCGCGCACCCAGGTGAAGTCGTAGTGCCGCACCGGGCCGCCGAGGAACATGTGGAAGAACTCCAGCATGCGGCCGCTGTAGAGCAGGCGGTGCAGCCGCGGGTTATCCTTCGCTAGATCCGGCATGAACGCGATCCTCGTGTCCGGGTGGGCCTTCATCGCCGCCGGCGGGTAGGAGGGGTCCAGGTGGCCGGCGGCGGCCAGGCGCTCGGCCATCACCTGCCGGCAGGCCAGCACCTCGTCGCGGTCCAGGTAGCCGGGCAGGTAGAGGTAGCCCTCCTCATGCATGCGCGCCCGCAGCGCCTCCACGTCGCCGAGCAGGTCGGTGGCAGGCTCCAGTTCGCCGAAGCACGCCGGCGAGGTGTCCAACGGCACGCCCGAGGCCGTGAGCCGCAGGGGGGGAGTCTGTAGCATAGGGCACTCCTCACAGGTGTGGCGAAATGGGTGTATGATAGCATAGAACCTCCGCTCCTAACTCCGTTGCCGACTCTGTTCCCTGTCGAACTGCCATGCAACCAACCCACCCACCTCCCCGCTTCTGCACCCAGTGTGGCGCGGCGCTGCCGCCCGGTAACCCGCGCTTCTGTATCGAGTGCGGGCATGCCATTGGTGGAACGGGCCGCGTGCTGCGTGCGGAGGCGATCGACAATCAACGCCCTCCTCCGCACGCAGCACGCAGCACGCAGCACGCCGTCCACCTCCCCAACGCCGGCACGGCGCAGTCGGTGGTGGGCGGCACCGTCAAGCTGCCCACCTCTGGCGCCGTCCCGCCCGGCCTGTGGTTCGCGCCTGAGCCGCCGGGCGCCGCGGACGCGGTGGCGGTCTACGTGCCGCTGCGCGCGGTGCGCGGCGGCTGGAGCGGCCTCACCAGCCACGGCTGGCGGCGGGTGGCGCGCGGCC
>DATMBA010000242.1:0-5598 GCA_035559635.1 Roseiflexaceae bacterium
GTCCCACCACCGCGTCCGGCGGGCGGCATGGTACGCCATCCCACCGCCCATCGCCCCACCACCGCGTCCGGCGGGCGGCACGGCATCCATCCGGCGTCCCCTCGCCCCACCACCGCGTCCGGCGGGCGGCATGGTACGCCATCCCACCGCCCATCGCCCCACCACCGCGTCCGGCGGGCAGCATGGTACGCCATCCCACCGCCCATCGCCCCACCACCCGAGACCCGCCATCCCCGTGACAGAGGGCGCATGTGCGGCTATAATCCTGCACCAGCGCAAGCCTGTGCTCGCGCCGTACCAACGCAGGTATCTTTGGAGGGAGCACCACATGGAACGCGTACGGATCGGCATCATCGGCTGCGGCGGCATGGCCCGCCATCACGGGCGCATGTTCACCCGCTTCGTCCCCGAGGCCGAGATCGTGGCGCTCAGCGAGCCGAGCGAGGCCAACTTGGCCCGCTTCATCAAGGAGGTCTTCGAGGACCCGCAGGCCGAACCGGCCACCTTCAGCGACTACCGCCAGATGCTGGAGGAGGTGGAGCTGGACGGCGTGCTGATCGTCAGCCCGCACAACCAGCACTACCAGCAGGCCACCGACGCGATCAGCCACGGGCTGCACGTGCTGGTGGAGAAACCGATGGTGATCCGCACCGAGGACGCGCTGGCGCTGATCCGGCACGCCGAGGCGCACCGCCGGGTGGTCTCGGTAGCCTTCCCCGGCCCGTTCTCCTGCGAGTTCCAGTACATCCGCCAGGCCGTGGCCAGCGGCGAGTTGGGCGAGATCTCGCTGGTGAGCGGCCACTGCTGCCAGCAGTGGGTGCAGAACGTCGCCGGCACCTGGCGCACCGACCCGGTGCAGTCCGGTGGCGGCAACCTGTACGACAGTGGGGCCCATATGTTCAACGCCATGCTCTACCTGAGCGGCCTGGCCGTCACCGAGGTGTACGCCATGGTGAACAACAAGGACCAGCAGGTGGACGTGGAGGCGGCGGTGACGCTGCGCTTCAGCAACGGTGCGCTCGGCACCGCCACGGTGAGCGGCGACGCGACCTACTTCGAGCAGGGGGTCTACCTGCAGGGCACGCGGGGCACCGTCAAGACCAGCATCTACGGCGGCTCGCTGGAGCACTGGAGCGAGGGGCAGCGGGTGAAGTACCCGCGGGTGCCGGATGTCACCCTGCTGCAGCAGAACTTCGTGGACTGCATCCGCGGCCGCGCCGAGACCCCTAGCCCGGCGCTGCTCGGCCTGCGCCAGGCCCGCCTGATGGACGCGATCTACGAGTCGGCCCGCACTAGCCGGCCGGTGAGCGTGGTAGCAGATTAAGGGAGAGGGAGGGCCAGGGAGGGCTGTGCCCTCCCTGAAACTTGCCACCATACGGAGTGGAGCATCATGCACGTAGGAATCCTCACCGCGCCGATCAAGAAGAAGGCGCTCCGCGAGATCATCCCCTGGGCTGCGTCGATCGGCGCCCAGGCGCTCGAGGTGGACGTCACACCCGGCGCAGGGTTCGACGCCACGAAGGTGGACGACGCCGCGGTGGAGGAGGCGCTCGGCCTGCTGCAGCAGCACGGCATGCGCGTCTCCAGCCTCGCGGCCTACGGCCTGCTCACTGGCGTGCCGGAGGAGCGCGCCGCGCAGGCCCGGAGGACGATCGAGGCCACCATCCGGCTCGCCGGCCGCATGGGCGTGGGCGTGGTCTGCACGCTGGCCGGCTTCCCCTCGCCCGGCAAGAACAAGCTCCAGACCATCGCGCAGGACCTGCCGGCGGCCATGCGGCCGCTGCTGGACCTGGCCGGGCAGCACGGCGTGAAGTTGGCGCTGGAGAACTGGTACGCCACCAACATCCAGCACCTGGACCATTGGCGGGCGGTGTTCGAGGCTCTGCCGGACGCGCACCTCGGCCTGAACTTCGACCCCTCCCACCTGGACTGGCAGGGGATCGACTACATCGGCGCGGTGCGCGAGTTCAAGGAGCGCATCTTCCACGTCCACGCCAAGGACGTCTCGGTGGATGCGGCGCGGCTGGCGCGGGTGGGCGTGCAGGGGGAGGGCTGGTGGCGCTACACGCTGCCGGGCTACGGGCGGCTGCGCTGGGGCGAGTTCATCTCCGCGCTGCGCCTGCACGGCTACGACGGCGTGCTCTCGGTAGAGCACGAGGACGCCGCCTACGGCCCGGAGGAGGGCTTCGTGCGCGCGGTGCGCTACCTCAACACGCTGGTCTGACCTAGGCACATCGTTAAGGGCGCAGCAGCGGCGGTGCCCAGGCATCATAGCGTTCGGGGGCATGCTGCTGCTGCGCCCCCCTTTATATCAATGCGCCTATACTGGGAGATCGCAGTGCGCGCGTTCCGGCGCGCCACCGCCTACCGCAGCGCCTACATCGCCGGGCTGCTCACCAACGCCTTCTTCGGCGCGGTGCTCTCGTTCGTGTACCTGGCGGTGTACCAGGCCAGCGGCCCGGTGGCCGGCTTCAGCGTGCACGAGGCCGTCAGCTACGTGTGGGTCACGCAGTCGCTGATCTCGATCGGCGCCGGCTGGTTCTCCTGGGAGCTGGCCGAGACCATCCGCAGCGGCGACGTGGTGGCGGACATGTACCGCCCATGGAGCTTCTACGGCTACTGGCTCAGCCGCTCCCTCGGCGAGCGGGCCTTCAACCTGCTCGTGCGCGGGGCGCTCACCTACGTGATCGGCGTGCTATACTTCGGCGCCTATGTTCCCTCCATGGGCGAGTTGGCCGCCTTCGTGCTGGCCGTCAGCCTGGCCATGCTGGTCTCGTTCGCGCTCGGCTTCACGCTGAACCTGGTGGCCTTCTGGCTGCTAGACTACACCGGCGTGGCGATCATCGCCTCGATCGTCATGCAACTCTTCTCCGGCTTCCTGCTGCCGCTGGCCTTCCTGCCCGATCCGCTCAGGCGCGCCGCCGAGCTGCTGCCGTTCCGCGCGGTCACCAGCGTGCCGGCGCAGGTGTTCCTCGGCAAGCTCGCGGGGGCCGAGTTGGCCGGCGCGCTGCTGCTCCAGGTCTTCTGGGTGCTCGCCACGGCCGGGATCGCCGCCTTGGTGCTGCGGCTGGCGGTGCGGAAAGTGGTGGTGCAGGGAGGATGACCGGTGTACGTTGGAACGTTCAACGTTGAACGTTCCAACGTACACCAGCAACCACGAGTGCAAGATGATCGCCCTCTACTTCCGCCTGATCGGCGCCCGCATCCGCTCCCAGATGCAGTACAAGGTCTCGTTCTGGCTGGACACGGTCGGGTTCATGCTGGCCACCGGCCTCGAGTTCGCAGTGATCGCCATCCTATACACGCGCTTCCCCTCGATCGGCGGCTGGAGCGCGCCGGAGGTGGCGCTGTTATACGGCATGACGTCGATCGCCTTCAGCATGGCCGAGATGGTGGCGCGCGGCTTCGACGCGCCGTTCGAGCGCATGATGCAGCAAGGGAGCTTCGACCGCGTGCTGACGCGGCCGCTCGGCAGCTTCTTCCAGATCATGGCCTCCGAGTTCCAGCTGCGGCGGCTGGGCCGCACCGCGCAGGGCGCCCTGGTGCTGTCCTACGCGCTGAGCCGGCTGGAGGTCGCCTGGACGCCATCCAAGGGGCTGCTGCTGCTGCTCGCGGTGCTCTCCGGCGCGGTGATCTACACGGGGCTGATCGTGATCGGGGCCACGATCTGCTTCTGGACCATCAAGACCCCGGAGGTGATCAACGTTTTCACCTTCGGCGGCCAGACGCTCGTGAGCTACCCGCTTAGCATCTACAACCGCCTGATCCGCACGGTGTTCCTGTCCATCGTGCCGGTGGCCTTCGCCAACTACCCGGCCGCGCTGGTCATCCTTAGCCGCAGCGACCCGCACGGGCTGCCGGGGGAGCTGGCGTGGGCCGCGCCGCTGGCGGCCGCACTGTTCTTCGGCGCGGCGCGCGCCTTCTGGCAGTATGGCGTCTCGAAGTACCAGAGCACGGGGAGCTAGCGGGCCACGAAGACACGAAGGCACGAAGGCCGGAAGGTCTGTGTTCGGCCAGGGCAGCGCCGCCCCAGGCCAGGTCTCCAGTACGGCAGCGCAAGCTGGCTGCCACAACGCACGTGTGGATGCAGCTTGCGATTTCGCGTCTTCGTGGTGACGTGCTAGGCCAGGCCCAGCTCGCGGTGCAGGGCGCGGACCACCTGCGCGACCTCCGGCTCGGGCACGATCACCGAGAGGTGGAAGGAGTCCGCGCCTTGGGCCAGCGTGAGCACGTGGGCGCCGGCCGCGCCGAGGGCGGCGAGCGTGCGGGGCGCGATCGAGTTGCCGTTGGGCGCGCTGACCACCGCCACCAGCGCCACCGGGCCGGAGGGCGCCACAGCCCGCACCGCGCCAGCGGCCAACTCGTGGTCGAAGATCGCCTCCAGGCACTCACGCACGAAGGCCGCGTCCGAGGCGCGCACCGCCACCGTGAGGCTGCGTTCGGTGAAGCTCTGCGCGAAGCTCAGGATCTCCACCCGCGTCTCGGCCAGGCGGGCCAGCGCACGCGCCGCCAGTTCGGGCGTCCAGTCCTCGGCGGCGGCCGTGCCGGCGGCCGCCACGCTCACCAGGCTGAAGCCGGGCGCCGAGATGATCGCGCGCGCCGCGTGGCCGGTGGGCGCGGGGCTGGCCACCACACGCGTGCCGGCGTGCGCCGGGCGCACGATGTTGCGGATGGCGAGCGGGATGCCGCGCGCCGCCAGCGGCGCCAGCGTGCGCGGGTGCAGCACCTCGGCGCCGAGCATGGCGATCTCGGCCGCCTCGGCGTAGGAGAGCTCGGGCAGTGTGCGGGCCTCCGGCACGATCTTCGGGTCCGCCGTGAGGATGCCGTCCACATCGGTCCAGAACGTCACCTCCTCGGCCTCGAGCGCCGCGCCGAGGATGGTGGCAGTGTAGTCCCCGCCACCGCGGCCGAGGGTGGTGACAACGCCGGCGCGGGTGGCGCCGATGTAGCCGGTGACCACCGGTACGATGCGTGCCTGCAGCAGCGGGCCGAGGCGCGCCCGGATGCGCGCAGTGGTCTCCTCCATGACCGGCGCGGCGTTGCCGAAGTGGTCGTCGGTGACGATCAGCTCGGTGGCGTCGATCATCTGTGCGGCCACGCCGCTCTGTCGCAGGGCCACGGCGATCAGGTGCGCGACGAAGCGCTCGCCGAGCGCGGCCACAGCGTCGATGCTGCGGGGGGAGTACTCGCCGAGCGTGGCGATCGAGCGCGTGATGCGGTCGTAGCTCTTGAGCAGGCTGGCCCACTCGCGGTAGAGCAACTCGCGCTCCCAGTCGTCGCCCACCAGCCGCTCGGCCAGTGGGCGGTGGCGACCCCACAGCTCGCGCCGGGACTCCTCGGCCGCGGCCAGGCCGCCGCGCGAGGCCGCACGCGCCGCGCCGATCAGCGCGTCGGTGATGCCGCTGAGGGCCGAGCAGACCACCGCCGCCGGCGACTCGGCCGCCACGGCCTTGACGATCCGGATCGTCTCGCGCAGCGGGCCGGCCTCGCTCACCGCCGCCGCGCCGAACTTCATCACGCTGGTCACCGGGCACCCCGTATTAAGGGCCTATCCGGATTACCCGGATAGGGTGGGGTTTCAGGGGAGGGCAAAGCCCT
>DATMBA010000243.1:0-7343 GCA_035559635.1 Roseiflexaceae bacterium
GAGCGCGCCGTGCTGGTGGTGGCCGGCGCCACCCCCCTCACCAGCGAGCCGGCAGCCTATACCTATAAGATTATGTCACCCTGAAGTTCTCCGGAGGACCGCAGAAGTCCTCCGGGAGGGGAGAGACCGGGAGGGCCACACCCTCCCTGCAGCCTTCCTACCCAAGAAAGGAGCGATCCATGTCAGATGCGAAGCTGCGCGTGCTGGTGTTCGGCGCGCACCCGGACGACTGCGACTTCACCGCGGGTGGCGTAGCGGCGCTCTATGCCCGGCAGGGCCACACCGTCCGGTTCGTCTCAGTGACCAACGGCGACGCGGGCCACCACGAGACGGGCGGCGCGCGGCTCGCGCAGCGGCGGCGGGCCGAGGCCGAGGCAGCCGGGGCCGTGATCGGCGTCGAGTACCAGGTGCTGGACAACCACGACGGCCAGCTCATGCCCACGCTCGAGAACCGCTGGCAGATCATCGCGCTGATCCGCGAGTTCAGGCCGGACCTGATCATGTCGCCGCGGCCGAACGACTACCACCCCGACCACCGCTACACCGCGCAGCTCATCCAGGACGCGGCCTACATGGTCACGGTGCCGAACGTCGTGGCCTTCCACGAGCACCTGCCGAGGGACCCGGTGATCGTCTACGTGAGCGACACCTTCCAGAAGCCCTACCCGTTCACGCCGGACGTGGTGGTGGCGATCGATGAGGTGGTAGACCGCAAGCTGGACATGTTCCACGCCCACACGTCGCAGTTCTACGAGTGGCTGCCGTACAACGGCGGCTACCTGAGCGAGGTGCCGGCGGACGAGGGCGCGCGCCGCGCCTGGCTGCGCAGGCGCTACGAGCCGCGCCTGCGCCGCGACGCGGAGCGCTTCCGCGACAAACTGATCGAGCTGTACGGCGCGGAGATCGGCCGCCGGGTGCAGTACGCCGAGGCCTTCGAGGGCTGCGAGTACGGCGGCCGCCTCACGCCAGAGAACATGCGGCGGCTCTTCCCCTTCTTCCCAACATAGACGTTGCGCGTTGGCGCGTTGAACGTTGAACGTTTCGGGACATGTTGAGGCCGTACGGCTTCGATCGCTCCCGCAACCCGTTCAACGTTCAACGTAATGCCAGCGTCAAGGTGACCGGGCAGTGGTCGGAGCCGGGCACGTCGCAGAGGATGTCCGCATCCACCACGGCGTCGAGCAGGTTGGGCGAGACGAAGATATAGTCCAGGCGCCAGCCGACGTTGCGCTCGCGGGCGCCGCCCCAGCTGGCCCACCAGCTATACTTCACCTCGCCGGGGCGCAGATGGCGGAAGGTGTCTACCAAGCCGGCGGCGTAGAACTCGGCCATCGCCGCGCGCTCCTCCGGCAGGAAGCCGGAGACCTTGCTGTTCTCCTTCGGCCGGGCGATGTCGATCTCGGCGAAGGCCGTATTGACGTCGCCGGCCACCACTACGCGCTCGCCGGCGGCCATCAACTCCGTCACCACCTGGACGAAGCGGGCGTAGAAGGCCAGCTTGTGCTCCACCCACTCCGGCCCGCGCCCGCCGTTGGGGAAGTAGATGTTGAAGAGGACCAGCTCGGGGAAGCGCGTCACCAGCACGCGCCCGTCGTTGTCGAAGCGCGGGTCGCCCAGGCCGCGGCCGACCTCCAGCGCCGGGGCGCGCGAGAAGGTGGCCACACCGCTGTAGCCCCGCTGCTCGGCGGCGCACCACTCGGCATGGTAGCCCACCGGGCTGCGGAGCGCCGCGGAGAGCTGCTCGGGCGCGGCCTTGGTCTCCTGCACGGCCACCACGTCGGCGCCGCACTGCGCCAGCCAGCCGAGGAAGCCCTTGCGCTCCGCCGCCCGCACCCCGTTCACATTCCACGACATAATCGTCAGCCGCCGCTCGGCCATGGCGTGTCCCTTCGCGCTGTGGGGAGGATACGCACACCTATTCTATCACAGGCGGGGGGCAGCCCCACTTCCTGGCGGTGGCGCAGCGCTTGTAAGGGCAGGCCTGCGCGCGCTTGCAGCGTTCCATGTGGGTAGGCAGGCACGCTAGGAGGAGAGATCCTGCTCCACCACCAGGCAGATCGCGTGCCATGCAGCGAGGTGCGCCTGCTGGATCAGCGCGGTGTCGTCGGACGGGGCATGGAAGCAGAGGTCCACCAGGTCGCGCAGGCGGCCGCCGCGCGCCCCGGTGAAGCCCACCGTGCGCGCGCCGCACTCGCGTGCGGCCACCACGGCGTTGAGCACGTCGGGCGAGTTGCCACTGGTGCTGATGCCCACCGCCAGGTCGTCGGGCCTGGCCAGCGCCCGCACCTGGCGCGCGAACACCTGGTCGAAGTGGTAGTCGTTGCCGATCCCGGTGAGGATGGAGGTGTCGGTGCTAAGCGCGATCGCCGGCAGGGCGCGGCGCTCAAGCTTGAAGCGGCTCACGAACTCGGCGGCCACGTGCTGCGCATCCGCCGCGCTGCCGCCGTTGCCGAACAGCAGCAGCTTCCCGCCAGCGCGGAACGTCTGGCTGATCAGATCGGCGATGCGCGCCACCGCTGGCGCCTGAGACTCCGCGAGCCGGGCCTGGACCTCGAGGCTGGCCTGGAACCAGCCGCGCACCCGCTCGACAGAGGATCGCTCTGCCTCTGGCATCATAGGGTCTCTGCGGCGTCGCGCCGCCTCCTTGTGTGGCCGTCCTACCGGACGGGTGAATTGAAAGGAAGACTCTGCGCTGAGAGCGCCTTACGTCGGCCCACCCCCGGCCCGGACCACAAACTCGTTCACCTCGCCGGCGACCGCCGCGGGCGGCTTGGCCGCCAGCAGGTCATCGAACAGCGGCAGGCGCCCGGTGCGCACCGCGTGGTCTGCGTACAGGTACATAGCCGCTGTCCAGGCCTGCTGCGCGAAGCCCATCGGGTGGCCGCTCTCACCGTGCATCCACTCGGTGAACTCCCACTCCTCGTGCATCCCCTGGCGGCAGGCGCCCGCCAGCGACACCAGCAGCCGCTCGGCCTCGGCGCGCCAGCCGCGCCGCACCAGCGCCGCTACGTGGAAGCCCCCCACCATCGGCCAGATGCCGCCGTTGTGGTACTGGTGCGGCAGGTTCAGTGTCCGGCTGCGGTAGTACTCGCGCCAGTTCGCCTCACCAGGGTAGATCGGCGGGTGGATCGCCTTGGTGGGGTACGGCTCGGCCATGCCCACCTGGTGCATGTAGCGCAGGATGTGCTCGGCCCGTTGGCCGTCCGCGATCCCGGTGAGGATCGCCAGCGCGTTGCCGAGGCTGTCGCACCAGTCGCCGTACTCGCGGAACGCAACCCACGGCAAGTAGAACGGCCGGCTCGAGATGCTGCCGATGTTGTGGTACAGCATGAACCATTCCAGCCGGAAGGCCTTGAGGCGCTCGAGGTGATGGGCGAAGTGCTCGGCCACCCAGCAGCGGTCCACCCAGAAGAGCAGGTTGATGCGTTCGTGCAGCCCGGCGGCATCCACCGCGGGGCAGTGCGCGGCTGCACCGGGAGGAAGCTGGCGCGCCAACTCCTGGTGCGCCAGCACCGCGGCATAGAAGAGCACATTGTCGTACAGCGTGTTGTAGCGTACCGCCAGCAGGTCCATCCAGTTACCGGCCTCGGGCACCTCCAGCAGCCCGCACTCGTTCATATCCTGGTATTCGAGCCAGCGCAGCGCCCGGTCGATGGTGGGCCAGTGGCGCGCCAGGAATGGCGCATCGCCGGTGCGCCCGTGGTACAGGTAGTGGCCGAGGATGAACCACAGGTTGGAGTCCACCGCACCGGCGTTCTCGGTGCTGACGAAGCCGGTGTCCGGGTTGATGTTGAGCTGGATCAGGCCGCGCTCGGACTGCGTCCTGCCGAGCGTCTCGAGCGCCGCCCGCCCGGTGGCGAGCAACTCCTCGTCGCCGCTGGCCACTGCGCCGAGCAGGGTGATGCCGTTGTCGCGGGCCCAGATCTGCGGGTAGCCGGCGGCCAGGCCGGAGGCGCGGAAGCCGTACGGGGTGGCACAGCGCCGCAGAACATCGATCGCCCGTCGGCGCGCTTCGTCGAGCAACTCGTCGTTCATATTCGAGCGTTATAACGCGCGTCGGCGCGGCTGTCAAGGCGCTGCGCGATGGTTGTGATGCCCTTCACCATACGCGAATGCCCCTTAACTGCTCTCGTGACAATTGTCACATTGAAGCGAGCAGGGCGGCTGCTATCCTTTCGCCAGGTACAGAACGACCGCGCAGGAGCGCGGCAGACCATACGAGGAACAGAGATGAAGACCCGAACGATCATCGTGAGCGCCGTCTCCGCGCTGCTCATCGCCGCCGCTGCGCTCTTCGGCCTGAATGCCTTGCCGCTGCGGGGGGCGCAGCCAGCCCAGGCCCAGGCGCAGCCGACCGTCCGCCCGGCCGCCGCGGATGCGGTGGAAGTGATGAAGGACCCGACCGACCTGCCGCCGCCGATCGCCCGCAGCACGCCCGAGCACCACGACCTGCACATCACCACCAGAGAGGTGAACGGCGTGCTAGAGGACGGCACCACCTACACCTACTGGACGTTCGACGGCACGGTGCCCGGCCCGCTGCTGCGTGTGCGGGTGGGCGACACGGTGACGCTGCACCTGAGCAATGACGCGAGCAGCACGGCGCCGCACTCGATCGACCTGCACGCCGTGACCGGGCCGGGCGGCGGTGCGGTGGCTACGCAGGTGGCGCCGGGCGAGACCAAGCAGTTCACCTTCAAGGCCATGAACGAGGGCGTGTACGTCTACCACTGCGCCACGCCGCACATCCCGACCCACATCTCGAACGGCATGTACGGGCTGATCGTGGTGGAGCCGGAGGAGGGGCTGGCGCCGGTGGACCGCGAGTTCTACGTGATGCAGGGTGACATCTACACCCAGCAGGCGCGCGGCACGAAGGGCCACCTGGCGCTGAGCAGCAGCGCGATGCGCGACGAGCGGCCGACCTTCGTGGTGTTCAACGGCAAGGCCGCCGGCCTGACAGGCGACAACGCGATGCGGGCGAAGGTGGGCGAGCGGGTGCGGATCTTCGTGGGCGTGGGCGGCCCGAATGTGGCGAGCAACTTCCACGTGATCGGCGAGATCTTCGACACGGTGCACGCGGAGGGCGCGAGCGAGGGCACCAGCAACGTACAGACCACGCTCATCCCGGCGGGCGGCGCGGCGTGGGTCGAGTTCACCATCGACGTGCCGGGCACCTACACGCTCGTGGACCACGCGCTGAGCCGGGCGCTGGACAAGGGGGCAGTGGCGCAGATCGTGGCCGAGGGCGAGGCCAACCCAGAGGTCTTCGACGTGCCGGTGGGCCAACAGATGAGCAGCCACTAACTCACACACCGGGGAGACAGCAGGAGGCGGGCTGTGCATCGCGCGGCCCGCCTCCTGCTATCTCCTCTGTGCTGCATGTTGGGAGTGTGAAGGGCAAAGCCCCTCGCGCGCCCCCTTCTGCGGCGGGCGTGGGGTTCGGGGAGGCGAAGCTTCTCCGAACCCCACGCACCCTATCCATTGACAGCGGGAGGGGATCATGGGACGATTCCACGCGTGTGCAAGAAAGGGTCGCGTGCGCCATGCCGGGTGAGATTCTCTTCGTCGGGACCGAGGACGGCGGCCGGGATGCTGTGCCTGGCAGCACCTGCCGACGAGAATCCACCAAGGCCACGAAGAACGGCAGGCGCTCCGGCCGCAGGCGTTGCCGGGCCACCGCCACATTCGTGCCCTTCATAGACCTGTTGGCACTGAGAGGAGCACTCATATGAACATACGCCCCGAAACAGCCCTGACCTTCGACGACGTGCTGCTCGTCCCGCGGCGCTCCACCGTGCGCTCGCGCCGCGCCGTGAGCACCGCCACCAGCTTCAGCCGGCGCATCCGGCTCGCCATCCCGATCGTCTCCGCCAACATGGACACCGTCACCGAGGCGGCCATGGCGATCGCCCTGGCGCGCAGCGGCGGCCTGGGGGTCATCCACCGCTTCATGACGATCGAGCGCCAGGCGTCCGAGGTAGCGCGGGTGAAGCGCGCCGAGGGCCTGATGGTGGAGCAGCCACACAGCGTCCCGCCCGGCGCCACCGTGCACGAGGCGCGCGCCCGCCTCAGCGAGCACCACATCGGCGGGCTGGTGGTGCTGGACGAGGGCGGCGAGCTGCTCGGGCTGGTCTCCACCCGCGACCTGATGTTCGAGCGCAACCCGGAGCGCACGGTGGCCGAAGTGATGACCCCGCGCGAGCGGCTGGTCACGGTGCGCGAGGGTACCACGATCGACGAGGCGCGCGAACTGCTGGCCACCCACCGGGTAGAGAAGCTACCGGTGCTGGACGCCGCCGGCCGCCTGGTAGGGCTGATCACCGCACAGGACATCGTCAAGATGGAGCAGTGGCCGGGCGCCACCAAGGATGCGCGCGGGCGCCCCAGGGTGGCGGCCGCCGTGGGCGTACGCCCCTCGGACCTGGAGCGGGCCGCGGCCTGCGTGGCCGCTGGCGCCGACGCGCTGGTGGTGGACATCGCCCACGGTCACTCGGACAGCGCGCTGGAGATGGTGCGGGCGCTTAAGGAGCGCTTCCCGCAGGTGGACGTGGTGGGCGGCAACGTCGCCACCGCCGCGGGCGTGCGCGATATGGTGGACGCCGGGGCGGACGCGGTGAAGGTGGGGGTGGGTGCCGGATCGATCTGCATCACCCGCATCGTCACCGGCTTCGGCGTGCCGCAGCTGAGTGCGGTGGCCGAGTGCGCCGAGGCCGGGCACGGGCTAGGCGTGCCGATCATCGCCGACGGCGGCATCCGCACGTCGGGCGACATCACGAAGGCGCTGGCGGCCGGCGCCAGCACGGTGATGCTCGGCAGCCTGTTGGCCGGCACCGACGAGGCCCCTGGAGCCAGCGTAGTGCGCGGCGGGCGGCGCTACAAGGTGGTGCGCGGCATGGCCTCGCTCACGGCCAACATTGACCGCCAGGAGGTGGAGTTGCGGCGCGAGGTGAACCCGGAGGACTGGGAGCGCGTGGTGCCCGAGGGGGTCGAGGCGATGGTGCCGGACCGCGGCCCGGTGCAAGACATCCTCTATCAGTTGGTGGGCGGGCTGCGCTCGGGCCTTAGCTACGGCGGCGCGGCGACGATCGCGGAGCTGTGGGCCAACGCCGAGTTTGTCCGCATCACCTCGGCTGGCAAGCAGGAGAGCGGCGCGCATGACGTGGAGGTGTCCTGATTGCCACGTCCGGTGGAAGCGGTGGGTCTCAAGGAGGGCCTGTCCCTCCCTGAGACCACCGTACCGGAGGACGTGTGCGGTTCTCTGTCAGCCCCGCACCCCTTCCTCCCTGAGCCTGGCGAACACCTGCGGGTCGTAGCGCAGGATCGGCTGGCGCGCGGCGCGC
>DATMBA010000244.1:0-5814 GCA_035559635.1 Roseiflexaceae bacterium
GGCTTTGCCCTCCCCTGGCCCCAATACCTTTCAAATACGGGAGGTGTGGGGGCGGCGGAGCTGCCCTCACACCCCCACCGGGAAGGAGTTCGCGGGGGCCTGCGGCCCCCGCACCCCCCCGCTGCGGGCAGCGCCCGCTTATCTGAAAAGTATTGCCCCTAGCGCCTCCCCGTTTAGAAATCGATGCAGCGCACTATATTATAGCGGAGCGCCACACGCTCCCACGCAGTGTCAGCCGGCGCGCCACAGATAGCGGCTCATGGCGCCCACGGTCTGGAAGCCGAGCCGCCGGTAGAGCGGCACGCCCTGCTCGGTGGCAACAGGTGTTGCCGCGCCAGGGCACCGCTACCCATTTCGCGGCGCGCGTGGTATGCTGGGGAACACTATACCTCACTTCATGCGAGCGACGGCTATGTCCGAGCCAGGCGAGATCGTCGTCCGCGCGCTGGCGGGCGAGGCGGAGACCGACGCGCTGTTCCGCACGTTGGTCGAGATGTTCTCCAGCAACCCGCAGGAGGACGCGCAGGTGGGTGCGTGGCGCGCCTACGTCACGGGCCTGCCGGGCGGCTACCCGGGGATGCTGCGCGGCGCGTTCCGCGGCGGCGCGTACCTCGGCGGCTACATCCACTACGAGTTGGAGCTGCACATCGGGGCAGCGCGCATCCGCACCGGCTGCATCGGCGGCGTCGCAACCCGGACGGCCCACCGGCGGCAGGGCGCAGCCAGCGCACTGATGCGGGACGCGGTGGAGCACGGCCGGGCGCGCCGCCAGGGGCTGCTGCTGCTCGACGGGATCGGCGGCTTCTACCACCGCTTCGGCTTCGTGGATGTGCTGGACATCACCCGGCATCTGGTGAGCCGCGCGGCGGTGCTGGACCTGCCCCCCGGCGACCATCGCGTGCGCCAGGCGACGGAGGCGGACGCGCCGGCGCTGCTCGAGCTGTACGAGCGGCACTACGGCGGCTATCCCGGCAGCTTCACCCGCACGCTGGAGCGGCAGCGCTACTTCGTGCGCACGCGCCTGCCGAAGAACCCGCCGCTGCTGGCGGTGGACCCGGCCGGCCGGGTGCGCGGCTACCTGCTGCTGCCCTGGTACGCCCAGCATCACTACGCGCAGGAGGCCGCCGCCGACACTTGGCCGGCCGCCCTGGCGCTGCTGCGCCACCACGCGGAGTTGCTGGAGACGGACGACGAGCCGCCGGAGGAGCTGATCTGGCCGCTGCCGCCGGACTCGCCGACCTTCTACCAGCTGGCGGACCACCTGTACCTCACGAGCCGCACCAACCACCACCCGAACGAGGGCTGGATGGCACGTCCGGCGCACCTGCCGGGGCTGCTGGCGTCGCTTGTGCCGGAGCTGCACGCCCAGTGGCGGCGAGCGGGGCTGGGGTGGCGCGGCACGTTGGGGCTGGCGGTGGACGCGGAGCGCTTCGCGCTGGCGCTCGCGCCGGGCGAGCTGCGCCTGGCCGAGCAGGCCAGCGACACGACGGCCAGTGCGGCGCTGACGCTGCAGGTGTTCACCCAGTTGGTGTTCGGCTTCCGGCCGGTGTGGTGGGCGGCCGGGCAAGAGGGGCAACGCATCCCAGCCGAGGCGGCGCCGCTGCTGGCGGCGCTCTTCCCCCCGCGGACGGCGTGGGTGGCCGGGTCGGACGCGTTCTGACGCACTCGCTTAGACAAAGTTCGCGCGCACGCGCATGGGGGCGTGGGGGCCTTTGGCCCCCACACAAACATTTTTCGGAAGGGCTTCACCCCACCGAGCCTCCCCAGTCTGGAAGGCCAGAAGCCGCGCAGCGAAACCTGGTCTTAGCCGGTACACCGCGCCGTTGAGTCCCTGCGGCAGGCGCTGCACCTCGCCGGCGGGTGTGAGGCCCGGCCAGCGGCGCGACCCGGCGGCGATCTCCTCCTGGCGGGCGCCGAGGTAGTAGAAGCTGGTGATGCCGGCGCGCTGCATGCGATCGAGCAGCGCGTCGAGATCGCGCCCGTCGTCCACCAGGAACACCAGCCGCCCATCGTAGAACAGCGGCGCGAGGAGCGGCGGGGCGTACCAGGTGTCCGTGATCACCACGCGCTCGCCGCTGTGGTCCACAGTGGTGGTGATCTGGTGGTTGCTGCGGTTGAAGGCCCGCAGCTGGCGCAGCCCCTCCACCTCGGAGAGCGCCGCGACGTTGACGAGTAGCGCGATGGCGGCGGCGACGGCGAAGGTGGGGCCGGCGCCGCGCGCGGCCCAGGTGGAGGCGCGCCACAGGCCGGCGAGCGCCAGCGGCGGGAGGGCGGGCAGCAGCATGCGCGGCCCCCATTGCGCGCCGCCGTCCGGCAGGCGTACCACCCAGGCCAGCAGGATATAGGCCAGCCCGAAGCAGACGAGCAGGTGGGCGATCCGCCGCGGCGCAGGCGATGTGCCGGGCGCGGCCGGCAACAGGGCCAGCAGCACGAGCGGGAAGGTGGCCAGCAGCGAGGTCTGCAGGCCGGCAGACGGGCGGAGCTGCAGCGCGAGGCTGACCGCCACCAGCGCGAGGGCCGCGGCGTACAGTGCCGCCGTCGGAATGGTGCGCGCCTGGTGGGCCCATGCGGCCAGCGCCGTCAGCACCAGCAACGCCAGGCCGCCGAGGAGCAGCCCGTCGTCCAGCGGCGCGATCAGCATGCCGGCCCAGGCGGCGCGCGCGGCGACGAAGCCGGCCAACCCCTCGCCAGCCGTCAGGTTGTTGGCGCGGCCGGCCACCAGCACGTGCGGGCCAAGCGCGGCGCCGTACACCGCCTGGTTGAAAAACAGCAGCGGCGCCACGCCGAGCGCTGTACCCACAACGAGCCAGGCGAGCGGCATGGCCGGGCGCGCGGGCCGCGCCAGCAGAAGCGCCAGGGCCAGCGCGGGCGCCGCGAGGGCGGTCTCGTTGCGGAAGCAGGCCGCCATGCCCACCAGCGCGCCCCCCAGCAGCAGCAGGCGCGGGCGCTCGTGAAGCAGCCCCTCTACCGCCGCCAGCAGCGCCAGCGTCACCAGCAGCGCCGCGAGCGTGTGTTCCCAGAATGTCAGGCTGTAGAACAGCAGCGGTGAGGCCAAGGCCAGGATGGCCAGCGCCGCGGTGGTCCAGAGCGGCGCCATCAGCCGCCGGCCGAGCGCCGCACATACCGCCAGCAGGGCCAGCGTCGCGCCCGCCGGGAGCAGATACAGGCCGGGATAGCCGAACAGGAAGAACGGCGCCCCCGAGAGCGCCGCGAAGGCGTCCGGGAACATCGCGTACACCCGCCCGCCGCGCTCGAGGTACTGGCCGCGCAGCGGGCTGACCTGCCGCTCCGGGTCGAGCGCTGCGCCGGGGTAGATCAGCGCGGTGCTGCGGTATCTGTTGCGGATCAGGCTCTGGACCTGGATCAGCTTGACGCCCTGGTCGCTGGACCAGAAGCCGTTGATCGGCTGGAGGTAGCTGGCCAGCAGGGCGGCGTACACTACCGCCGCGGCGAGCACCACGCAGGCGGCGCCGCGCGCGGTGGGGCCGAGCGCCACCCGCGCGCGCACCATCTGGAGCAGGTTCGTACGCTGGCCGGGCGTGATCATCAGGTGCCGACCTCGTGCGCGGGGCGATCCCACGCGTTCACCGGATGGGGTTGGGTGTGGGGCATGGTGTTGCAGCGTGCACAGCACCATCCCCGCCGGGGCGGTCCCTCCGTGCTCCCACGTCCGGCCGCTGATGACGTTTTACCAACGCATCGGGTCCGTGACGCTCTCCCACGCTTACCAAGCCCGCCTGCGCGGGCTAGGGTGTAGGCCGCGCAGGCGGCCTTCGGAAGGAGAGCCCGCCCGTTCACGGGCCGGGCGTGGGACGCCGCCAGGATACCCGTTTTAATGCTGAAAATCCCTCAGCCCCTCAGCGGTCCCGGCGAACTGTGCGGCCAGCGCCACCGTCTGAAAGTGAATGGCAACAGTATCCTGGATGTCGCGCCCGTAGCCGCCGGCCATCGTCACGGCCACCGGGATGCCGGCCGAGCGACAGGCGTCGAAAACCATGCGGTCGCGCTCGAGCAGCCCGGCTAGCGTCAACTTGAGCCGGCCGAGCCGGTCGCCCTCGTGCGGGTCGGCCCCAGCCAGGTAGATCGCCAGGTCGGCGCGCGAGCGCTCGATCGCCTCGTGCAGCCCCCGCTCGAGCGCCGCCAGATAGGGCGCGTCGCCCGTGCCGTCCTCCAGCGCGATATCCAGGTCGCCGCGCTCCTTGTGAAACGGGAAGTTGTTCGCGCCGTGGATCGAGAAGGTGAAGACCGTGTCGTCCCCAGCCAGGATGGCGGCGGTGCCGTTGCCCTGGTGCACATCGCAGTCCACAATCAGCACCTGGCGGGCGCGCCCCTCGGCCTGCATGGCGCGCGCGGCGATGGCGCTGTCGTTGAATACACAGAAGCCCTCGCCGTGGTCGGCGTAGGCGTGGTGGGTACCGCCGGCCAGACTCACGGCGAGGCCGTCCTGCAGGGCGGAGCGGCAGGCAGCCATGGTGGCGCCGGAGGAGCGCCGGGAGCGCTCGACCATCTGCGGCGACCAGGGGAAACCGATGCGCCGCATCTCGCCCTCGGTCATCGTGCCAGCCTGCATCCGCCGGAGGTAGGATTCGTTGTGGGCGCGCAGGATCTCGGCATCGCTCGCTGGCTCAGGCACGCGCAAGCGCCCCAGCCCGGCGGCGCCCACCCGCTCGCGCAGCAGTCGGTACTTGCTCATCGGGAAGCGGTGTCCCTCGGGCAGCGGCAGCACGAAGGTATCGGAGTAGAAGATGTCCATGCGCGGGGCATTATAGCAGGGTTCCCCACCAGGTTCGCACACGCTCCCTGGTGGATGGCGATGCGGGCGGGCTGACGCCCGCACCCGCCCTCCAGCGCTGGTGAGTGGGCATACCGCAGGGCTGCACCCTCCTGCGATGGCAGGAAGATAAGGAGGGGCGCTAGCTGGAGGTCGTGCGCTCGTTGCCGAAGGTCTCCGCCAGCACCGTATCGACCAGGGCAATGATCTCGCGCAGCTCGAACGGCTTGGCGATGTAGCGGCATCCGCTGCGCCGCAGGAAGTCCTCGGTGTCGCCGCTGGCCGTGTCGCCGGTGAGGAAGATCATCCTGCGTGTCACAGCCGGCAGCTCGGCCTGCAGCTGGGCGAACAGCTCCCGGCCGCTGACGTCCGGCATCCGCAGGTCGCAGATCACCACGTCGTACTCGCCGGAGCGCAGCCGCTCGAGCGCCTCCCGGCCGCTGTGTGCCGCGCCCGCGTGAAGGCCCGCCCGCTCGAGCGACCGGCACAGCATCGATGTGATCACCATCTCGTCATCGACCACCAGCGCGCGGGCGCCCGGGTAGGCGGATCGTGCATGCGCCGGGGGATGAGTCTCATGGGACATGCGCACTCCACTGCTCCAACGCTCTGTCGCAGGCACCGCACGTCTGGCGGCGCTTGGCGGTGTGCTCTGTGCACCCGGGTATGGCGACGGGAGGTGTGACGGCGTCGGCAAGCGGTAGCGGCGCCAGCGCCCGATCTGGCAGGAGTTGCGCGGTGGGGGACAACATGCGACCCTGCGGCGCAGCACCGCCAGCGTTTGGCCTGCAGTATGAGGGCGACAGGGCGGGTTCGTCACGAGGCGAGGCGCTTTGGGCGCGACAGGGCGCGGCAAAGCACCCATATTGTACTGCACCGACTCGTATTTGTCTACGCGTAGCACGCCGCGCGATAGGGCCACGTCAACGTCCATTGTGGCATACCACGCCCGGCGCGTGGGGTGCCCGCTGGGCCCCGCGGGCGAGCTGTTGCGCAGGCCGCCTGCGCGGCCTGCAGCCCGCAGCGGCGGGCTTTGCAGCAGC
>DATMBA010000245.1:0-9649 GCA_035559635.1 Roseiflexaceae bacterium
GGGCGGGGCTGCGGCCGTTCCTCCCGCCGCCCCTGGCGACCAGCGAGGTGCGCAACGCCAGCGCGCACGGGGTGCTGCAGCTGACGCTGCACGCGGCGAGCTATACCTGGCAGTTCGTGCCGGTGGCCGGCCAGACCTTCCGCGACAGCGGCAGCGCCGCGTGTGTTGGCGCCACCCCGCGGCCGACCTCGCTGCCGCCCTCGCCCACCCCGCGGCCGTCGTTCACAACCAGCGTGGCGCTCAGCCCGATCTTGCGTGAGGAGTAGCCCTGCTATCATGCCCACGCCCGGCGACTGACCTGAAAGGACCGAACCGATGACCCCACTCGATATCCGCGCCGCCCGCATCGCTCGCATCGCCGCGCTGCCGGAGGAGCTTGCCGCGCTGGTGGGCGGCCTGAGCGACGCCCGGCTGGACACACATGCGCCGGACGACCCCTGGACCGTGCGCCAGGTCACGCACCACATGGCCGACTCGCACGCCAACGCCTTCATCCGCACCAAGCTCATCCTCACCGAGGAGCACCCGACGCTCAAGCCCTACGACCAGGACGCCTGGGCGGCCCTGCCAGACACATGCGCCATGCCGGTGGGCGCCTCGCTCGAACTGCTGCGCGGCCTGCACGCCCGCTGGGTGCGTCTCTTCGAGTCGCTCGGCCCGGCGGATTGGGGGCGCGCCGCGCTGCACCCCGAGATCGGCGAGGTGACGATCGACGACATCCTGGAGACGTACGCGCACCACTGCAACGACCACCTGGCGCAGATCCGGCGCATCCTGACGGGTGCTGAGTGCGGTGGAGACCTACCCGCGAGCGCCCCATCACACGGCGCTGCCTGATGTACACGAGGGGAGGGTCAGGGAGCGCTGCGCCCTCCCTGACCCTCCCCTCACGCACGATTACTTCGTGCCCTTGAGGGTGTAGATCACCACCCCCTGGCCGCCATACTTGCTGGCATCCACCGCGCCGACCACCAGCGAGGTGGCGCCGTGCTCGTAGCCGTTCAGCAGCACGTCGTCCTTCACCCCCGGCATGCGCGCCAGACGGTACCAGCCCTTCGCCGTCAACTCGCCGTAGAACCTGTCGATCTCGGCCAGGCTGGCGGTGGAGAGGTAGACCCGCTCCTCCTTGGTCTCCGGCTTGACCCCATCGGCCACCATCTGCTCCCAGGCCACGGTGCGCCACTCGGCCACCAGGGCATCCACCTGTTCGCTGCCGCTGGACTCGAACGGCCTAGAGGCCGGCGGCGGGGGCACAGTGGTATCGCCGCCGCCGCCACAGGCGGCGAGGAAGAGCGAGACGATCAGCAGCAGCGCGAGAATCCGTCGCATCAGTTGAACCCCTTGTCAGTATCCGTTACCGCGCGGTATTATATCATTCTTGCTCCCTGCGCGGGCGCCGCCCACCCAGGGGACAGGGCCACGTCAAAGTCGGGGAGGCTGCGCCTCCCCAAGCCCCACCCTGCGCCAGGTGGCGTCCGCCCAGGGGACAGGGCCACGTCAAAGTCGGGGAGCGGCCCACACCCCTCCCAGGATAGATGGGGAGGGCGAAGCCCTGCGCGCCTCCCTTATTTGGGTGGTGGTTGGCCTCACCGATCCTGACGAATGCAGGGGAGGGTCCACGGGAGGGCTTCGCCCTCCCGTGAAAACCCACCACCACAACCACTGGGTGGATCATAGGGACAGAATATGATCGAAATCTATACCGACGGCGCGTGCAGCGGCAACCCCGGCCCCGGCGGCTGGGCGGCCGTGATCGTGCGCGACGGCGAGACCGAGGAGATCGGCGGGCGCGAGGCGCGCACCACCAGCAACCGCATGGAGTTGCGCGCCGCCCTCGAGGCGCTGCGACGCGTCCCGGCCGGCGAGCCGGTGCGCCTGTTCAGCGATAGCCAGTACCTGGTGAACGGCATGACGAGTTGGGTGCGCGGCTGGAAGCGGCGCGGCTGGGTCACGGTGGAGGGCCGCCCGGTGGAGAACCGCGACCTGTGGGAGGAGCTAGACCGGGCGGCTGGCACGCGGGTGGCCTGGGAGTATGTGCGCGGCCACACCGGTCACACGTACAACGAGCGCGCCAACACCATCGCGCAGGCCTACGCGGCCGGCCGCCAGCCGCCACCGCCCGGCACCCCCACCCCGGGCGGGACCGGGCGCCCCCCCGGGCCGAGCTATCTGAGCCTGGTGGACGGCGTGCTGCGCCGCCATGCCACCTGGGAGGACTGCAGGGCGCGCGTGGAGCGCGTCTCCGGCGCGCGCTTCAAGAAATGCGCCAGCGCCGCGGACGAGGCGGCCGCCGTGGCGGCCTGGGGCCTGCCGCCGGAGGCTCTGGAGACGCTGGGGGCAGAGGCATAACAGCGGGGAGCGCGAGGAGAAGCCCCTCGCACCACCCCAGGAGGGAGCTGTGTCCCACACCCTCTTCTTCGAGCTGCGCGAGGCGCTCGCCGGCCCCGAGTGCGCCTTGTGCGCGCTGCTACGCCGCAGCCTGCGCCGCTACCTGGACGCGGTGGCCTACGAGGGGGTGGGCGACCGGCGGGTGCGCGAGGTGATCCGTGCCTCGCGCGGTTTCTGCGCCGCGCACGGCCGCATGCTACGCGCCTCACGGGATGCACTCGGCGCCGCGATCGTCCACCGCGACGTGCTGGGGACCCTGATGCGCCAGCTCTCCGAGGCGCAGCGCACCCCGCCCACGATCGAGGCGCGCCTGCGGCGGGCCGTACGCCGCCCGGCGCGGGACACCAGCCCGCTGCCCGCCGAGGCCCCCTGCCCGGCCTGTATCTACCTGCGCGAGCAGGACGAGGTCTACGGCTCGGCGCTCGCGCACCACGTTGGTGACGGCACGCTGGAGGGCGCGCTGCGCGCCTCGGCCGGGCTGTGCCTGCCACACCTGCGCGCCACGCTTGCGCGAGCCCCCGACACGCACACCTTCGACCGACTGCGCGAAGCACAGCTCGAAGTGTGGCGCCGCCTGGCCGACGAGCTGGACGAGTTCATCCGCAAGCAGGACTACCGCTTCCAGGCCGAGCCATCGGGTGCCGAGAGCGACTCCTGGGCGCGCGCGATCGGCCTCGTCTCTGGCGAGCCGGGCCTGATCGCCGATTCGTGGGGGTGACGGGAAACGGGGACACGAAGACACGAAGCGTGATATGCTTTCGGGGTATCTGCAGCATGATTGCGCATACCCCGAACACATCTTCAAACCTTCGCGCCTTCGTGCCTTCGTGGTGAGGGCAAACCTGTCGTCAGTTCTGATCCACCACCAGCGCCAGCGCCTCCTCCGGGCTGCGGACGGTGCGGATGTTCCCGAGCGACGCGCCGAGATCCACCAGCGAGGAGGCCACTGGCGCCGCGATGCCGCTCACCACCACCTGGCAGCCGAGCATGCGCAGCGCCTGCACCGTGCGTAGCAGCGCCGCCGCCACACCGGTGTCCACCATCGCCACGCCGGCGATGTCGATGATCATCATGCGGGCGCGCTGCGCATGCACCGCTTCCAGCAGGCGGTGCGTCAGCGCGTCGGCCCGGCGCGAATCCACATGGCCCACCACCGGCGCGAACAGCACCCCGTCCGCCAGACGCACCGCCGGCGTCTCCAGCGTGTCCACCAGCGCCAGCAGCGAGCGCTGCCGCTCCAACTCCTCCTCCAGCTGCCGTCTGGTCACGTCCAGCTCGGCGGCGCGCCGCTCGGCCTGCCCGCGCTCCTCCTCGGCCCGCCGAGCGTTGGCATGCGCCTCCCGTTGGGCGGTCTCGGTCACCAGCCGCGCCAGGATCATCCCGCCCACCAGGGCCACGATCACCACCAGGTTCATCGGGTCCGTGTAGACCCCCTGCCCGCCGCTGCGGATCAGCAGGGCGCCCACCACGCCCGCCGTGCTGACCACCACCCAGATCGGCCGCGTCAGCACCAGCGCTAGCACCGGCCCGATCAGGATGGAGAAGGCCGGCTGCTGCGAGACGTACGGCTCGGGCAGGGCCACGGCGGTGAGCGCCGTGATGAGCAGCACCGCCACCAGGCGTGCCGGCTCCCAGCCGCGCACGTAGGCGGCGAGCAGCCCGACGTAGGACAGCGCGCCGACGGCGACCCCCGCCAGCGTGAGCGGCGAGGTCGGCATGAACAGCATGCCGACGAACAGGAGCACAGCGATGAACGTCTGCAGGGCGAGCAGGAAGATTCCGCTCTGGCGCTGGGTGATGTTCACAGGCTCTCCTCAGGAGGGATGCCCTCCGCTACCGGGTACCAGAACCCGCCGACGCGCCGGCCGATGCCGAGGATGTCGCCGCGATTCCAGAGACCCCGCTGCGCGCTGACGGCAGCGTAGCGCGGGAGCTTGTCCGCCCGCCAGGTCCGGCGGGTGAAGGCGTAGTCGTACAGCACACGCCGCAGGTCGGCCTCGGGCAGGTCGTAGCCCGGCCGCTGCGTCCAGTAGCACTGCACGGTCCCGGCCGCCAGCGCCAGCGGGAACAGGTCGGTGCCGAACAGCGGCTTGCCGAAAGCGAGGTACAGCTCAGCCGGCGGCACATCCTCGCCGCAGATCGCGCGGATCACCTCCGCCTGGGTGCGCGCGCCTTCGGCACCAGCTGCGAGGATGTGCCGCCAGTGGTCCTGCGGATCGACGCTCGTGTAGTACCAGACGGTGGCCTGGCCATGCGGCGTGCTCTCCCGCAGGGTGGCGGCCGCGGCGTCCAGCGCTGGCACGGCCTCGCCGCCGATCAGCCGCACGCGCCAGCCGCGCGCACGGTAGGCGGCGAGGGCCTCGCGGCTGCTGGTGCCCTCGGCCAGCCAGTGCATCAGGCGCTCGCGATAACGCCCCACCTCGGCCATCTGCGGGGACTGGAGGATGGTCACGATTGCGTGACGCACGCCGCAGCGGAACAGCGTAGACAGCGAGTCGAGCAGGCGCTCGAAGCTGAAGCGCGGGTAGTCGTCGCCGTCGGCGGCGATGCCGGCCAGCACCGCCTGGCGGCGCGTGCCACCCACGGCGTAGATCGCCGTCGCCGGCGCGACGGCGCGCACGTCGTCCAGCGGAGCGGCAAGAAAGGCTTCCAGCGACGGAGGAAGATTGAGCGACATGGTATCTCCTGCATGGCCGTGTGGCGCTACGCGCCTCGCGCCCTGCTTCTTAGAGCTTAAAAGCCTCTCGGCTGGAGGCGTGGGGGCCTGCGGCCCCCACATCTCCCCCGCCCGCCCGCCCCTGCGCGGCCTCTGCGGTCTGGGGAGGCTTGGAGGGGCGTCGCGCGAACCCTGGCTTATAGTTTATGCAACGTCTGGCGCTGTGGCGAGATGCGAGACGGTAGCGATCGTGTAGCGATCGTTGCGCCGCAGCGTCTCCCAAGCCAGCGCCGTGGCCGCCAACTCGCAGATGCGCGCCACCCGCTGCGGCCGGTAAGGCTCCTTGGCGAGCCAGTAGATCACGTCCTCGCCGTCCGGCGCCCGCTCCGGCCGAGCGAGCCAGGCGGCGGCACGCTCCAAGGCCGGGAGCGCCCCCGCCGGGAGCTGGCCCTCGCGCTGCAGCGCGCACAGCGCCAGCACCGCATAGGCCGTCTCCTCGCCGGTGGGATGCGGCTCCCCCCAGGCGCCGCTGGGTCGCTGCCCTACGAGCAGCGCCGCGACGCCGCGCTCGATGCTGGCCTGCGGCGCCTGCCCGCTCAGGGCGATCAGCGCCTGCCCGGTGGTGTACACCCACGAGCGGTTCCACTTGTCGCCCAGCCAGCGGCCATCCGGCCGCTGCTGGCCCAGCAGGTACGCCACGGACTCCCGGCGCTCGCCGCCCGCCAGCCGCAGCGCGTGCAGCGCATGTGAGGTGACGGACGGGGCGGGCTGCAGCTCGCCATGCCAAGTGCAGAACCGGTCGCCGGATGCAAACCGGCGCAGCGCATCCAGGTGCGTCGGCAGACCGAGGGCGGCGAAGACCGCACAGGCCGCCGCGGTGTCGTCGCCATCTGGCGCGAACCAGTCGCTGAAGCCCAGGCCCTCAGGCCGCATGGCGCGCTCCATGTCGGCCACCTGCGGCGCCACCACATCGCGGAGCGCCGGGTGGTCGAGCAGGCCGGCGATCAGGAGCATGTACAGCGCGAAGGCCTGCTCAAAGCGAGCGATCGGCCAGACCGTGGGCACCACGCCCGGCACACCGGCGCCGGTGACGGACGCGGCTCGCCGGAGGTAGCGCTGCGCGGCCTGCTGCTCGGCCCGCAGGTCGGCCCGCCCGCGCGCAGCGCGCAACCAGGCCGCGGTGGCAGCCGGGCTGAGGCCGAGGCTGCCAGCAGGGTCCAGCAACTCAGTCCCAGCCGTCGTGCCCCACCCCTCCCAAGAGTGGGCGATCGTCGTGCCGGGGCGGGGGCCGATCTGTGCCAGCAGCGCCCGGCGGCGGTGCCCGAGCGCGCGCAGCGGCGCATACGTCGCCGGGATGGCGAGACCAAGCGCGGCCGCCTCATCGAGCAGGTGCGGCGCCAGCAACTCCACACCGGCCGGAAGGTCGTCCGGCAGCGGATCGGTCCAGAGCGCCTCTTGCTCGGCGAGGAAGCGCAGCCCGCGCTGGACGGCCGGGTGCGCCCGGCCGAGGTAGGCCGCGACAGTCAGCACGGCGGCGAGGGTGGGGACAGTGCGAGCCAGCGGGACGTTGGGGATGCCCCAGCCGCCGTCGGCCCGCTGCTGCGCGAGCAGCCACTCAAGGCCGGCGTCCGCGCCCTCCTCCGGCGGGGCGAGGCGCAGCACCTGCGCGGTGTCATAGATCGAAGGGCCCATCAGCCCGCCGTCCTTGCCGAGATCAGCGATCAGAAACCGGAGGTCCGTCAGGAGCAGTGCTGAGATGCGTTCCATGATGTTCTCGCCTGGCTTCAACGTTCGAGTGCTACGGGCCGCGACGGATCCACTGCGAAGCGTCCTCAGTATAGGGAGCGCCCTGAGGGGAATCAATGTAACATTGATTGCAGTTTCGTAACTAGTTCGTCGTTCGCAGGCCTTCGCGCCTTCGTGGCTTCGCAGTAAAACCACAGAGGACGAAGCCCGTCGCACCTGCCAACCGATGAAGAAGTACGAGGAGCTGGACTAACCGCCGTGCCTGAGATGGGCCGCCGCCCTTCGGAGCGTCGCGCGCGCTTGGTAGCGGAGGCTTGCCAGCCCGACGCGCACCTGTGTCACCGGGTCCTGCACGCGCCAGGCGCCCGGCTCGGCGACGGCGTGCAGGAAGCCGCTGAGGCGGAACCAGAAGATCAGCATCCGGTAGAGCGGCAGCAGCACCAGCGGCGGGAGCACGGCCCGCAGGTGGCCTCTGGCGGCGCGGTCTACGTGCACCCAGCCACCCGCCAGCCACAGCCCGTCGATCGCCAGGTAGAAGGCGTAGATCGCGATCCCGGCGCCGACGATCAGCCGCGGCTCATAACCGAACGCCGTCAGCGCCGGTAGCAGAAAGGTCCACACCAGCCGGGGGAAGGCCAGCGTGTGGTCGATTATCAGCGTGCGCGCCGGGGCGAAGCCGCGCAGCCGCAGTACCCCCCGCCGCAGCAGCGCGCTGTGGCGAGCACTCACCTCGAGCTGGCCGCGCTGCCAGCGGACGCGCTGGGCGTACAGCGCGCCGAGCGACTCGACCGGGTGGACGTAGGCCACCGCCGCGCTGACGCTGCCGATCCGCCGGTCGCGGAAGCGCTCGTACAGCTCGAAGGTCAGGTCGGTGTCCTCGGTGACCGTGGCCTGGCTGTAGAGGAAGGTCTGCAGCAGCACATCGCGGCGGAAGACCGAGAACGCGCCCGAGAGGGTGTAGAGGTTGCCCATCAGGGTTTGGTGCTCGCGCCCGATGTGGAACGCCGTGAGGTACTCCATGAACTCGCAGCCAGCCAGCACCCGCTGCTTCCAGGTGGCGCCCGGCGGCGGGGGGAGCACCCGGATGGCGCCGGTGACCGCCCCGAGATCCGGCTCGGCCTCGAACGCCTCGACCACCCGGCGCACGGCGTCCGGCGCCAGCACGGTGTCGCTGTCGATGTTGAAGATGTACTGCCCGTGCGCCAGGTGGATGCCGGCGTTGAGCGCCCAGGCTTTGCCCTTGTTGGCGATCGAATGCCACTGGATGGTGAGGCCGAGCTCCTGCTGCAGGCGGGCGTACACCGCGAACGAGTCGTCGCTGCTGCCGTTGTTGATCAGCAGCACCTCCATCCGGCGCCGCGGGTAGTCCTGCGCTGCGAAGGAGCGCAGGCAGGCCGCGAGCGTGCGCCCACTGTTGTAGACCGGCACGACGATCGACACCAGTGGGTAGAAGCACAGCGGCGGGCGGCGGCGGGCCCGTAGGCGAATCAGCAGCGCGCCCGCCAGGCTCGCAACCGCCGTGACGCCGTCGATCAGCGCCGGCACGAACAGCCAGATGCCCCAGAATACTAGCGGCGCGATGTGGTTCATCGGATTGGCGCACTCGAATCTGCACCAGGGGCCAGCGCGCGCACGGTCGGGAACGTGACGAGCCAGGCGTAGATCGCAATCGTGAGCAGGAAGAACACCGCCTTGCCGACGAAGGTGTGCGCCAGCACCAGCGCGCCCTTGCCGAGGTAGTGGAGCATGAGCGCGATCAAGAGCAGCCTCAGCACATTCGCCGCCCATGTGGCTGCAAGGCCCAGCAGCAGCGCCCGCACCCGCTGCGGAGCCGACCAGCCAGGGTAGAACAGCAGCAGGCTGGTGAGCACGCAGATCTCCAGCGTGCCCGAGGACTCGACGCCCACCTGCAGCAGCGTCCACCCGATGTCCTGCGCGACGATCATCACCATCAGCACCCCCGGCGCACGGTCGAACGTGCGCGTCGGCACGCCGAACCACACAGCGATGTGGTCCACCCACCAGACGGTCGCCTGGCTCAGGAGCAGATCCAGGCCTAGCAGTTGGTGCGAGAGCAGCACCAACGTGTAGGCGCCGCCCACGACGGCGACGAGATAGTATAGCAGCCAGATGCGGAAGGCGCGCAGGAAGATCACCGCCCCCAGCCAGAGCGGCGCCGCGAGCGCCAGCAGCCACCCGCTCACGCCAGCCTCCGCCGCCGTCGCGCCGCCACCACAGCCCCCGCGCCGAGCGCCAGGGCCAGCAGCGCCAGGCCCAGCGCGTCGGCGGGCGACCACTGCACCTCGTCGGTTGCGTCGCAGGCATTGCTCCCCGGCGTGTTCCCGCCGCGCGACTCCAGGCGGAAGCGGATCGCCTGGCCCGCCGTGATGCCCAACTGCGCGAATGAGACGCCCCACTCCACGCGCCGCCCACCTTCGTCCAGGCTCTCGCCCCAGTCGGCGTCGCTGGCGATCGTCCCCAGGAAGGCGCCGGCCCCATCGTAGAGCGCCACGTCGACGCTCGAGTCGTTCGCCTGAGGCTGGTAGCGCACCTCGACTCTTCGGTCAACGGCGCTGGTGTATACTCCGTCGTCGTTCGTGTCGATCATCAGGCGCAGGCCGAGCGGCTGGGTCGCACCCTCCAGGGTCTGCACCATAAAGTAGGCGGTCGGATCGTCGGGGTTGGTGGCGTTGAAGAGCGCGATCGTGTCCAACCGCTCGTTCCCGCAGTCGCCGGGCGGATCGGCGATGCACGCCCGGCCGGGCCAGTCGTCGAACTGCCCGTCGAGCACGATCGGCCCGCCTGGCGCGCCGGGCCACGGGCACCCTGCGCCGCCCTGGGCGTGCGCCGGAGCGGCGG
>DATMBA010000246.1:0-4356 GCA_035559635.1 Roseiflexaceae bacterium
TCCCCTCAAACCGCGCCCCAACGTTAGCTTTCAGCGCAGCGCGCTATATAATCTTCATCATCTTCGGGCCTTCACGTCTTCGTGTCTTCGTGGTGTTTGAGGGATCTATGCTCATCGGCATCCTCGGCGCAGGACAGCTCGGCCGCATGCTCGCCCTCGCCGGCTACCCGCTCGGCATGCGCTTCCGCTTCCTGGATCCGGTGTCCAGCGCGCCCGCCGGCCAGCTCGCCGAGCAGCTTGTGGCCGGCTACGACGACGAGGCGGCGCTCACACGCTTCGCTCGCGGCCTGGACCTGGTGACCTACGAGTTCGAGAACGTGCCGGTGGCCGCCGCGCGCTTCCTCGAGCGCCTGGCCACGGTCTTCCCGCCGCCCGCGGCCCTCGAGGCCGCCCAGGACCGCCTGGCCGAGAAAACTTTCTTCCAACGCCTCGGCATCCCCACTCCGCCCTTCGCCGCCGTGGACACCCGGCCCGCGCTGGACGCCGCCCTGGCCGCCATCGGCCTGCCGGCGGTGCTCAAGACCCGACGCTTGGGGTACGACGGCAAGGGCCAGGCGGTGCTGCGCGCCCCGGCGGACGTAGACGAGGCCTGGCGGACGCTCGGCGGCCAGCCGCTGATCCTCGAGGGGTTCGTGGACTTCGCCCGCGAGCTCTCCATCCTCGCGGTGCGTGGGCAGGACGGCGCCACCGCCTGCTACCCGCTGGTGGAAAACCAGCACCGCGCGGGCATGCTACGCCGCTCGCTCGCGCCCGCCCCCGGCGTCACCCCGGAGCTGCAGGCGCTCGCCGAGTCCTACGCGTCTCGCGCCCTCGACGCGCTCGGCTACGTCGGGGTGCTGGCGATCGAGCTGTTCGAGACGGGCGAAGGACGAAGGATCGAGGACCGAGATCTGGCAGCTGCCCACCCTCGGTCCCTGGTCGTGAACGAGATGGCCCCGCGCGTCCACAACTCCGGCCACTGGACGATCGAGGGCGCGGCGACGAGCCAGTTTGAGAACCATCTGCGTGCCGTGGCCGGGCTGCCGCTCGGCGCCACCGCCCCCCGCGGCCACGCCGCCATGCTCAATCTGATCGGTGCCACGCCCGACCCCGCCGCGCTGCTGGCGCTGCCCGAGGCCCACCTCCACCTGTACGGTAAGGCGCCCCGCCCCGGCCGTAAGCTCGGCCACGTCACCCTGCGCGCCGACGACCCGCACACCCTGGCGGAGCGCCTCGCGCAGCTCGAGGCCCTGCTCTAAGAGCCTATCCCTACCGCGGGGAGGGGGTATCCGGAGCGGCACGAAGAGCCTATCCCTACCGTGGGGAGGGGGCCGGGGAGGGCGCAGCCCTCCCCGGATAACCCCACCCGCTCCACGGTATCCGGAGCGGCACGAAGGCTATCCCTACCGCGGGGAGGGGGCCGGGGAGGGCGCAGCCCTCCCCAGATACCCTACCCGCTCCACGGTATCCGGAGCGGCCCTAAATACGAAGACACAAAGGCACGAAGATGTCGTCAATCTTCGTGCCTTCGTGTTCCGGATCGCTACCGCGCGGCTTTGAGCACGTCCAGCAGGCGTGAGACCTCCTCCTGGTCGATCGGCTCGCCGCCACACAGACAGTCCCGCGCGTAGTTCTCTGCCACGAGCGTGTTGAGGCTGGCGACCGCCGCCTTCACCGCCGCCAGCTGCGTCACGACCTCGCGGCAGTCGCGGTTGTCCTCGACCATCCGGTGGATGCCGCGGATCTGCCCCTCGATCCGGCGCAGCCGCAGCAGCACATCGTCGCGGACAGGCGCCGGGATCGCGCGGCCGGTGTTCGGCTCGGCCATCCTAACCTCCTCGACACAAACTGCTGCGTGCCAAGACCCCGCTCGCAGTACGCAGCACTTCGACAGCTACGCGTTAATGACGGCCTCGAAGGCCTCCTTCAGCATGCGCTTCGGGCCGGCCCCCTGGATGCGGTGGATCTCCTTGCCGTTCTTGAAGAAGATCATCGTCGGGATCGCCATGATCCCGAACTTCATCATCCAGCGCTGCTCCTCGTCGGTGTTGACCTTGGCAACCTTCATCTTGCCGTCATACTCGGTCGCCAACTCCTCTAGGATCGGGGCAACCGCGCGGCACGGGCCACACCACGGGGCCCAGAAGTCTACTACGACCGGCGTGTCGGACTTCAGCACCTGCTGCTCGAAGTCGTTATCGGTAACGGTTACCGGCTTGGCCATTGCGATCTTTCTCCTTAGCGCATCACGCTGCTAGATACCCCCCTGGGGTGTGTGGGTATTATACCCCCCCATGGTAGTGCTGTCAAGAAACGTGCCGCGCCGTTACACACGCTGCAGAGTTGGGGGGCCGGCTCTCGGCAAGATCCCTCGCGAGTTCTTTGGAGGGGCATAGCCGCTCCAACCCTCCCCACGAGCGGCGCCACCAAAGGTGGTGGGGTGGGGGGAGCCTTCGCCTCCCCCCACGGTTCCCGCTACCGGAGCACCGTCCTGGTCCACTCCTCGATCCAGCGCTCGCGGTTCTGCTCGATCTGCTCGGGCGGCAGGCCGGCCGGTTGCTCGGGCACCTGCGCGAACTTCTGGAACACCTCGGGCAGCGCCGCGTCCGGCAGCACCGGGTAGACGAACATGTTGAGCGGGATGTCCTCCTGGAAAGGCTTGCTCAGCATGAAGTCAATGAACCGCTCGGCGAGCGGGCGCTGGCGCGTGCCCTTCAGGATGCCGGCGAACTCGATCTGCAGGAAGCTGCCGGCCAGCACATTGCCGGTAGGTGGCTCGCTCAGCTTCCCCTCGCTGAAGAAGACCTCGGCCGCCGGGCTGGTGAGGTAGGAGACCACCAGCGGGCGCGGGCCTTTGCCGCTGGAGCCGCTGAACTGGGTGTAGTAGGCGTCCTCCCAGCCCTCGCTCACCAGCACATCGTTGGCGCGTAGCTCTCGCCAGAAGTCCAGCCAGGTGTAGTCACCGCTCTCGCCGAAGGTGGCGACGGTGGCGATCAGGAAGGCCAGGCCGGGCGAGGAGGTGGCCGGGTTCTCCACCACCAGCGTGCCCTTCCACTCCGGCCTCGTCAGCTCGCGCAGGTCCTGTGGCGGCTGCAGGCCCCGCTCCGCCAGCGCGGCCTTGTCGTAGTTGATGGCGACGTAGCCGTAGTCGATCGGCGTCAGGCGGTGGCTCGGGTCGAGCCGGAAGCGCTCGGGCACGGCCTGGAGCGCCGGCGACTCGTACGGCTCGAAGATGTCCGCGTTCACCGCCCGGCTGAGGAAGGTGTTGTCCACCCCGAAGAACACGTCGGCGAGCGGGGCGTCCTTGCTGAGGATGGCCTTGGTGAGCGCTGCGCCGGCATCGCCGGAGGGCAACAACTCCACTCTCGCCCCGGTCTGCCGCTCGAAGGCGGCGAGCGTCTCCTGGCTGATGTTGAAGCTGTCGTGCGTCATCACCACCAGCGCCGGCTGGCCGCTCGCGCCGCCCGCCGGGAGCGCGGGACTCTCCGCCGTGGTGGGCGCGGCGGTCGGCGGCGGCACGGCGGTCGATTGTGGCGCCCCGGCTTGGCCGCCGCAGGCCACCAGCAGCGCCAGCAGCAACCCTCCGATCAGAAGCCGATACATGGGAATCCTCCTCTGAAAAACGAAAACCGCCGACCTGGAATGGTCAGCGGTTCGCTCGTGTGCTTCCCTACGCTGGCATGATCCAGGTCAGGTTCCAAGGGTCAGCGGCATCAGTCGGGCCGCGCTCTCAGCCGGGCTCACCCGGCGCCCCCAGCGGTTCTCAGCTGTTAACACGCACAAGGGTAGCACGATGCGCCGGCGGTGTCAAATCGTGAGCAGCGCCACCTCCGGCAGCAAGGTATGCCACCCCCTATCGCCCACTGGCCCGGCGCGCCCGTACCGGGCATCCTGCTCCGAACGGAGGCCACATCCACTCGCAGGCCGATGTCATCTCGCTCTGAGCGCGCTATTATGGCCCTCGCCCGGCGCCGTGGGTATGATGAGCGTTGAACAGCAGGCCATCCGCCCCCCGATCTGCCCCGCCTTTGGTGCTGAAGCATGTTCGTATCCAGCCCGCTGATGAACGTGTACGAACCTGTGGGGCATGTGGCGCCGTCCCACGCCCGGCGGAGCCCAGCGGGCACCTGGCAGCGGGCTATCGCCTGCACAGCCCGCGGGTTGACCCGCCGGGCGTGGTGGCGCGCCAGATACCCCAGGAAAGAGGAACCGTTCATAAGCGCGTTCAGATCCAGCCCGCTTCAGCAGGCTTCGGGTGACAGCAGATGACTCTCGGCCCACGCATGGTACGCCACCAGGACGCCACAAGGATATGCTGAAAGGATCATGATCCGTGCGACGCTATAAAGGCAGCTCGCTCTCTGGAGCAGTTCTCCT
>DATMBA010000247.1:0-6932 GCA_035559635.1 Roseiflexaceae bacterium
GACCAACGACCAACGACCAGTATCCAACGGCCGCCAACCGCCAGCCGACCGAAGTTCGACCGCCGACGGCTGGAAGCCGTTCGAGCAGCGTCGTTCATCGCGCGTTGTTCGCCATCCGTCTTCCATCGTCTGTGAACCCGCATTCGTCGTTCGTCGTTCGTCGTTCGTCGTTCGTCGGTTGGCCGTGGCTGGCGCACTTCGGACTGACCGTCATCAGTCTGGGTGTGGCGATGGTGGCGGCCGCCGCGCCGTTCCTGAGCAGCTACCGCGCGCAGTTCGGCGCCGCGGGGCCGCGGCCGTGGGAGGGGCTGCCGCTGCTGGAGGCGCTCGGCCGTGTCCTTGGCCCTGCCCCGGCCCACACGCGCCTGCACGCCTTTCTGGCGATGTTCGGGCTGTTCCTGCTGCCGCTGCTGGCGCTCGCGCTTCGCACGGACGGCCGACGACCAGAGCCTGCCCAGGGCGGAGTGCAGGGGCAAGCTCTGAGCGCCGGCGAAGGGGCTTGCGGCCGGCGAGCGGATGGATGTCGTGCATTGCTGGTCAGCGGTCGTTCGCCGTTCGCCGTTCGTCGTTCGTCGTTCGTCGTTCGTCGTTCGTCGCTGGGCGGCGCGGCGGGCATCCTGCTCGCGCTCGCCTTCGGCCAGGCGATCGGCTTCCCGCTGCTGGCGCTGCTGCCGCTGGCGCTCGCGCTCGCATACCTGGCCTGGCGCGCGGCCCCCCGGCCGGCGCTGGCGCTCGCGCTCTGGGCGGGGGCGGTGGGCGCGCTGCTCGTGCTGGCTGCGGACACTGTCTACGTGCGCGACCCGCTCGAGGGCTTCATGCCGCGCTACAATACGGTGTTCAAGCTCTACTTCCAGGTCTGGATGATTTGGGGGACGGTGGCGGGGTACGCGGTATGGGCCACCCTACAAGGCAAAAGGCAAAAGGCAAAAGGAGGCTTTTTACCTTTTACCTTTTACCTTTTACCTTTTACCTTGCTGCTCGCAGGCAGCCTCGTCTACCCGATCGAGACGCTGCGGCGCGGCGAGCCGTGGGTGGAGGGCGAGCGCGAGTTGGACGGCCTGGCCTTCCTGGCGCGGCGCGCGCCGGACGACGCCGCGGCGCTGGCGTGGCTGCGGGCCAACGCGCGCGCCGAGGACGTGGTGCTCATGGCCTGGTGCGCCTGCGACGAACACGAGATCGGGCTGGCGGCCGCGGCCGCCGGCGTCTCGACGGTGCTGGGGCAGTCGGGCGGCCACGAACGCATGTGGCGCGCCGGCTGGCCCGCGTGGTTGGCCGAGATCGCGGCGCGCGAGCGCGATATCCCGCGCATCTACGAGACGGCCGACCCCGCCGAGGCGCGCCGGCTGCTCGAGCGCTACGCGGTGGACTACGTGTATGTTGGCGCGCTCGAGCGCGCGGTCCACGGTGGCGCGGGGCTGCCCAAGTTCGACGCGCTCTTCGAGCGGGTGTTCGAACGCGGCGGCGTGCGCATCTACCGCGTGCCGCCCACGCGGGCGGCGTCCCATACCGCCGGGGGAAGGTTCTAACCAGTTGGGTGGGGTCTCAGGGGATAGCTTCGCCCTCCCCTCGCCCCTCCCCTTGTGGATCCCTATGACGCAGGCTGTCGAACATGTGGCCCGCCGCGGGCGCTGGCGCCCCCACGCCCTGGCGCTCGGCGTCTACGCGCTGCTGGCGCTGATCGTCACCTACCCCATGCCGCTGCACCTCACGCGCAGCATCATCGGCAACCAGCCCGGCGCGGTGGACGGCTTCCTCGGCATCTGGAACCTGTGGTGGGCGGCGCGGGCGATCACGCATCTGGAGGATCCGTTCTTCACGCGGCTGCTGTTCCACCCGCAGGGCCTCGACCTGTTCTGGCAGACGCTGAGCCTGCCGCAGGGCCTGCTGGCGCTGCCGGTCACCCTCGCGCTCGGCCCGCTGCCGGCCTACAACCTGCTCATCCTGGCGAGCTTCGTCCTGGGCGGGTACACCGCCTTCCTCTTCGTGCGGCGCTTCGTGGGGGACGCGCCGGCGGCGCTGGTGGGCGGCGCGATCTACGCGCTCACACCCTTCCACATGCAGAAGGTGCTGGACGCCCAGCTCGAGGTGGCCTCCATCCAGTGGGTGCCGCTCTACCTGTTAGCGCTGCACACCCTGCTCGAGCGCCGCCCCTCGCGGCGCGCCCTCTGGGCGCCGCTCGCCGCCGGCCTGCTGCTGCTGTGGGTCGGCCTGGGCACCTGGTACTACGGCCTGTTCTGCCTCGTCTACACCGGCATGGCCGCCGCACTCTTCGCGTTCAACGTTCAACGTTCAACGTTTGACGTCCGGGCCTTCGCCTGGGGCCTCTCGCCGCTGCTGGTCTGGCTGACGCTGATGGCGCCGCGCCTGGCCGGGCTGGCGGCCAGCGGGGACCGGCTGCTAGGCGACGCGCGGCAGTTCAACGAGCACAGCTCGGCCGACCTAGTGGCCTTCTTCCTGCCCAGCCCGCTCCACCCGCTCTGGGGCGCAGCGGTGAGCGACTTCTACACGCGCCTGCACCCCACCGCCATGCTCTGGAACGTCTCGCTGGGGCTGGTGGCGTGCTCGCTGGCGCTCGTCTCACTCCCGCTGGCGCTGCGCAGCAGGCGTGCACCGTTCGGTCTCTGGCGCTGGTGGGCGCTGCTGGGGGCCACGCTGCTGCTGGCGATGGGCGAGGAGTTGCGGGTGCTGGGCCACCACACCGGCCTGCCGCTGCCCTACGCGCTGCTGGCGGATCTGCCAGGCATCCGCTCCAGCCACCGGCCGAACCACTTCGTGATCCTCAGCATCCTGCTCGTCGCGCTGCTGGCCGCGCACGGTTTCGCGCGGCTGTTCCCATCCCCGAAGAGCACGATGGGCACGCAGGCCGAGGGCATCCCCGATCGTCGTGTTCTTCGGGGATCGAACGCTCGGCGCTGGGGCTGGGCGGCCTCCGTCATGGCGCTCGTGCTGCTGGTGGACGGCTGGGCCGGGCCGCTGCCGCTGGTGACCCGCCCCATCCCACCCGGCTACGCCCACCTCCCGTCCCCGGACGGCGGCGCGCTGCTGCCCATCCCGGTGAACCTGAACGTCTCGCGCAGCGAGAACCTGTGGTACCAGACGGCCCACGGCTGGCCGATCGTCGGGGGGTTTATCGGCCGCGAGCCACCCTACCCGCTGGGCCGCTACGCCCCCGGCGTGCGCGAGCTGCGCTACGGGCGGCGCGACAGCCCGGACATCCTCTGGCCCGCCTGGCCCGAGCTGGCGCGTGAGTCGCTCGCCCACTACGGCATCCGCTACGTGCTGTACCACCCGGACGCCATGCGGCAGAGCCTGGGCCCGCTGCGCGCGCTGGCCGCCGAGCTTGGCCTGGCGCCCTCCTACGCCGACGCGCGCCTGGAGATCTACCCGGTGCCGCCGGTGCATAGCCCGCGCCCGCTGGCCTACCTGGGGGCCGGCTGGGGCGGCGTGGAGCGCGACGGCGAGCGAGCCTGGCGCTGGATGGGCCCCCAGGCCGAGCTGTATCTCGTCAACCCCCACCCTGAGCCGCGCGTCGTCCGCCTGGAGCTGCAGATGGAGAGCTTCGAGCACGCCCGCCCCCTCAGCCTGCGCCTGGGGGACGGCCCGCCGGCCACGATTCAGGTCAGCAGGGCCGCGATGCGCCGCACCCTCAGCCTGCTGCTGCGCCCCGGGACCCATGTGGTATACTTAGGCGCCCCGGCGGACCCCCGGCCGGGCCGCGGGGCCGAGCAGATCAGCATCTCGTTTGAGCGGATCGCGGTGCGGTAGCGCGCCTGCGGCGCAGGCGATGGGCGATAGGCGATCAGGTCGGTCGTCAATGCGTGCTGCGTAATCTGCAATCTGCAATCTGCAATTCGATGAGCAAGAACACTATCCGCCTCTCCATGCTGCGCGCCATCGCCGACGAAGTGGCCCTGAACGGCTGGCGCATCCTGTGGGAGACGGTCAACGACTTCAGCCTGTGGCGCCTGATCGAGTACCCCTGGGCTACCCGCGCCCTGGAGCTGCGTCGCGGCGACCTGGTGGTGGACATCGGCTCCGGCACCTCCTCCTACCCGCACATGCTGGCCAGGGAGGGGGTGGACGTGGTGGTGGTGGAGCTGGATGCCGAGCGGGTGCGCTGGCAGCGGGAGAAGCGCCGGCAGCGTGCGCGCCCCGGCGACGGGCGCTTCCTCCCGATCGTCGCTGACGCCACCAGGCTGCCGTTCCGCGACGGCGCCCTGGGGCGCATCAGCGCGGTCTCCTCGCTCGAGCACATCCCGGATGACGCGGCGGCGGGGCGGGAGATCGGGCGCGCGCTGGCCGAGGGCGGCATCGCCGTGCTGACGCTGCCGTTCACCAGCGCAGAGCGCACATCGTTCTTCGCGGGGGTGCGCCCCTTCCGCCAGGTGGAGCGCAACGCCTTCGTGCAGGAGGGCAAGGCCGGCTCGTTCTTCCGCTTCTACACCGAGGACGACATCGAGCGCGTCTACCTCCGCCCGGCGCAGGCGCGCGTGCGGCGGCGGGCGGCCTTCGGGCGCAGTCTGCTGAATGGCCGCTACCACGAGACGCGCCTGACGCGCTTCTGGCGCAGGTTCATCCTGAAGGACTGGTTGCTGGCGCTGCTCGTCCACCCGCTCGAGGAGCGCTTCGACCGCAGCGACCCGCTGTATGTGATGCTGGCGCTGGAGAAGCCCCCGGCTGTCGCCGAACGCGCCGCGCCGGCCGCGGCCTCCGAGTAGGGATCGATGGCGCTCGGACACCAGCACGCCACCCGCGCGCGGGCCGCAGCCGCCCCGCGCGCACGCGCCTGGGGCGCGGCGCTGACCCACCTCACCCCCCTGGCGCTCTACACCCTCCTCGGCCTGCTCGTCACCTGGCCGCTCGCCGCCCACTTCCGCAGCGCGGTGGTGGGCGCCGACCAGGCGGTGGACGCCTATTTGCACGTCTGGAACACCTGGCACGTGGCCGACTCGCTCGCCGCCGGCCGGTCGCCGTTCTTCGCCGCGCGCCTGTACTACCCCTACGGCGCCGATCTGTTCTGGCAGACGCTCGGCTTCTCGCAGGGGGTGGTGGCCGCGCCGGTCACACTGGCGCTCGGGCCGGTAGCCGGGTTGAACTTCACCACCATCTCGGCCTTCCCGATCGGCGGCTACGCGGCCTTCCTGCTGGCCCGGCGCGTCACTAACAGCGCCCCCGGCGCGCTGGTGGCCGGCGCCATCTACGCCTTCTCGTCCTTCCACATGGATAAGCTGATCGCCGGCAACGTCGTGGCGTCCATCCAGTGGGCGCCCTGGTACGTGCTGGCGCTCTACCACCACCTGGAGCGGCCGCGCCTCTTGACGGGCCTGCTGTGCGGCGCGCTGCTGCTGTGGGTCAGCTTCGGCAGCTGGTACTACGGCATGTTCTGCGTGCTGTTCACCGGCCTGATGGCGCTGGCCTGGATGGCCGCGGGCGGGCGGGCGCGGGCGCTGCCGCTGGCGCTGTGGGGCGCGCTGCCTGTGGCCGTGTGGGGCCTGGCCCTCGCGCCGCGCATTCTCTCGCTCACGCAGGCCGGCGACGCGCTGCTGTGGGACCTGCGCGAGCTGCAACTGCTGCGCTCGGCGGATCTGCTGGACTTCTTCCTGCCCAACCCGCTGCACCCCTGGTGGGGCGAGCGCGTGCGCGCCCTGCGCGCCACCATGCACGAGGACGCTGGCATCTGGGTGGTCTCGCTCGGCTGGGTGGGCACGGCGCTGGCGGCGCTCGGCGCAGCGCGCCACTGGCGGGCCGCCCGCCGCTGGCTCTTCCTGCTGCTCACCACGATGGTCTTCGCCATGGGCGCCGTGCTGCAGGTGGCCGGCGCGAACACCGGCCTGCCGCTGCCCTGGGCGCTGGTGCAGGACCTGCCGGGCATCCGCGCCAACCACCGGCCGAACCACTTCGTCGTGCTCTCGATGCTGATGCTGGGGGTGCTGGCGGCCTTCGGCGTGCGCGCGCTCACGGAGCGGCTGGTTCGGGTACGCGGACACGAAGCCACGAAGGCACGAAGACATGAAGGGTCTTCAGCTTTTGTGTCTTCGCGTCCTCGCGCCTTCGTGGTTCGTTCCTGGGCGCTCGCTAGTATGCTGGCCCTGGCGGTGGTGCTGGTGGATGGGTACGCCGGGCCGCTGACGGTGGTGCGCCGGGCGACGCACCCGTTCTACCGCTCGCTCCCGGCGCCAGACGGCGCGCTGCTGCCGCTGCCGCTGCTGCTGAACGTCAACCGCAGCGACAACCTCACGCCGCAGATCGCGCACCGCCACCCGATCCTGGGCGGCTATATGGCGCGCCCGCCCCGCTACGACTTCGCGCGCTATACGCCGGGTGTGCGCGAACTGGAGCAGGGCCGCGCCGAGCCGGGCGACATCGTGGCCCCCGGCTGGCCGGAGAACGGGCGGCGCGCGCTGGCGGCCTACCGCATCCGCTACGTGACGCTGGACCTCACGGCCCAACGCGACCCAGGCCGGCTCGGACTGGGCAAGGCCGAGTACTTCGCGCGGGTGCGCGAGTTGCTGCGCGAGCTGGGCGTTGGCGCGCCGCTGGTGGCCGACGCGGACCTGGAGGCCTACGCGGTGCCGCAGGCGTGGCCGGCGGCGCCGCTCGCGTTCCTGGGGGCCGGCTGGCAGCCGCTGGAGCGCCAGGCGGGCACGCCGTACCGCTGGCGCTGGATGGGCGCGCAGGCCGAGGTCCGGCTGTATAATCCCACCGGCCGGGCGCTGCCGGCGCGGCTCACGCTGGCGGCCGCATCCCACGAGCACGCGCGGCCGCTGCGCCTGGCATTGGACGGCGCGCCGCTCGGCGCGCTGCCGGTGCCGCCGGGCCAGCCGCAGGGCCGCGCGGTCAGCTTCGTGCTGCCGCCGGGTGAGCACACCCTGCTGCTCTCCTCCGAGGCATCGGCGGATCCCGGGCGGGCCGAGGCGATCAGCGTGCGGGTG
>DATMBA010000248.1:0-2108 GCA_035559635.1 Roseiflexaceae bacterium
GCTCCACCGCGGCGGCGCCCGCCTCCCCGCCGAAGTACCACAGCGCGTCCACGTCCATGTGGGCGGCCAGCACCTCCGCCAGCGCGTCGCGCCCCCCTGTCACGATGTTGACCACACCGGCGGGCACGTCGCTGGTCTCCAACACCTGGTACAGGTCGGTGGCGGCGAGCGGGAAGCGCTCGGAGGGCACGATCACCAGCGCGTTGCCCATGGCGATAGCGGCCGCCGTGAGCGCCACGAACGCCGCCAGCGGGCGCTCGTCCGGGCAGGCGGCGCCCACCACGCCGATCGGCTCCGGGACGGCCAGGGTGACGGTGCGGGTGGGCGTGTGGTGCACCGCGCCATCGTACTTGTCCGCCCAGGCGGCGAAGGTGAAGAGGTGCGCCACCGCGGCCTCCACCTCGGCGGCGGCGTCCTCTGGGCTGGAGCCGGCCTGTCGCAGGCGGTGGGCGAACTCCTCGGCGCGCGCGCTCAAATTCTCGGCGATGTAATACACCACCTGCGCGCGGCCGTGGGCGCTCTGGGCGGCCCAGGAGGCCGCGGCGCGCGCGGCCTCCACGGCGTTGCGGATGTCCTTGCGGTTGCCCTCGCCCACCTGCCCCAGCAGCGCGCCGGCAGGCCCGTACACCGGGCGGCTGTAGCCCGAGTCCGGCCGGGCCTGCTTGCCGCCGATGAACATCTTCGGCGTGCGGTCGATCGGCGGGACGACGAACGACGAACGACGAACGACGAACGACTCATCGTCGTGCCCATCGCTCGATCCGATTCCACCGTCACGATCCTCATCGTGACGCTTCGTCGTTGGTCGTTGGGCGTTCGTCGTTGGTCGTTGGTCGGCAAGCGTGAGGTACTCAAACAGCCCCTCGCGCCCGCCCTCGCGCCCGAAGCCGCTCTCACGGTAGCCGCCGAAGCCGGAGGCGGCGTCGAAGACGTTGGTGCTGTTGATCCAGACCACGCCGGCCTTGATCTGGCGCGCCACGTCCAGCGCCAGGTTGATGTCCTCGCTCCAGACGCTGGCGGCCAGGCCGTAGCGGGTGTTGTTGGCCAGCGCCACCGCCTCGGCGGGCGTGCGGAAGGTCAGCGTCACCAGTACCGGGCCGAAGATCTCCTCCTGGGCGATGGTGGCCGCCGGGGCCACGTCGGTGAACAGCGTGGGCGGGTAGAAGTAGCCGTCGGTGGGGCAGGCCCAGGAGGGCTGCCAGAGGGTGGCGCCCTCCTCGCGGCCCTGGCGCACCAGCCGCTCGATCTTCGCCAGCTGGGGCGGGGCGATGATCGCGCCGATGTCGATCGCCTTGTCCAGCGGGTCGCCGACGCGCAGCCGCTCCATGCGCTCGCGCAGCCTGGCCACCAGGCGGCTCGCCACGCCCTCCTGCACCAGCAGGCGCGAGCCGGCGCAGCAGACCTGGCCCTGGTTGAACCAGATCGCGTCCACCACGCCCTCCACCACGCTATCCAGGTCGGCGTCCTCGAACACCACGAAAGGGGACTTGCCGCCGAGCTCAAGCGAGAGTTTCTTGCCGCTGCCGGCGGTGGCGCGGCGGATGATGCGCCCCACCTCGGTGGAGCCAGTGAAGGCGATCTTGTCCACGCCAGGATGGGAGACGATGCGCTCGCCCACCGTGCCGTCGCCGGTGACAATGTTGACCACGCCGGGGGGCAGCCCCACCTCGCGGCAGATCTCGGCGAAGCACAGTGCGCTGAGCGGCGTCCACTCGGCGGGCTTGAGCACCACCGTGTTGCCCAGGGCGATCGCCGGGGCGATCTTCCAGGCCAGCATGAGCAGCGGGAAGTTCCAGGGGATGATCTGCCCGCACACGCCGATGGGTGAGTAGCCGCTCAACTCGGCCTCCATGAGCTGGGCCCAGCCGGCGTGGTAGTAGAAGTGGCGTGCCACCAGCGGGATGTCGATGTCGCGCGTCTCGCGGATAGGCTTGCCGTTGTCCAGCGTCTCCAGCACCGCCAGCAGCCGGCTGTGCTTCTGGACGTGGCGGGCGAGGGCGTACAGGTAGCGGGCGCGCACGTGGCCGGGGGCCTGAGACCAAGCCGGCAGGGCGCGGCGGGCGGCCTCCACGGCGGCGTCCACCTCCTGCTGGCTGGCCTGGGTCACA
>DATMBA010000249.1:0-2553 GCA_035559635.1 Roseiflexaceae bacterium
ACGCCCACCAGTCCGGCCAGCACCAGCGCCCGCCCGCGGCGCTCCTCCACCCGGTAGACCCCCGGCCGCACCAGTGCGTCGAGCGCGATCGCTGGCGCCGCTGGCAGCCGGATCTGCTGCCCCTCCGGGCCCGTCAGCACCACCTCGCTCGCCCGCGGGTCCGGCCGGATCGTCACCGCCGCGCCGGCCTGGACGGACTGCGGCAGCGGCGGCGGCGCCAGGTCGCGCACCGTGCGCGCCACCAGCAGCGGGAAGGCCAGGCGGGTCGGCAGGTTGCCCGCCGCCAGATCGAAGGTCCAGATCGCCACCTCGCGCCCCTCGTGGCGGCCGCGCAGGATGAGCGGGATCTCGTCGGCGCTCAGCAGCGGCTCGGCCCAGTCGGGGGTGGCCAGCGGGCGGGCGCTGCCGAAGCTGACACCGCCCAGACTCAGGCCCTCCACCACCTCGCCGCGCAGCCGTAGCTCGCGCCCCGCCAGCGGCAGCGGGTCGCCCGTCACCTCCAGCAGCGGGTTGCCGGGCGGCGGGTTGATCGCCAGCGTGGCGCCCGGCGGCCAAGCCGGCGGCAGGAATCCGTCGAAGACCGTCAGGTCGGCCTCCGGCCCGGCCGGTGCAGCAGCGTACTCCGCCGGCGGCACGCTCGCCACCTGCACGCCCGGCACGGCCGCCAGCGCCCGCTCCAGCGGCGCCGGCCGGGCCGAGACCACCAGCGCGCTCAGCGGCCGCACCCGTGACACCCCGGCGTAGGCCGCATCGTCCAGCGGCAGCGCGTCCCGCCCCTCGATCGTGGCCCGCAGCACCCCTGGGTCCCCCGGCGCGGTCCAGGTCAGCTCCGTCTCGCCCCCTGGCGCGATGCTCACCGGGTCAGTGCTCAGCAGCGTCTCCCCGGCGAAGAGGCGCACGCTGCCGGCGAACGGCTCGTTGCCGAAGTTTGCCACACGCGCATAGACCTGCACGCGGCCGGCCCAGGGGCGCGCGGCGAAGGCCACGATGGCCCGGTTCGGCCGCTCGCGGCCCACCTGCACCCACTCCACTGGTGCGCTCACCGCCCGCGGCGCCTGCGCCGGCAGCGCGCCGTCGGTGATCACCACCACCCGCCTGGCCAGCTGCGGGTCCAGCGCTGCCTCGGCCAACGTGAGCGCGGCGTCCAAGTCGGTGCCGGTGCCGCCCGGCTCGAGCTGGCCGAGCACGGCGGCCAGCACGGCCGCATCCCCCGCGCTGCCGCTGGCAATGATGCGCGGCTGCGGGCCGGCCGCCACCAGCGTGGCCCGGTCACCGGGGCCAAGCGCACTCACCAGCGCGCGCGCGCGCGCCACGGCCCGCTCGAATCGACTCGCGCCGCCGTCATCCGCGGCCATGCTGGTCGAGGTGTCGATCAGGATCGCCGTATGGCGCGCCTCGGCCGTCACTGCGCCCGGGATCTGCGGCCGCCCCAATGCCACACCCATCAGGCCGGCCGCCAGCAGGTGCAGCAGCAGCAGCAGCGTGAGCGGCAGCTGGCGGCTGCGCTCGCCCTCGAGTCGGCGCGGCACGTTGCGCCACAGCAGCAGGCTTGGCACGCGCGCCCGCCGCCGCTGCTCGTTGAGCAGATGCAGAACGAGGATGATGGGGAGGGCGATGAGTGCGAGCAGGCCGATAGGGTATAAAAAGGTCATGCTGTTTGCAACAGGGTGGGTTGCAGGGAGGGCGTAGTCCTCCCTGACTCTCTCTCTGAAGCGGGTGAGTTCCAGGGAGAGCAGAGCCCCCTGGCCCTCCCAATGCTCATGTCAGAATCCGCCGCGCGCGCAGGTACGGGATGATCTGGCGCTCCAGCTGCCAGCCGGTGTTGACCTGCGCGTAGGTGGCGCCGCGCCGCGCGCAGGAGGCGGCCACGCCGGCCTGCCAGGCCGCCAGGTTGGCCCGGTAGGCGGCGGCCGCCTCGTCGTCCAGCGTCAGCCGGATCACCTCGCCGGTCTCGGCGTCCTCGAGCTCCACCGGGCCGAGCAGCTCCGGGCGCTGCTCGGCCGGGGACAGCAGGTGCAGCACCAGCACCTGCCAGCGCGGCGGCGGCAGCGCGCGCAGCCCCTCCTCCAGTCCCTCGGGCGCCAGCAGATCCGAGCAGACCACCAGCAGCCCGCCGCGCTCGTGGCGCCTGGCGTAGCCGCCGAGCACACCCGTTAGCCGGGTTGTGTCGTCGGCCGTGGCCCCTTCGATGAAGCGCAGCATCTCCACCACGCGGCTCTTGCCCTGCGCCGGGCCGAAGGAGCGCCCCGCTGCACCCCCGAACGGCGTCACGTGCAGCCGGTCGTTGTGGGCCAACGCCAGATAGCCGATCGCGCCGGCCAGCTGCTGGGCGGCGCGCAGCTTGGGCGGCTCACCCCACCGCATCGAGCGCGAGGCATCCAGCAGGATGTGGACGGCCACATCCTGCTCCACCTCGCCGAGCTTGACGAACATCTCGTCGTGGTGGGCGTAGGTGTGCCAGTCCACGTGGCGGTAGTCGTCGCCCTCGGTGTAGGGCCGGTGGTCGCTGAAGACCGTGGTCGGCAGTTGGTGGCGGCTCAGGTGGTCGCCAGC
>DATMBA010000250.1:0-8414 GCA_035559635.1 Roseiflexaceae bacterium
AGCAGCAGCCGCCCGCCGCGGCGCACCAGCCTGCGGCCGCTGGCCTCCTCCTGCAGCGTGCCGAGCAGCCGTACCGGGAGCGCGCCGAAGTCCACCGGCGCGCCGTCAGGGGCCTCGGATAGCTCGCGCAGCGCCCCGGCCAGCAGGCGCTCGTCCGGCCGCGCTGCGCGCAGCAGCGGGTGCGCGTCGTCGTCGAACAGCCCGCCCGGCGAGGCGGCACCGGGGGCCGCCTCGCCCCGCGCGACGGCGCAGCACAGCTCGCGCAGCCCGTCCCATGCCAGGCGGCCAGGCGCGAGCGACTCCTCAGCACCCGGGAGCAGCCCACGCCCCGCCGCACAGCGCAGGAACAGCGCGCGCAGCAGCAGCGACACACCGGCCTCGAGCAGCGCGTCCGGATCATCGGCGCCGGGGGTATCCGCCAACGCGGCGCACACCCGCGCCAGCGTCCCCTCCGGGCGTAGCGCGCGCGCGAGCAGTGTTGGATGCGTGCTGCCCCTCGCGTGCCGCAGCGGGAGCGGGGGCAGGGGGGCGAGGGTGTTCGCAGGAGCAGAGCTCGCGCCTCCGGGGACGCCGCCCTCCTGCGAAGCCCCCTCCGGCTTGGTGAGAAGGAGCTGGATCACGGGAGGTCCACGAAACCAGCCAGGAAGCTGCGCGCTGATTGCGTGTCCGTCCGGTACGTCACGTCGGTCGCCTTGCACGGCGCGTCCCCGGTGACCGTGATGGAGGCGACGATGGTGGTCTCCTCACCGTCCAGGTGGATGAAGTGCGGCCCGCCGGAGTCGCCGTAGCAGGTCCCCCCATTGCCGGTGCTCAGGTTCATCGAGAGCGTCAACCAGGCCGGGGTGAGCGAGAGGACCTCCTGCTCGACCCGGTTGCGGGCCAGGTTGTCCTGGATCGCCTGGAAGCCGGTCCGGTTGGTCTCGCGCACCGTGCCGTAGCCCACGGCGGTGAAGCCCGTATCGTTGAGGGTATGGCTGGCCTGCAGCTCGTCCAGCAGGCCGGCCGTGGGGAGCCGAGCGGGCGCGATCGGCGGGGCCTCATCGAGGACGATCACCGCGATATCGCCGGGGTCCGAGCGGCCGCCCGGCCCCTGGAAGCCGTTGTAGTTCGGGTTGGTGTGCCATTGGCCAGTGTAGAACGTCCCCCCCTCGCTGAGGATCGGGTCGAAGGTGACCAGCACCTCCGCGCCGGGGTTCTCGGCCAGTTCGTCGTCGAGCGGGGCTGTGCAGTGTGAGGCGGTCAGGAACACCCGCTCGGCGATCAGCGTGCCCGAGCACCACTGGAACAGCCCCTCGTCCGGCACCCTCAGGACGATCGATCCGACGAACGGGTGCGTGTTGCCGTCCGGCTCGCCATAGGTGATCGCTCGGGCCGGCGCGGGTGCGCTCAGCAGCACCGTGATGACAGCGGCGAGGATGGAGAGGCTGAGACGCCAATGTCGGGACTGACTGCAGTCGGTGTTCGACATACGGTCATCTCCTGTGCTGACTACATAGCTCCACACACCGTTCGGTTTGGTGGGTGGGTTTCAGGGAGGGTGAAGCCTTCCCTAAACCGGAGAGCAAGGCTAACGCGGCGCATCGCAACACAGCAAGAAGTCGGGCGACAATCGCTATTGTATCATTGATGCCGCGCGCGAATCCACGCAGCGGGGAATTAGAGGGGCGCAGCCCCTCCAGAAAGGAGGCCCGGCCGTGATCACCGGCATCAACCACATCACCCTCTCCGTGCGTGGCATCGCCAGGTCGCTCGCGTTCTACCGCGACGTGCTCGGGTGCCGCCCGCTCGCCCGCTGGCCGGCGGGAGCCTACCTGCTGGCCGGCAACCAGTGGCTCGCGCTGGTGGTGGACCCGGCGGTGCGGGCGGGGCCGCTGTTGGAGTACCGCCACGTGGCCTTCTCCGTGCCGCCGGAGGAGTTCGCCGCCCTCGCGGCGCGTGAGGGCCATGCCTGAACGTTCATCTCACAGCCGGCCGGCGAACGCGATCAGGCGCTGCCGCTCGGCGGCCGGGTCGCCAAGCGGCAGGGCCGTCAGCAGCAGTTCGTCCAGCCCGGCGCCAAGCAGTTCGTCCAGGCGCGCCGCGACCGTCGCATCGTCCCCGGCGGCGACGATCGCATCGATGAGCGCGTCGCTCACGCTCCCGTCCGGCTGTACCGGGTAGCCAGCCGCGGCGAACATCCGCGCGTAGAACGGCAGGCGGGCGTAGCCGGCCAGCGCCTTCCGCCCCGCCGCGCGCACCGCCTCCGCATCGGTGCTGAGTCCCACCCACATGTGCGCCACCAGCGGCGGGGCCGGGCGGCCGGTCGTGTGTGCACCCTCGCGCAGCGCCGGAAGTGCCACGTCCAGCAGGTAACGCGGCGGGCAGTTCCAGGAGATCGCGCCGTCAGCCAGCTCGCCGGCCAGCCGGAACGCGCCCGCGCCCAGGGCGGAGACCAGCAGCGGCACCTGCGGCGCGCGCTGCAGCGTGACCTTGGCTGTGAAGAAGCGCCCCTGGTGTTCCACCTTGCCCTCCCAGAGCGCGCCCCGCAGTACCGCGACGTACTCGCGCAGGTGGGCGAGCGGGGCACCCATCGGCAGGCCGTAGACACCTTCGATCGTCGGGCGGTGGCTCGGCCCAACGCCGAGCCGCAGGCGGCCGGGGCCGAGCGCGGCCACTGTGGCGGCCTGCTGGGCCAGCGCCAACGGGTGGCGCGGGTAGGTCGGCACGATGGAGGTGCCGAGCCGGATGCGCGCGGTGCGGCCGAGCGCCGCCGCGTACACCGTCAAGGCGTCGGGCGAGACCGGGTTCTGCGTCATCCAGACCTGAGCCACGCCCGCTGCCTCTGCCGCCTCGATGGCTGCGACGAGCGCCGGCGGGTCGGCCGCGCCGAGCGCGATCCCAACCCGCTCCCGCCGGAAGCGCGCCGCGCCGGTCTGTGCGTTGTGTTCCTCGTGGGCCATCTCTTTTCCTCGCTTCCGCGAGACACCCGTAGAGGGCTCTAGTGGCGGGAGGGACGGTGCCCGCGCTGCACGCCCCGCGGTACGGCGCGGCGGCGATCATGCTGTGGGGCGACGACGGAAGGGCCGCCGCGACGGTGCCCAATGTGGCGCCACCGGCCTAGCGAGGGCGATGCGTCAACCCTGGAGAATCCACCCCAGGAGCACCATCAACCCCATGCCCACCAGGATCGTCAGCAGCGCGCTGCGGGTGCGCCAGGCCACCAGCGCTGCCGCCAGCCCGGCCAGCAGCCGCTCGTTGCCGATCGAGAGGTCGAGCGCGCCGCCGGGCGTGAGCAACTCGGGCGCGATGATCGCGGCCAGCACCGCCGGCGGCACGTAACGCAGCCCGGCGCGCACGGCCTCCGGCACGGCCAGCCGGCCCCACGCCGCGATGAACGACAGGCGCGTCAGGAAAGTCACCAGCCCCATGGCCGCCATCGTGGCCCAGACCATTGTCTCGCTCATCCGCAGGCTCTCCTCTATCACACAGCTTCCGCACTCGGCGCTCCTGCGGAGCTTGTAGGGCAGCAGACGCTTCAAAGATTTGAAAAGCCTCCCGGCTGGGGCGCGGGGCCGCAGGCCCCGCAGCTCCCCTTTTCAAACAGGCGCTTACATTTCTTTTGGAGGGGTCTCGCTCCTCCAGGCCTCCCCACGGGGATGCGCGGGCGCCACCCCCGCACGTGCCAGCGCGCGCGCGGCGATCATGCCAGCAGCGATCCCGGTGCAGGCCGCCGCCAGCAGGCCGAGCTTGTACGGCAGCCCGGCGCCTAGCAGCGCTGCGGCAGCCGCCACTAGCGCCGCCAGCGCCGTCGGCCGGTTGCCGAGCGTGGGCACCAGCAGCGCGATGAACGTCAGCGGCAGCGCGAAGTCCAGCCCCCAGCCGGCCGGCACCTGCGCCCCCAGGAACACACCCACCGCGGTGGCCAACTGCCACGAGACCCACAGCGCCAGCCCGGTGCCGAGGATGTACCAGTGGCGCTCCCGCGTTTCCCCCGGTGCGCGCAGGCGCTGGATCGCCACCGCGTAGGCCTCGTCCGTGAGTAGGTAGGCCAGCGCCACCTTCCAGCGCGCCGGCAGATGTGCGACGAAGGGGGCTACGGAGGCCGAGTAGAGCGCGTGGCGCAGGTTCACCACCAGCGTCGTGAGCACGATCACCGGCCAGGGCGCGCCCGCGGCGAACAGCCCGGCGCCGATGAACTGGCTGGAGCCGGCGAACACAATCGCCGACATGGCCTGCGCCGCGGCGGGCGATAGGCCGGCGCTCATGGCGAGTGCGCCGTAGATCATCCCGAAGGGCGCTGCCCCCAGGATGATCGGCAGCTGAGCGCGCGCGCCGGCCAGAAACTCCTCACGTGCGGACATACTACTCCTCTGGAGGGGCTGTGTCCCTCCAAGCCTCCCCCTGGGGTGAGTCCCAGGGAGGGCTGCCCTCACACCCCCATCGGGAATGGGTTCGCAGGGGCCGCAGGCCCCCGCACCCCCACACGGCGGGCGGCGCCCGCGTATGTGAAACGTATTGGCTTTAGAGCCTGTCCGGATTACCCGGATAGGGTGGGGTTTCAGGGGAGGGCTTTGCCCTCCCCTGCCCCCTGCCAACGATAGAGGGTGGGGTTTCAGGGGAGGGCTTTGCCCTCCCCTGCCCTCTGCCAAAGATAGTCGGATAGGCACTTAGAGTATAGCGGGCGCTGGCCGCGTACGTCTTGAAGGATGTTGCGCTCGATGTGGTGTGGGGCACAGCACGACGCTGGCGCGGCGCCGGCGCCGGACACGCCGCCGGCCATGCGGGCAGGGCTCACTCGCTGCGCGAAGGACGTCACACCCTCGTGGGCTGGCGGGCGTACTGGCCGGGGGGCACGCCAACGATGCGCTTGAAGGCACGCGTGAGGTGGCTCTGGTCCGCGAAGCCGGTGCGCAGCGCCGCGTCGGCGGGGGGGAGGCCGGCGGCGAGCAGGCGGCGCGCGTGGCGCACGCGCACATGGGTGAGGTAGGCGTGCGGCGTGATACCCATCTCGCGCTTGAAGACCCGCAGCAGGTGGAAGGGGCTGAGGCCCACGTGGCGTGCCAGCTCGTCCAGCGGCACCCCCTCGGCGTGCTGCTCCTCCAGCAAGCGCCGGGCGCGCGCCACCGCCTGGCGTTGCTCTCCGGTGCGCGCGAGGGTGGGCGGGGCGTCGGCGTGGCGGGCCACGAGCTGAGTCATGGCCTGCAGGAACAGCGACTCGCGCGCCAGCCGGTCCGCCGGCGCCTCCAGCGCGCGGTGCAGCGTACGCAGCTGCGCCGCCAGCGGCGCATCCCACACTACCGGTTCGGCGAAGAACGGTACCGGCTGCGGGCGGCCAGCCAACTCCGCCGCGGCGCGCTGCACCAGCTCGGCTGGCGGGTAGAGCATGCGGTAGCTCCAGCCCCCGGCGCTGGCGGCCTGGCCGGTGTGGATCTCCCCCGGGTTGATCAGCACGATCGCGCCGGCGGGGGCGGTGTGTGCCACGCCGCGGTAGTCGAAGCGCTCGGCGCCGGCCTCGATCACCCCGATCGCGTACCCGTCGTGGGCGTGCGGCGCGAAGGTGTGCGTCACGTAGGTGGCCCGCAGCAGCTCGAGGTCCGCGAGCGCCGGGTCGCGCCAGAACATGGCTTGCTCGTCCGTGTTCACGGCGTCAGTATAGTACGGCAACGAGCGTTTTGCCACCGAGGGCACAGAGGACACAGAGGCTGATCGAGCTGTCTCCCCTCTCGGCGCCCTCTGCCCCTCTGCGGCGGGCGGAATCGCATCGTGGTGGCCGCGTGTGCTCCGCCGAAGGTCGTATGGCCTGGCCGCGCTGGTGTGGTATAGTGACGGCGGTGGATTCGGAGCGGCGAGGACCGCCCTCGCAGGAAGGAGGCAGTATGCTGCGGGTCGTGGGCGTCAGCAGGGTGCCGGCGAGCTCGGTCGCTCGCTGACCCGGCCACCGCCTCCGGCAGCCCGGCGCACCCCGCCGGCCGGGACCGGTAGCTGGGTCGGCGACACGTGTGGAGCACGCGGACTCGTCACAGGCCTCAGCTATTGGAGACCGACCACAATGACCACTATTCGGCCGCACCAGTACGACCCCGACTCCTGGGATGACGAGGAGGACCCCGCCACCTTCGAGCGCATGCGCAAGCAGACCGGCAAGCCCGCGACGGTCAAGGGCGACCGGCGGCAGCAGGAGAAGGAGTGGGGCCGCGCGATCAGCAAGTTTCACAAGCAGCGCGCGCGGGGGAACGGCAAGCCGTAGGGTCTATCCACAAAGCGGGCGGTTTGGAGGGGCACAGCCCCAAGCCCCCGCGAACGCAGTTTGCGGATAGGCCCGAGCGTTCTGAACCACCAAGGCACGAAGACACAAAGGCACGAGGGTCTCTATCTCCTTCGTGCCTTCGTGTCTTCGTGCCTTCGTAGTCCGATGGGGGCTACTCATCCAGCTTGCGCGTCTCGCCGGTGGCCGGCGGCGGCTGGTCGATCGGCACCTGCTGGCTTGGCGTGCTGGCGTCTGGGGTTGTCTTACCCTCGTGCTCCAGGCGCTCCGCCAGCCGGCGCAGTTGCACGTTCAGCGTCTGGATGCCGGTGACGAGCGCCTCCTGGAGCTCCTGCGCCAGCTTCGTCTCGCGCAGGTCCTCGAGCGCCTCGCGGCCGCGCTCCTCGGCCTGCTGCACGCGCGGGTCGTGCTGGATCTTATCCACCGCGGTGCGGACCTGCGCCGTGATCTCGCGCACGCCGGCGGCCAGGTCGCGCTGGAGTTGCCTGGTGCGCTCGCTCGCTATCACCGCGCGGAAAGCATGCTCGAGTTGCTGGCTCATCTCGCGCAGCTCCTCCTTCAGATCCGGCGTCTCACGGTCAGGCGGTGTAGTACGATTCGGATCCTCGCTCATCGTAGTCTCCTTCCCAATGTCTCGCGGTATCTCATTCTACCACGCTAGTGGTATGCGTGTTCTCGGGATGGCTAGGCTCCCGCACCTCCACGCCGCGGGCAGCGCCCGCATATGTGAAACCTGTTGAGGCTAGTGGTCTATCACAGTGATGGTAATGGGTGGAGTTTCAAGGGAGGGCGAAGCCCTCCCTTGAAACTCCCCTGCATCCGTCACCATCAGTGTGGCCGACCACTAGGCCCGTCTCCCAGCCATCGGGTGCTATAATGGCAAATATTCGGAGCGATGTGAACTGGGAGGCCCGTGTGGAGAAGCAATATGTGCGCGACGTCATGCACGCCGGCGTCATCAGTTGCCCGAGCGAGACCCCCGTCGAGGAGGCGCTGCGGGTGATGCAGGCCAACCGCATCCACGCCCTCGTGGTGGTGGATGGGCCTGGCTACCTGGCCGGCATCGTCTCGCAGACCGACCTGCTGCGCGCCTGGCAGGACGGCTCGACCTACGAGAAGGTGATGCGCGGCCCGGTCAGCACCATTATGACCGCCAGCGTGGTGAGCTGTATGCCGGACATGGAGTTGGGCCGGGCGATCAAGCTGCTCAACCGCCACCGCATTCACCGCCTGGTGGTGGTGGAGGAGCGCAACGACGGCCGCTTCTGGCCGGTGGGCATCCTCTCCATGACCGACCTGGTGCGCGCCATGGACGAGGGCGAGGTCCAGGCCGAGGTGGTGCATCAGGACCAGACGCCAGTACCCTGACTGATGAAAGATTGAAGATTGAAACGATCGATCAAAGCTGTACTGCCTCGATCGAACAGCTTCAACCTTCAATCTTCAACCTTCAACCGACGAGCAGCGCCAGGGGGTGCTCCAGCAGCCGCTTGACCTCGGCGCCGAACTTGGCCGCCTCGGCCCCGTCCAGCGCGCGGTGGTCGGCCGAGACGGTGATCTTCATCAGATGCTTGGCCACCACCTCGTCGGTGTCCCCCAGGAAGGCCGGCACGCGTTGGATGGCGCCTACCGCGAGCGCGGCGGCCTGCGGCAGCGAGATAATCGAGCCGAACTCGCTCACGCCGTACATGCCCAGGTTGCTCACCTGGAACGTCCCGCCGGAGAGGATGTCCTGCGTGAGCTTGCCCTCGCGCACCAGGCCGATCAACCGGCGCGCCTCGCGGGCGATCGAGCCGAGCGAGCGCTCGTGCGCGTTGCGCAGCACCGGCGCCACCAGGCCGTTCTCCAGCGCCACCGCGATCGAGATGTGGACGGCGTCGTACTGCCGGATGCCTTCCTCGGTGTATGAGACATTCACCTGCGGGTAGGCCATCAGCGCCACCGCGCTGGCCTTGAGCACCAGGTCGTTGACCGAGATCTGGTTCTCCTTCGCCAACCCCTCGTTGATCTGCTTACGCAGCGCCAGCGCCGCGCCCATGTCCACGTCCAGCGTGACGAAGACGTGCGGGATGGACTGCCAGTTCTGCAGCGTGCGCCGGGCGATCGTCCGCCGCATGCTGGTGAGCGGCACCAGCCTGCCGCCCTCCTCCGGCGCCGGCGCGGGGGCGGG
>DATMBA010000251.1:0-1601 GCA_035559635.1 Roseiflexaceae bacterium
GGCCGGCGGCTCCTGCAGCCGCCGCACGCGAACAATGGTCGCCGCCGGCACCGCCGCCCGAGCGACGCCAGGCGCCCGCACCGGAGCCTGCGCCGGAGCGACGGGAGAAGGCGGCGCGGCCACAGGCGAGCAACGCGCAGCTCTGGCTGGAGCCGGAGATCCCACAGCCGCCGCCCGAGATTCGTCCGAGGGCGCCCGAGCCGCCCTTCCCGGCGCGCGAGGAGCGCCGCCCGCCGCCCGAGCCGCAGGCGCACGAGCCGCAGGCCGAGGAAGGCCCGCCGGACGCGGCGGCCCTGATCGAGCGGCTGCGGCGGCAGCGGCAGCAGCGGGAGCACCAGGCACGGGGCGAGCGGCGCGATCCGCGAGGGGGCCACCCATCACCAGGCGCACAGCACCCCCCGCCGAACGCCGAGCAGCGCTTCACCACCGGCGACCGCATCTTCTGCCTGCCCTACGGCGACGGTGTGGTCCAGCAGAGCTTCTTCGAGGACGGGCGCGAGCTGCTTACCGTCCAGTTCCCCGAGCATGGCGAGCTGGAGATCGACCCGGCGCTGAGCCTGGTGCGCAAGCTCGAAGACGAGCCGCCGCCTGAGGATGACGTGCTCTAGACACCAGGAGTTCCGCCGTCGGTGGGCCTGGCAAGGGCTCCGGGGCATGCGGCCCCCGAAAAGAATCCTCGAGGATCGGAGGGGCGCAGCCCCTCCACACTCCCCATCGAGGCGCGGGGGCAGCGCCATTGCGGAACTCCGGGAAACACGAAGACACGAAGGACTTAACACCTTCGTGTCTTCGCGCCTTCGTTTCTTCGTGGTACCAGGTCCTACGCCTCAGTAGGAGGCGCTGCGGGGGCCGGCTGCTTGCGCCCGCCGCGGGTGAGCTTGCGGAAGCCCCAGCGCAGGAAGAGCACCAGCGGCAGCCACACCGGCGTCCAGATCAGCAGCACGATCGCCAGGTTCACCAGGCCCTGCCCGAACTCCAGCAGGTCGCGCAGGGCGCCGCGCGCGACCTGCAGCGGCTGCCAGGCGTCCTCCACCACGATCGGGGTGACGGGCACCGGGTGCAGCTCGACCGAGATGGTGGAGAGCGCGGCGCTCTGCCGCAGGTACTGCATGCGGCCCTTGATCTGCTCCACCTGGCCCTGCACGTCGGTGAGCGCGCTGTTGACACTCAGCGCGTCCTCAACGGTCTGCGCCTTCGCCAGCAGGTCGAGCAGCCGGTCGCGGGTGGCCTCCAGGGTGCGCAGGCGCGACTCCAGGTCCACGTACTCCTCGGTCACATCCTCGCCGCTGACGTTGCGCGAGAGCACCTTCTTCGCCAGCCCCTGCACGCCGGAGAGCGCCGCGTCGAACTGTGCCGCCGGGACGCGGAAGACCACCACCGCCGTCATATAGTCGCCCTCGCCGTTGGTCTGGGACGAGACGACGTAGCCGCCCAGCTCGGCGGCCTTGGCGCGCACCGAGGCCTCGGCCTCGCGCACGTTCTCCACCTGCAGGCTCAGGCTGGCGTTGCGGATCACCAGGCGCTGCGAGGCGGGCACCTGGCCCTGCGGCCGCTCCTGGGCCACGCCGCCCTGGTCCAGCGCCGGGGCGCCGCCCGGAGCG
>DATMBA010000252.1:0-10427 GCA_035559635.1 Roseiflexaceae bacterium
GGCCGCGAGCGCGACGGCTGGCCGGCGCGGCCGGTGCTGCTGGAGACCGCGCCGCCCCCCCCTGGGCCGCGCGCGCCATTCGATGGCACCATCCGGACGACGATCAATGGCCTTCCCTACGCGCTCGGCGGCGGCGCCCACACGAAGTCGCTGTTGGACGCCCTGCGGGAGGACGCCGGGCTGACCGGTGCCAAGGAGGGCTGCGCCGAGGGCGAGTGCGGTGCCTGCACCGTCTGGCTGGATGGCCAGGCGGTGATGGCCTGCCTTACGCCCGCCGCGCAGGCCCACGGCGCGCAGGTGACGACCATCGAGGGGTTGGCAGCATACGGCTGGGGACAGGTAGCCGAAGACCAGACTCAGCGCGCAGCACGCAGCACGCAGCACGCGGCGCTCCACCCCCTTCAGCGCGCCTTCATCGAGCACGGCGCGGTGCAGTGCGGCTACTGCATCCCCGGCATGCTGATGGCCGGCGCCAAGCTGCTGGAGGAGTGCGCCGACCCCGGCCTCGAACAGGTGCAGGCGGCGCTCAGCGGCAACATCTGCCGCTGCACCGGCTACCGCAAGATCCTGGACGCGGTGCTCGCCACCGCACCCCTGGCAGGGAGGCGTGGCGGGGCCTGGCCTCTCCAACACCCCCCCGCGGATGCTGTTCGGAGGCCGGCCGCCGCGGAGCCCAAACGAGGTGGTGGGGAGGGGCCAGGCCCCGCCAAAAGGAGGGATTGATGTTGATTGGCGAACCCCTGCCCCGCCCGGATGCCCTCGGCAAAGTCACCGGCGCGGCGCGCTACCCCGGTGACCTGGTGCGGCCAGGCATGCTGCATCTCAAGGTGGTGTTCGCCCACCGCCCGCACGCGCGCATCGTCGCCGTGGACACCGCCGCGGCGCTGGCGCACCCTGGGGTGGTGGCGGTGCTGACCGCAGCCGACGTGCCGTTCAACGGCTATGGCCTGATCGAGGACGACCAGCCGGTGCTGTGCGGCGACAAGGTGCGCTTCGAGGGGGATAAGGTAGCGCTGGTGGTGGCCGAGAGCAGATCCGCCGCCGCGGCCGGCGCGCGGCTGGTGGCCGTGACATACGAGGACCTGCCCGCTGTCACCGACCCTGCGGCCGCCATGGCGCCCGGCGCGCCGCTGGTCCACGAGGCGCGCGGCAGCAACGTGCTCTTCCACTTGCCGATCCGTAAGGGGGACGTGGCGCACGGTTTTGCCGAGGCCGACGTGGTGCTGGAGGAGACCTTCCACACCTCCTGGCAGGAGCACGCCTTCCTCCAGCCGGAGGCCGGCGTGGCCTATCTGGACGAGCAGGGGCGCGTGGTGGTGGAGACGGCCGGCCAGTGGCTGCACGAGGACCGGCGCCAGATCGCGGCGGTGCTCCAGTTGCCCGAGGAACAGATCGTCGTCCGCTACGCCGCCATCGGCGGGGCGTTTGGCGGGCGGGAGGACCTCTCCATCCAGCACCTGCTGGCGCTGGCGGCCTGGCGGCTGCGCAGGCCCGTCGCGCTCACCTGGAGCCGCGAGGAGTCCATGATCGGGCACCACAAGCGCCACCCGATCACCATCCGCTGCCGGTGGGGCGTGCGGCGCGATGGCAGGATCACGGCTGTGCAGGCCGAGGTGCTGGCCGACGGCGGCGCCTACGCCTCGACGAGCGCCGAGGTGGTCAAGTGCGCGACGCTCTTCGCCAGCGGCCCCTACGAGGTGGCGAACATCGCAGTGGAGGGCTACGCTGTCTACACCAACAACATCCCGTGCGGCGCCTTCCGCGGCTTCGGCGCGCCTCAGGCGCACTTCGCGGCCGAGGGGATGGTCACGCGGCTGGCCCACGCGCTGGAGATGGACCCGGTGGAGCTGCGGCGGCGCAACCTCTACCGCGAGGGGAGCCTCGAACCCACCGGCCAGCCACTGCCGCCTGGCGTCAGCGCCCTGCCCGTCCTCGAACGATGTGCCGAGGAGGCAGAAAAGTATATGGGAGGGTCAGGGAGGGCTACGCCCTCCCTGGAACCCACCCCACTTGCCGCCGGCAGCCTGCCCGCAGAGGCACAAGAGTCCAGCGTGAAACGCGGCATTGGAATCGCCTGCGGCATCAAGAACGTCGGCTACTCCTTCGGCTACCCCGAGCAGGCCACCGCGACGGTCGAGTTGATCGGCGGGGCTGAGGTTGAGCACGCGCACGTGCGAGTGGGCGCGGCCGACGTCGGCCAGGGGGCACACCTGGCGCTACGCCAGATCGCGGCCGAGACCCTGAAGTTGCCGCTCGACAGCGTGACGATGATCACCGACGACAGCAGCGAGGCGCCGAACGCCGGCAGCGCCTCGGCCTCGCGCATGACGCTCATGGGTGGCCGCGCGGTCCACGACGCCTGCCTGGCGGCGCTGCGCCGCTGGCGGGACGAGGAGCGCCCGGCCAGGGCCACTGTCCAGTACCGCCCGCCCGCCACCACCCCGCTCGACCCGCAGACGGGCTACGGGCGGCCGAACTACTGCTACGGCTACGTCGCCCAGGCCGTCGAGGTTGAGGTCAACACGCTGACCGGCCAGGTGCAGGTGCTGCAGATCATCAGTGTGCACGACGTGGGCCGAGCGATCAACCGGCAGCAGGTGGAGGGGCAGGTGGAGGGGTGCCTGGCGCAGGCGGTGGGCTACGCGCTGCTGGAGCACTTCCAGATGCGCGACGGCAAGGTGCTGACGCCGTACTTCAGCACCTACCTGCTGCCAACGGCCATGGATATGCCGGCCGAGGTGCGCCCGGTGATCCTGGAGTTGGCCGACCCGAACGGCCCCTACGGCGCGCGCGGCATGTCGGAGATGGCGCTGGTGCCATTGGCGCCGGCGATCGCTGCCGCTATCCACGACGCCACAGGCGCCTGGCTCACCCGCCTGCCAATGACGCCCGAGCGGGTGCTTGAGGCGTTGCGAAGCGCTGAACGCTGAAGGGAGGGCCAGGGAGGGCGCAGCCCTGCCAGACCACCCAAGTGGGAGTATCAGGGAGGGCGCAGCCCTCCCTGATACTCCCCATCCCCGATGAATGTGTGCGCGCAGCGCCCCGGAAACCCTCTACGGAGTAGAAACACATGACAATGCTACGAATCACGGCCGGCCCGTTCACCTTCACGGCACGGATGGAAGAGGTCGACGCGCCCGCGACCTGCGCGGCGTTCTGGAGGCTCCTGCCCTACCGCCAGAAGCTTATCCACGCCCGCTGGAGCGGCGAGGCGTGCTGGATCCCACTCGGCGACTTCCAGCTCGGCGTGGGCTTCGAGAACCACACCAGCCACCCCTCGCGCGGCGACATCCTGTTCTATCCTGGCGGCATCAGCGAGACGGAGATCCTCTTCCCCTACGGCAGCACGCTGTTCGCCAGCAAGGCCGGCCAGCTGGCCGGCAACCACTTCCTCACGATCGTCGATGGGCGCGAGCACCTGCCCGCGCTTGGCCGGCTCGTCCTCTGGCAGGGCGCGCAGGACATCCTCTTCGAGGGGCTGCCGGCTGAGGGGTAGGTTGAATGGGGAGGGGTGTGGGGAGGCGAAGCCTCCCCATAGGGTTATTTTTGGGCCTGTGGCCCCGATCCCACGCCCGGAGGGCATATGGCATCGCTGCTGCTCAGGAACGCCACCCTGCTCGTCTCGATGGATGACGCCGGCCGGCGCTGGGCCGGCGGTGGCATCTATGTCCAGGACAACGTCATCCAGCAGCTCGGCCCGACGGACGAGCTGCCACAGGCGGCGGACGAGGTGATCGACGCCCGCGACATGGTCGTCCTGCCTGGGCTTATCAACACCCACCATCACTTCTACCAGACCTTGACCCGCAACCTGCCGGCGGCGCAGGACGCTGACCTGTTCACCTGGCTCAAGACGCTCTACCCGGTCTGGGCGCGCATGACGCCCGAGGCGATCGCGGTGAGCGCCAGGGTGGCGATCGCCGAGCTGATGCTCTCGGGGTGCACCACCGCCAGCGATCACACCTACATCTGGCCGAACGGTGCGCGCCTCGACGACCAGATCGAGGCGGCGCGCGTACTGGGCTTCCGCTTTCACGCCGCCCGCGGCTCGATGTCGGTGGGCGAGTCCCGCGGCGGCCTGCCGCCCGACCGTGTGGTGGAGCAGGAGGACGCCATCCTGCGCGACTCGCGCCGCCTGATCGAGCAGTACCACGACGCGCGCCGCTACAGCATGCTGCGCATCGTGCTGGCGCCCTGCTCGCCCTTCTCGGTCTCGCCCGAGCTGATGCGCCAGAGCGTGGAGCTGGCGCGGGCCTACGGCGTCCACTCGCATACGCACCTGGCCGAGACGCGCGCCGAGGCGGAATACTGCCAGGCGGCGTTCGGTCGCACGCCGGTGGAGCTGGCCGAGGAGCTGGGCTGGGTGGGGCCGGATGTCTGGCACGCCCATATGGTCCATCCGTCGCCGGAGGAGGTGGCGCGGCTGGGCGGCACGCGCACCGGCGTGGCCCACTGCCCCACCTCGAACATGCGGCTGGCCTCAGGGATCGCGCCGCTGCGGGGGCTGCTGCGCGCCGGGGCGCGCGTCGGGCTGGGGGTGGACGGCTCAGCCTCGAACGATGGATCGCACATGCTGGCGGAGGCGCGCCAGGCGCTGCTGCTGCACCGGGTGCTCGGTGACCCGGCCGGGCTGACGGCCTCCGAGGCGCTGCGCCTGGCCACTCGCGGCGGCGCCGAGGTGCTCGGGCGCGACGATATCGGGCACCTCGCGCCGGGGATGGCGGCGGATTTCATCGGCTACCGGCTCGACACGCTGGCCTTCGCCGGTGGCGCGGTGCACGACCCGCTGGCGGCGCTGGTCTTCTGCCAGCCGCCGAATGTGGACCTGAGCGTGATCGACGGGCGCGTGCGCGTGCGCGATGGGCGGCTGCTCGGCGTGGATCTGCCGCCGCTGATCGCGCGCCACAACGCGATCGCCCGTGCCCTGGTGCGCGACGAGCTGTGAGGGCGGTGCGTGTGGCACGTTTGTTGAAGATCTCCTGCTGGAGAGGCGTGGGGAGGCTTTGCCTCCGCCCAGAAATGCTTGGTGCAAGGAGCGCAGGGCGGGTCCCAGAGGGTACCCTGCCCGCCCTGCGCCCTCCCATCAGCCTCCCGCCATGGCCCCGATGATCAGGAACGGCTCCGCGCCGCGCGCCACCGCCTCGGGCAGTGGCGCGTCCGGCGGCTCGTGCGACAGGTCCTCCTCGCAGGCGAAGAAGCGCACGAACGGCCGCCGGCGCTGCGTCACGTGGTCGCGGATCGTCCCGCGCAGCATCGGGTAGCGGGCCTCGAGCGCGTCGAGCACGGAGCGCTGCGTGACCGGGCCGGCCACCTCGAGCTCCACCTCGCGGCCGGCGCCCGCCAGCGTGCGCAGATGGGCTGGCAGTACGACTCGGATCATGGCAGTGTCTGGACCTCGACGGACAGGACGGACGGGAGGTCGCGCGCGATGGCCGCCCAGGTATCCCCGCCGTCCGGCGACACGTACACCTGCCCGCCGGTGGTGCCGAAGTAGATGCCGCACGAGTCGAGCGTGTCCACCGCCATAGCGTCACGCAGCACGTTCACGTAGCAGTCCTTCTGCGGCAGGCCGTTCGTGAGCGCCTCCCACTCGTTGCCGCCCGTGCGGCTGCGGTAGACACGCAGCTTCCCCTCGGGCGGGAAGTGCTCCGAGTCGCTCTTGATCGGCACGACGTAGATTGTGTCCGGCTCGTGCGCGTGTACCGCGATCGGGAAGCCGAAGTCGCTCGGCAGGTTGCCGCTCACCTCGTGCCACGACTCGCCGGCGTCCTCGCTGCGCATCACGTCCCAGTGCTTCTGCATGAACAGCACGTTCGGACGAGAGGGGTGCATCGCGATGCGGTGCACGCAGTGGCCAACCTCCGCGTCCGGGTCGGGCAGTTCGTACTCGGAGCGCAGGCCGCGGTTGATCGGCTGCCAGGTGGCGCCGGCGTCATCGCTGCGGAACGCGCCAGCGGCTGAGATGGCGGTGTAGATCCGCTGTGGGTTGCGCGGGTCGAGCACGATTGTGTGCAGGCACATCCCCCCGGCCCCCGGCTGCCAGAGGTGCCCCTTCGTGCCGCGCAGCCCGGCCAGCTCCTGCCACGTCTTGCCGCCGTCCGTGCTGCGAAACAGGGCCGCGTCCTCCACCCCGGCGTAGACGGTGTCCGGGTCCGTCAGCGACGGCTCGAGGTGCCAGACGCGTTTGAACTCCCACGGGTGCTGCGTGCCGTCATACCATTGGTGCGTGCCGGGCACCCCTTCGTACACGAACTCGTTTCCGACCGGGTTCCACGTCTGGCCGCCGTCGTCCGAACGCTGGATGAGCTGCCCGAACCAGCCGCCGGACTGCGAGGCGTACACCCGGTTCGGGTCCACGGGTGAGCCCTTGAGGTGGTAGATCTCCCAGCCGCCGAAGTGAGGGCCGCTCACGTCCCAGCGCTCGCGCTTGCCGTCCGCTGTGAGGATGAACGCGCCCTTGCGCGTCCCGACCAGCACCCGTACCCCTGTCATCCCGTGCTCCTTCCTTATAGTGCTTGAGGCGTGCAGGCCAGGTCTGCATCATTCGGCTCGTATGCGCTGGTCTTCGGCGTGTTGCTGCTGGTGCTGGCCTTCCGCCTGCGCGGCCGCACGTCCACGCCCACCGTGACGGATGCCGGCCGCATGACGCGGACGTCGTAATGATGCTGGTGGGTTTTCAAGGGAGGGCGAAGCCCTCCCTGGGACTCTCCCCCTGCTACGGATCCCCCCTGCTCACCAACCGCTGCAGTTCGGCGAGCTTGTTAAGCGCCTGGAGCGGTGTGAGGTCGTTGATGTTCAGGCGGCGGATCAACTCCACCACCGGGTTCGGCGCCAGGTCAAACAGTGAGAGCTGTCCCGTTGCACGTTCGGCATCTGGCGCTCCGCCGTTTGAGCGCTCGCTTGCTGTGCGCTCTGGGCGTTGCGCGTCGCGCTCGAGCGCCGCCAGCAGCTCGCTGGCGCGGCGGATCACCGGGCGCGGGATGCCGGCCAGCTCCGCCACGTGAATGCCATACGAGCGATCCGCCCCGCCGCGCCGCAGCTCGTGCAGGAAGACCACCCGCCCGTCCTGCTCCACCGCCGCCATGTGGTAGTTCCTGAGGCGCGCCAGCTCGCGCTCCAGCTCCGTCAGCTCGTGGTAGTGGGTGGCGAACAGCGTGCGGCAGCCGAGGCGCGGCTCGTTGTGGATGTACTCGATCAATGCCCGCGCGATCGCCATGCCGTCGTAGGTGCTCGTGCCGCGCCCCACCTCGTCCAGGATCACCAGGCTGCGCCAGGTGCTCTGGGCCAGCAGCGCCGCCGTCTCGGTCATCTCCACCATGAACGTGCTCTGGCCGGTGGCGATGTCGTCCTGCGCGCCGATGCGCGTGAAGATCCGGTCCACCAGCCCGACCTCCGCCGCGTCTGCCGGGACGAACGAGCCGATCTGGGCCATGAGCGCGATCAGTGCAACTTGACGTAACGTCGTGCTCTTGCCGGTCATGTTCGCGCCGGTGATCACCAGGATCTGCTCGTTCTCGGTGTCCACCGAGATGTCGTTGGGGACGAAGGCCTCGTCGAGCGTCTGCTCGACCACCGGGTGGCGGCCGGCGACGATCCGCAGGCGGGTGTCCTCGTGGAGGGAGGGGCGGACGTAGCGCCCGCGCACGGCGGCCTCGGCCAGCGCGGCGTAGACGTCGATCTCGGCCAGCAGGCGGGCGGTGGCGAGCAGGCGTGCCCCTTGTTCGGCCACCGTGGCGCAGATACGGGCGAAGGTGCGCCGCTCCACCTCGGCCAGCTCGCTCTTGGCGCCCTCGAGCTGCTCCTCCAGGCGCTTCATCTCGTCGGTGAAGTAGCGCTCGCCGGTGCTGATCGTCTGCTTGCGGATGTACTCCGGCGGCACCTGATGGGCGAAGCTGCGCGGCACCTCGATGAAGTAGCCGAAGACCTTGGTGTAGTCCACCCGCAGCGATTTAATGCCGGTGCGCTCGCGTTCGCGCTCCTCCAACCGGCTGAAGTAATCACGCGCCTTGCGGTTGCCGAGCACAATCTGGTCGATACGCGGCTCGAAGCCAGGGCGGATCACCCGGCGCGGCGGCTCGCCCTCCACCGTACGCAGGTAGTTATCTACCGAGCCGAGCAGCGCCGGAGGGTCATCGTCCAGCGCGCTCTCCAGGAAGGCCAGCACGTCGGAGCACGGGTCTAAGGCTGAACGCTGAACGCTGAACGCTGAAGGTTGAGCACCCTGAGGAGCCTGCCCGCCATCGCCTTCAAGCACCCGCGCCTCGGCCGGAGCGCTGTGCGCGGTGGTCGAGGCCGGTGCGGCAGGCACAGCGCCCGGTTTCGCATTTCGCATTTCGCGTCTCGCGTTCGCCTCGTTCGGTTCATCGTTCAGCGTTCGGCCTTCAGCGTTCGCCTCGTCCCACGCCCCCTCGCCGAACAGGTCGTCCTCGTCGGCGTAGCGCGGCTGCACCCGGCGGCGCGCCTCGCGCTGCTCGCGCAGGCTGGGGACGGGTGCTGCGTCCTGCGTGCCGGCTACCTGTTGGGCGGCCGAGTCCTGTGGTGCGGGGAAGCCATCGTCATCCGCGAACAGCCAGCTCGCATCCGCCGCAGGTTCTCCCGCGGGGGCAGGCTGTTCAGTGCCTGCAGCGTTCAGTGTTCGGCCTTCAGCGTTCGGGACCCAGCCACCCAAAGCCTCAGCCAGCTCGGGAAGCGCGCGCAGCCCCTCACGCAGGCGGGCCATGTCCCGCGGGGTGGTGACGCTGACGCCCTGGATGACGCGGTTGACCACCCGCTCCATATCCCCCACCAGCTTGAGTTGGGCGCGCACCGACGCGCGCAGGATCGCGTCCTCCACGAAGCGCTCCACCGCGTCCTGCCGCACACGCAGCTGCCCGATATCCAGCAGCGGCTGCTGGATCCAGCGGCGCAGCAGGCGGGCGCCCATGGGGGTGCGCGTCTGATCCAGCACGCTGACGAGCGAGCCTTTCGTGCGGCCGCCGCTGCCCTCCAGCAGCTCCAGGTTGCGGCGCGTCTGCGGATCAAGGAACATCACGTCGCCAGTGGTGTAGGCGCGGATGGCGTTCAGGTTGGCCACGGCGCCGTTCTGCGTCTCGCGCGCGTACTGCACGATCGCGCCGGCGGCGCGCGCCGCGAGCGGCCGGTCCCCCAGGCCGAAGCTGGCGAGCGACTGGACGCCGAACTGCGATAGGAGCGCGTCGCGTGCGGTGCGCAGCTCCCAGCGCCAGGCCGGCAGCGCGGTGATGTGCCCATGGGCCCAGCGAGCGGTGTTCTCGCGCTCCACGCGCCGCGCTACGCGTTCGCCCGGCAGCAGCAGCTCGCGCTCCTCCTTGGTGAGGAACTCCAGGTCCGACTCCAGGCGCGCGCTGGAGGGCTCCAGCCCATCCAGGCGCAGCTCGGCCTTATCCGGCACCAGCACCTCGGCGGCGCGCAGGCGGGCCAACTCCCCCTGGGCCTGCCCCTGGCCGCGTTCCCCGGCGAACTCGGTGGCGGCGAACTCGCCCGTGCTGAGATCCGCGTATGCCAGGCCGATCCGCCCGCCCTCGACGATCACCGCCGCCAGGTAGTTGTTCTGCTCGGCCGCCAGCAGGCCGCCGTCCACCACGGTGCCGGGGGTGATCACCCGCACCACCTTGCGGTCCACCATATCCCGCGCGGCCGCCAGCGGCTCGATCCCGGCGGCGAAGCGCGAGCGTGGCCGGGTGTCCGAACGCATCGAGGGGGTCTCGGAGATCTGCTCGGCCACCGCCACCCGGTAGCCGGCGCCCACCAGCTTGGTGATGTAGCCGTCGATCGAATGGTAGGGCATGCCGGCCATCGGGCAGCGCTGCTCGGACTTGTCCCGCTTGTGGCTGGCGAACTTCTTGTAGGTCAGGGTGATGTTCAGCAGGTCAGCGGCCAGTTTGGCGTCGTCATCGAAGGTCTCGTAGAAGTCACCCAGCCGGTAGAGCAGCACAGCGTCCGGGTAGCCGGCCTTCAGGCCCCGGTACTGGACGTACCAGTCGTTCAGGTTGAAGTCCGGGAACTCGCGCTGCAGCTGCAGGCGCAGCGCGCGGCTGTCGGCGGGCGTCATAGAGGCTCCATCTCACGCGTAGACACTCGTACAGGCGTGCCAATTATAGCATGGCCTGGCGATAAAAACAAGTGTTCTGATGCCACCCTGGGGATCCGTCAACGTCCTGGGCCGCGCACCACGCCGGGCCAGGCCCAAGGGTCACCCCGCGGCGGCGCCGGCGGGGTTTGCACCCCGTGCCGCATGGATTGGGCGCGGGCGATGTGGGCGGCAACACGGCGCGGGCGATGTGGGCGGCAACACGGCGCGGGCGATGTGGGCGGCAACACGGCGCGGGCGATGGCGCATGGTGGGATCGTAGGGGCGCAGCAGGGGCCATACACGAACCACGCCCGTCGGGACGGGCTGCCCCTGCTGC
>DATMBA010000253.1:0-4081 GCA_035559635.1 Roseiflexaceae bacterium
GGGGAGGGCTTCGCCCTCCCCGAGCTCCGATACTTTAGAAATTCATTGCGCAGCGCGCTATCGCCAAAGGCTGGAATCGTAGCACGGCCGCGGGCGCTGGTCAAGCCTCGAGCGCCTCGGCCAATGCCTCGGCCAGGTGCAGCGCGCGCCGGCCGGTCAGGTCGGCGATCTGGTGGCGGCAGCTGGTGCCCATGGCCACCACCACGGCGTCCGGCGGCAGCGCGCGCACCGCTGGCGCCAGCGCCCGCTCGCCGATGCGGCGCGAGATCGCGTCGTGCTCGGCCTCGTAGCCGAACGAGCCGGCCATGCCACAGCAGCCGCTGTCCACCTCGCGCACCTCGGCGCCGGGGATCATACGCAGCAGCGCCAGGGCGTGCCCGCTGCCGACGAGCGCCTTCTGGTGGCAGTGGCCATGCAGGAGGTATTGTCGCTTTTCAACACGAGGACGCGCAGACGCGAAAGCACGAAGGTTATGCTGATCTTCGTGCCTTCGTGCCTTCGTGCCTTCGTGGTCACGCGCGGCGCGGAAGGGAAGATTCGCCCTCCCGGCCGCCACCTCGCGCGCCAGAAACTCGTCGAGCAAGAAGGTCTGCGCCGCCAGCCGCCCGGCCCGCGGGTCGTCCAGCAGGTCGGGGTACTCGTCGCGGAAGCTGAGGACACAGCTCGGCTCCAGCCCGACGATCGGCAGACCAGCGGCGGCGTAGGGGCCGAGCGCGTCCAGCTGGCGCCGCGCCAGCCCCTGCGCCTGAGCCAACAGCCCCTTGGAGAGCGCCGGGCGTCCGCAGCACACCAGGCGCTCCGGCAGGATCACCCGGTAGCCGGCGGCCTCCAGCACCCGCACCGCCGCCCTCCCGATCGCCGGTTCGTTGTAGTCCGTGAAGGTGTCGGGGAACAGGACCACGGTTGAAGATTGAAGCTTGAAGATTGCAGATTGGTCGCTGCGCGGCATCGCTGGCACGGTCGAATCTTCCATCTTCAATCTGGAATCTGCAATCCGGCGCTCGAACCATCCATGGAACGGCTCGCGCGCGAAGGGCGGCAGGCGCCGTTGGCGGCTCACCCCCAGCAGCTTCTCGAGCAGCAGGCCCGCGCCCGGCAGACGCAAGGCGGCGTTCGCCAGCGGCGCGAGCGCGCTGCCGAGCCGGTTGATCGTGTGGATGTTGCCGAACAGCCGCGCCCGCAGCGGGACGCCGTGCGCCGCGTGGTAGTGCGCCAGCCACTCGGACTTCAGGCGGGTCATGTTCACCCGCGAGGGGCACTCGTGGGTGCATCCCTTGCACTCCAGGCAGAGGTCCATGACCTCTTTCATACGCCGGCCGGTCAACTCGTGGGGCGGGAGCGCGCCGGAGAGCACCATACGCAGCGCGTTAGCCCGCCCGCGCGTGGAGTGCTCCTCGTCCCGCGTGACCATGTAGCTCGGGCACATCGTCCCGCCGGCGGTCTTGCGGCATAGACCGTTGCCGTTGCACAGCTCGGCCGCCCCCGCCATGCCACCGGTGTCGCGGAAGCGAAAGTGCGTGCGCAGCGGGAGGGCCACGCGGTAGCCCGGCCCGTAGCGCAGGTGCGTGTCCATCGGCGGCGCGTCCACGATCTTGCCGGGGTTGAGCAGCCCGTGCGGGTCGAAGGTGCGCTTGACCTCGCGGAACGCCTCGTAGAGCGTCTCACCGAACAGCTCACGGTTGAACTCGGCGCGCAGCATGCCGTCGCCGTGCTCGCCGGAGAGCGCGCCGCCGAACTCGATCACCAGGTCCTTCACCGCCTCGGCGATCGCGCGCATCGTGCGCACGTCCCCGGCGTCCTTCAGGTTGAGCAGCGGCCGGGCGTGCATCAGCCCGACGCTGGCGTGGCCGTAGAAGACCACCTGCGCCCCGTGGCCGTGGCAGATGTCGCGGAAGCGGCGGATGTAGGCCGCCAGCTTCTCCGGCGCCACCGCCGAGTCCTCCACGAACGTCTCCGGCCTGAGGTCCGGCGAGAGCGACTGGAGCAGCGGCATGGCCGCCTTGCGCACCTGCAGCACGGCGCTCTTCTCAGCCGCCGTCACCGCCTGGGTGAAGGTGAAGTCCAGCTCATACCGCTCGCGCAGGTGCCGCTCCAGCCGCGCCAGGTCGGCCCGCACCGCCGCCTCGCTATCGCCGAAGAACTCCACCTGCAAGAGCGCCCCTGGCTCACCAGAGACGAATGACGCCAGGTGCCGGGCGTACTCGCGCGAGCGGCGCGTCAGGTCCAGCAGGACGTCGTCCATCAACTCCACGGCCGCCGGCCGCGTCTCCAGGCAGGGCACCACCGCGTCCAGCGCGCCCTCCAGCGACTCGAAGGCCAGGATGCCGATCGCGGTGTGCCGTGGGCGCGGCACCAGACGCAGCTTGGCCGCCAGGACCACCGCCAGGGTGCCCTCGGAGCCCACGATGATGTTGGCGAGGTTGAACGCCGACGAACGACGAACGACGAACGGCGAACGCTCGTCCTCGGCGACCACCCGTCGTTGGGCGTTGGGCGTTGGGCGTTGGTCACCCGGGACGAACGCGTCGAGGTTATACCCGCCCACCCGCCGCAACACCTTCGGGAAGCGGCGCTCGATCTCCTCCGCGTGCTCGCGGGCCAGGCGGCTCACGGTGCGGTAGGCGCGCCCCTCCAGACTGTCCAGCATAAGCTTCGCGTGCAGCTCCGCCTCGGAAAGCGGGCGCATGTGGGCCGCGCTGCCATCCGAGAGCAACACCTTCAGCTCCAGCACATGGTCGATCGTCTTGCCATACACCAGCGAGTACATGCCGGAGGAGTTGTTGCCGATCATGCCGCCGATGGTGGCGCGGTTGGAGGGCGAGACGTCCGGCGCAAACATCAAGCCGTGGGGCGCGAGCTGCGCGTTGAGCTGGTCGAGCACGATCCCCGGCTCGACCCACGCCCAGCGCTCCTCGGCGTTCACCTCCAGTAGCCGGCCCATGTACTTGGTGAAGTCCAGGTGGATGGCACGGCCCGTGGCCTGCCCGGCGAGGCTGGTGCCGCCACCGCGCGGCAGCAGCGGGATGCGGTGCCTGCGGGCCACGCGCAGCGCAGCGGCGACGTCGGCCTCGTCCCGCGGCAGCACCACGCCCACCGGCTCGATCTGGTAGATGCTGGCGTCGGTGGCGTACAGCGCGCGCGAGACCGGGTCGGTCTGCACGTCGCCGCGGATGCTCGCGGCCAACTCGGATGCGAAGTCGCTCGTGCTCATAGGGCTATGGTACCACGATTGATCCAGTGCGCTTATGAACTATCATAGGGCGCTGTCAACGTCCCCGGCTCCACACCACGCCCGGCCGCTGAAGCGGCGGGCTAACCCTACGCAGGCCGCCTACGCGGCCTGCAGCCTGCGGCTTGCCCTGCCGGGGCCGGCGCGGCCGGCTAACTCTACGCAGGCCGCCGGCGCGGCCTGCAGCCTGCGGCTTGCCCTGCCGGGGCCGGCGTGGTACGATACCGACTGGAGCGAGCGGAGCGAGGAGCGAGGCGATGGGCCACCGGGAGCACGAGGCGCGGGCGCGGGACGTGGCGCCGGCGGTGTTGTGCGGCGTGATCACCATCAGCGACACGCGCAGCGAGGAGAGCGACACCAGCGGGCAGGTGATCCAGCAACTGTTGGCGGACCACGGCCACCTCACGGCGCGCTACCGGGTGGTGAAGGACGAGCCGGCGCAGATCGTGGCGGCGGTGCGCGAGTTCGCGGCCGCGGGCTGCCAGGTGATCCTCACCAACGGCGGCACCGGGATCGCCAGCCGGGATAGCACCTTCGAGGCGATCGACGGGCTGCTGGAGAAGCGGCTGCCGGGCTTCGGCGAACTGTTCCGTATGCTCTCGTACCAGGAGATCGGCGCGGCGGCCATGCTCTCGCGCGCCACGGCCGGCACCTTCGGCGCTTCGCTCGTCTTCTGTATGCCTGGCTCCACCGGCGCGGTGCGCCTGGCGATGCAAAAACTGATCGTCCCGCAGCTCAGCCATCTGGTGTGGGAGACCACCCGCCAGGGAAGGGGGAGCTAGAGGCAATACCTTTCAAATACGGGAGGATGTGGAGGGCTTCGCCCTCCACATCCTCCCCCGGTGGGGGTTT
>DATMBA010000254.1:0-13665 GCA_035559635.1 Roseiflexaceae bacterium
CGGGCTTGGCAGCAGATAGCCCGCCCGTTCACGGGCCGGGCGTGGTGTGGCCCAGAACGCATATGCCCTGCCTGGGCGCCAGGGCGTATGCGTGCTCGCCACACCCGGCAGCGCCCGGTGGCTGATGAAGGTTTACCAACGCAGCGGGGACGTGGCGCCATCCCACGCCCGGCCGCTGAAGCAGCGGGCTACCTATTGCAACGCCCGCCGGCGCGGGCTGCCGTTCCGGACGCGCAGGCCGGCCTGGCAGCAGATAGCCCGCCGGGGAGTGCCCGCTGGGCCCGGCCGGGCGTGGTGCGAGGTCGAGGACGTTGGCGGCGCTGCTGCCTGGCCGTACCGATGGTATAATGGCACGCACGGACGCACAGCGGAAGAGCCGCTCACAGCGAGGATTTGACTGCCCGCTATGACCGACAGCACCTTCACCCTCCCAAGCCGCGAGGATTCGCTGGCCGCCGCCCGCCGCCAACTGGCCCACATCCTTCGCCGCGACGAACTGGTCTGGGTGGTCTCCGAGCGCTATGACGAGGCCAAGACCACTTGGGATATCGACATCGTGCGCCAGGGGGCGCAGGGCCGCTGGATGCGCCAGCGCCACCGCTACGACGCGCAGGCCGGCACGCTGTACTTCCTCGGCGAGGCCGCGCTGAGCGACGAGGAGTTCCGCAGTTCCCGCCGCTCCGGCACCCGCTTCGAGGTGGGAGCGCTGAGGCGCTGAGGCGTCAATTCGGCACACTGGCTCAGTGCGCACTCACGTGCTCAGCGCTCTGGCCTCGGCGCCCTCACGCACTCAGCGCCTCAGTGCTTCAGCGATCCAGGAGGCCCCGTGCCCGAAGAGCAGACCCCGATCACGATCGATGACCTCTACCAGCTCGGCTGGCTGGAGGACCCGCGCGTCAGTCCGGACGGCAGCGCCGCCGCCTTTGTGCGTGTCACGGTGGACAGGGTGGCCAACCGCTACCGGCGCGCGATCTGGCTCGCCCCGCTGGATGGCGGGCCGCCGGCGCGCTTCACCGGCGGGGCGCGCTCGGACACTCAGCCGCGCTGGAGCCCGGACGGCCGCACGCTGGCGTTCGTCTCCGACCGCGACGGCGAGCGGCCGCAGATCTACCTCATCCCGCGCGGCGGCGGCGAGGCCCGCCGCCTGACGAACGTGCTCAGCGGTGCGAGCGACCCGGCCTGGAGCCCTGACGGTCGGCGCATCGCCTTCCTGTCGCGCGCGAGCGCCGAGGAGCGCGCTCGCGAGGACGCCGGCGAGCAGGAGCCGCAGCCCGAGGACGAGTTGGACGCCCGCCACGCCAAGGAGCGCCGCGCCCGTGACGAGGAGCGCCGCCTGGACCCGCGCGTGGTCGCCCGCCTGCCCTACCGCAGCGGGACGGCGTTCTACGACGGGCGCTTCAGCCACATCTACGTGGTGGACGTGCCCCAGGACGACGAGGCCGAGCCGCCCGCGCCGCGTCGCCTCACCGACGGTGACACCCACTTCGGCCCGCCCACCTGGGCGCCCGACGGCCGCGCGCTGCTCTCGACCGTGACCCGTGACCCGGAGCTGGACACGCTGATCGGCTACGACGATGTGGTGCGCGTGCCGTTTCCCGACGAGGGCCGCGGCGAGATCGAGCGGCTCACATCCGCCGGGTTCTCCTACGTCGATCCCCAGGTCAGCCCGGACGGCCGCCTCATCGCCGTGGCGCGCATCCCCGACGACCGGCCGCTGTTCGCGGGCGCGCACCTGGCGCTCATCCCGCTGGCGGGCGGCCCGGCGACCGACCTCTCGTCTGCTGCCGATCGCAACGTGGAGGTCTTCCGCTGGCTGCCGGACAGCAGCGGCGTGGCCTTCGTGGCCGGCTGGCGCGGCGAGGCGCCGGTGTATCGCGTGGCTGTCGACGAACGACGAACGACGGACGACGACCGTAAGTCGGAGGTAGAGGAAGGCATTCCGGCGACTGACAGCTCCCGTTCGTCGTTGGTCGTTGGTCGTTGGTCGTTCGTCCCGGCTGATGGCCGCATCATCACCGAGTTCGATGTGACGCCCGACGGCGGGGTGGTGTTCGTGGCTGGCGCGGCGGACAACCCCTGCGACCTGTACCTGCGCCGGCCGGACGGGAGCGAGCGGCGCCTGACGGCGATCAACGACCGGCTGCTTGCACAGCGGCGGATCGCCCCGTTCGAGGAGTTGGTCTACCGCGCGCCGGACGGCCGTGCGGTGCAGGGCTGGGTGGTGCGCCCGCCGGATTTCGACCCGGCGAAGCTATATCCGCTGGCCGTCCATATCCACGGTGGGCCGCACATCATGTGGGGGCCGGGCTTCCGCAGCATGTGGCACGAGCTGCAGGTCACGGCGGCCCGTGGCTACGTCGTCTTCTTCTGCAACCCGCGCGGCTCCGAGGGCTACGGCGCAGCCTGGCGCGGCGCGGTGGAGCGCAACTGGGGTGTGGCTGACCAGGACATCCTGGCCGGGGTGGACGCGCTGATCGCCCGCGGCAGCGTGGACCCGGCGCGCGTTGGTGTGACCGGCGGCTCCTACGGCGGCTACATGACCGCCTGGCTGATCGGGCATACCGACCGCTTCGCTTGCGCCGTGGCCGCCCGTGGGGTATACAACTTGCTCACCGAGCACAGCACCAGCGATGTCCACGAGTTGATCGAGCTGGAGTTCGGCGGCTTTCCCTGGGAGGTGCACGACCTGCTCTGGCAGCAGTCGCCGCTCGCGCACGCGCACAAGATCCAGACGCCGCTCCTCATCCTGCACGCTGAGCTGGACTACCGGGTACCGATCGCCGAGGCCGAGCAGCTGTTCGGCGTGCTGCGCCGCCGCCGTCAGGTGGTGCAGCTGGTGCGCTACCCGCGCGAGGGACACGAGTTGACCAGAAGTGGCGAGCCGCGCCACCGCGCCGACCACATGCGCCGCACGCTGGAGTGGTTCGACCATTATTGCATGCCGGAGGGAATAGGCGAGAGGTGATAAGAGGAGAGGGGATAGGTCATAGAGGTTTTTCCGCTCATTTGTTCCCTACCCCTGTCACCGCTCGCCTCTGGCCTATCCCCTATCACCTATCGCCTCGCACAGGAGCCGACGATGCCTGACGTTCCCCCACACCGCGAGCCGCACCCGTGGGCCGAGATGAGCAGCGACGAAGTGCTGGACGTGCTGGTGTACGAGCTGTACGGCCCGGTCAGTGCGCTTGGGAGCGAGGTGGACCGCCTCTCCACCGGCGCGTTCGAGGACGACGAGTTGGGCGAGCTACTGGCGCAGATCCGCGCGCGCGTGGACGACCTGAGCCGCCTGGTGGTGCAGCTCAAACGCTACAACAGCGAACACCGCATGGGAGGGACAGGGAGGGCAAACTCTCCCTGAAAACTCCTTTCCTACTCCGCAGGCCAGGCCTGCGAGTGATGGGAGGGTCAGAGAGGGCATGCCCTCCCTGAAAGACGTTCTTCCTACCCGCTAGAGGTGCGGGGGCCACCCCCCGCGTACATCGAGATAAACGGAAGTACCAATGCTCGGACTGCTACGCCGCCAGCCGCAGCTTCTCACCGAGCGCCAGGACGCCCTGCGCGAGCGGGTGCGTGCGGCGCTCGTGGCGCTACGCGAGGCCCTCGCCCAGTTCGGCGCGGACGTGGCGCCGGCCGATGTGCGCACGCTCGACGAGGCGATCGCCCATCTCGAAGAGCTGTTCCTGCTGGTGATCGCCGGCGAGTTCAACTCCGGCAAGTCCAGCTTCATCAACGCCCTGCTCGGCGACACCGTGGTGGCCGAGGGCGTCACCCCTACCACCGACCGCATCACGCTGCTGCGCCATAGTGACGAGCCGGACCAGCGCACGCTGGAGGAGTTCCTGGTGGAGCGCCGCTTCCCGGCCGAGGTGCTGCGCAGCCTGGTGGTGGTGGACACCCCCGGCACCAACGCCATCATCCGCCGCCACGAGGAGCTGACGCGCGATTTCATCCCGCGCTCGGACCTGGTGTTGTTCGTCACCTCCGCCGACCGGCCGTTCACCGAGAGCGAGCGCGCCTTCCTGGAGGCCATCCGCGAGTGGGGTAAGAAGATCGTCTTCGTGCTCAACAAGGTGGACCTGCTGGAGACCGAGCAGGAGCGGCAGCAGGTGGTGGCCTTCATCCGCGAGAACGTCCGCGACCTGCTGGGCTTCACGCCCGAGATCTTCCCCGTCTCGGCCCGGCTGGCCAAGCGCGCCCGCGCCGAGGGGGACGAGGGGCTCTGGCGCGCCAGCCAGTTCGAGGCCATGGAGCGCTACATCCTCGAGACGCTCGACGAAGAGGAGCGCGTGCGGCTCAAGCTGCTCTCGCCGCTCGGGGTGGCCCGCCGCCTGGCGGACAAATACCTCCACGTGGTGGAGGGGCGTCTCGCCACCCTGCAGCACGACGTGGCCATGCTGGAGAACATCGAACGCCAGCTCGAGTTGTTCCGCGGCGACCTGGCCAACGACTTCCAGTACCACCAGACCGAGGTGGAGAACACCCTCAACGAGTTCGAGTTGCGCGCCATGCGCTTCTTCGACGAGACCATCCGCGTGCCGAACATCCCGCGCCTGGTGCGCGACCAGAACGGCATCCGCGCGCAGTTCGAGCGCGAGGTGGTGGACGACCTGCCGCAGCAGATCGAGAGCCGCGTCCAGGGCCTGATCGACTGGATGATCGAGAAGAACCTGCGGCTCTGGCAGTCCACCACCGAGTACCTGCGGCGCGAGCGCGTGCAGGAGCACCGCTCCGGGATCATCGGCGACGTCGGCGGCTCGTTCGAGTATAATCGCGCCGCGCTGATCGACAGCGTGGCGCGCCGGGCGCAGCAGGTGGTGGCGAGCTACGACCGCGAGGCCGAGTCGCAGGCGCTGGCCGAGGAGGTGCGCGCCGCAATCGCCGGCACGGCTCTGGTGGGCGCGGGCGCGCTCGGGCTAGGCGCGCTGTTGGTGGCTTTGCTGCACACCGCCGCGCTGGACGTCACCGGTATCCTGGCCGCAGGGGTGGTGGCGGTGGGTGGGTTGTACCTCATCCCCAACAAGCGCCGCCAGGTTAAGCGGCAGTTCCACGAGCGGGTGGCGGAGCTGCGCGAGCAGTTGCTCGGCACCATGCGGCGCCAGTTCGAGACCGAGTTGGAGCAGATGGTGGCGCGCATCCGCGAGGCGATCGCCCCCTACACACGCTTCATCCGCGCCCAGCAGGTCCACCTCATCGAGGTCCAGCGCGCGCTCTCCGACGTGGACGTAGACCTGGGGCGGATCCGGGCGGAGATTGGAGATTGAAGATCGAAGATTGAAGATTGAAGATCAATGCTGTTATAGCGCGCTGCGCTGAAAGCTAACGTTGGGGCAGGGTTTTAGGGGAGGGCTTCGCCCTCCCCTAGCCCCAATACCTTTCAAATACGGGCGGTATGGAGGGCGAAGCCCTCCACATCCTCCGCCGGTGGGGGTGTGGGGGCCGCAGGCCCCCGCACCCCCACGCTGCGGGCAGCGCCCGCTTATTTGAAAAGTATTGCCCCTAGCCCCTCCCCCTTTAGAAATCAATGCAGCGCACTATATGGCGTGCAGGCCCAATTTTCAATTTTCAACATGTAGTCTTCAATCTGGAGGCACTATGCGCCCCAGCGGCATCATCACCATCACCACCGACTTCGGCCTGGCCGACTCCTACGTCGGCACGATGAAGGGCGTGATGCTCGGGATCGCGCCGGGCGCGCGCCTGGTGGACATCACCCACACCGTCGGCCCGCAAGAGATCCATCAGGCGGCCTACATCGTCCAGACCTTCTACCCCTACTTTCCGCCCGGCACGGTGCACCTGGTGGTGGTGGACCCCGGTGTGGGCAGCGACCGGCGGCAGATCGCGTTGGTGACGCCGGAGGCTATGTTTGTGGCGCCGGACAACGGGGTGCTGACGTACGCCTGGCGGGATGCGCTGGCGCGCTGGGGGCGGGAGCAGGTGGCGGTGTACGAGTTGGCCGAGCGCCGCTTCTGGCTGCCGCGCATCAGCAACACTTTCCACGGGCGCGATATCTTCTCGCCGGTGGCCGCGCACCTGGCCAATGGCGTGCCGCCGAGCGCCATGGGCCCCTGGCTGCCGGGCATCACCGAGGCGGCGCTCGAGCAACCCGCTCCCGGACGCTCCGGCGAGTTGGTGGGCCGCATCATCCACGTGGACCACTTCGGCAACTGTATCACGAACATTATGCCCGAGCACCTCGTCCACGCCGGCATGGAGGGTCGCATCACGGTCCAGATCATCGACCAGCGCATCCCCGGCCTGTACCGCACCTACGCCGAGGGCGCCTCCGGCTCGCTGATCGCGTTGGTGGGCAGCAGTAACCGCCTGGAGTTGGCGGTGTGCAACGGCAACGCCGCGCGCACGCTAGGGGTGGGGATCGGGGACACCGTCAAGATCTTCCCCCGCGAGGAGCCCCTCGTGTAACCACGCAGACCCGAAGGCGCGCAGGTCTGAAGCGCTCGTGGCCCGGGGAATGCAGGCGGCGGGCCGGAAGTGAACGCCGATGGGTGCGGAGAGGGCCAGGCTCTCCCCGCACCCCAACCTCATCAAGGGGGCGTTACGGCAGCCTGAAGGGGCCGAGGATGAGCGCGTCTGCGCCGGCCTCTGGCAGCGGGGGGCGCGGCGGGGCGCGCAGCGGGAGCCGCACGAAGGTCGCCGGGTCGTACACGCCCACCGCGATGTGGTACACGCCAGCGGGCAGATCCGCCGGCAGCGGCACGCGCTGCACGAGCGAGTAGTAGCTCCCTGGCTGCCAGACGCTGGTGGGCGCCCGCTCGCCGCCCGGCGCCACGTCCACCTGCGTCACGCGCTCCCCAGCGGCGTTGAAGACGTGCGCGAACAGGGCCAGGTCCCTCCCCGGCGCCGCCCGCGCCTCCCACTCCAGTGTCAGCGTCAGCGCGCCGCTCGCGCGCGCCGCCGAGGCATCCAGCCCGTAGCCGCGCAGGTGCAGCGCGTCGCCGAAGTCCGCCGGGAGCGGCACGGCCACCGGCGGCGGGATGCGGTAGACGTAGGCGTACTCGATGCCGTTGATCCGCACGGTATGCACCGGGCGCCCGCTCTCTAGCAGCGGCCGGAACGTCTCTGGCTTATCGTCGCGTTGGAGCTGGTCGATGTACAGTACCGCGTAATCCACCCGCCCAGGGATCTGCCACCAGGCCAGCGGCGCGGCGCCCGCGGGCACGAACGGCGCCAGCACCGGCTCGTAGCGGGCGGCGGTGGGCTGGTCGGCACCGTCCGGCTGCGCAGCGATGAAGTCCCCGGCCAGTTCGTACCCTTCGCCCCATCCCACCGGCACCAGCCGCGCCGCTGCCGGGCCGCCGCCGAGCAGCGGGTTGAAGTAGGCCAGGTGGTAAGGGTGGTGCAACGCCAGGTTCACGCCCAGCACCAGTATGGCGAGCGCCCAGCCTGCCCGTTGAACGTTGGATGTTGCACGTTGCCGGTTGGCGGTGACATCGCGTTGAACCCTCCAACGTACAATGTGCAACGCGGAACGTGCAACGCGGAGGATGCCCGCCGCCGCCAGCACGTCCAGCGCCGGGAAGACCGGCAGCACGTAGCGGTCGAACTTCTTGGGCAGCAGGCTCATCCCTACGGTGAAGGCCAGCGCGAAGAAGACCAGCAGCAGCAATGTCCGGTGGAGGGGCGTGGGGATGCCTGGACTCCCCACAGATACGCTTCCGCGAGGGCCTTCGGCGCCCGAGCCTCCACGGTTCAACCAGGCGCCACAATCCACAATCCAAAATCCAAAATACAGGATCAGGCCCGCCAGCGTCCACGGCGCCAGCCGGAAGGCGATGGTGAGCGGATAGAACAACGGTCCGGGGTCGGCCACCGCGCGGCCGAGGAAGAAGTTGCCCCAGCCATGCGGCGCGCCGCCGTCCGCACTGGCCTGGCGCGCCACCCGTGCCATCGCGCCCAGCGGGTCCACCCACGCTGCCGGCCAGAGCGCCAGCCATACCGCGGCCGCCACCAGGCACCAGAGGGCTGAACGCTGAACGCCAAACGCTAACCGTTGAAGGCTGAACGCCGAAGGCCGACCCGAATCGCCTGCTGCTGGTTGTAGCGCCTCAGCGACGGCGATCAGCCCGATCATCGGCACAAGGGTGATCGCCGGCGACTTGGTGAGCAGCGCGAGGCCGCCGGCCACGCCGCTCAGCAACCACCAGCGCCAGCTTGTCCCTGCCGCCGCGGGCGGGGGGGCGCCTGGCGGGTGGGGCGCGGGGAGGGTTGCCCGCCCCGCCGTCTCCCCTTCCGATCTGAGGGCAGGCCTGCTCACGGCGCACAGCGCCGCGAGCAGGCTGAGCGTCATAAAGGACGCCAGCAGCGCATCGAGGTGCAGCAGTTGGGAGTGGGCCACCAGGAACGGCTCGCCGGCTATGAGCAGCGTGGCCAGCAGCGCCATGCGCCCGCCCAGCAGGCGGCGCAGCATCGGGTAGGCCAGCGCCACGCACAGCGCGGTGGCGAGCGCGACGGGCAGGCGCAGCAGGGCGCGGCGGGCGTCGCCGTTCTCCGGCGCCAGCAACCCCAGCGCCACGGCCCACTCGTGGACCAGCGCGCCGGATGCGCCGAGCCAGAGCGTCGTCACGCCGGGGTGGCCGATCAGGTTCGTGGCCGCGAAGTCGCCCGCGCGTAGAGCCTCCAGGAAGCGCTCGACGCGCTCGATCCAGTGGTAGGCCTCGTCCACCGTGAGGAAGCGGCCGGCGAGTGCACGGGGGAGCAGGGCCAGCAGGAAGAGGGCAAGCGTCGTCTTCTTCGATACCATCGCCAGCTACTGCACGGTCGTAACACCGGCCTCCTCCAGTGCGCCGATCTCCTCGCGCACCGCATAGATCGGCTTGCGCTGCGCCTCGTAGTACACGCGCACCAGCAGCTCGGCCAGCAGGCCCAGCGCCAGGAACTGCGCGCCGAGCAGTCCGAGCAGGGCGGCCAGCAGCAGCAGCGGCCGCTCGCCCACGTCCTGCCCGAGTCCCAGGCGTACCACTACCAGGTAGCTGGCCAGCAGCACGCCCGCCGCGAGCAGCGCGCCCCCCACGCGCCCGAAGCCCTGCATCGGCCGCGCGGTGTAGCCGAGCAGGAAGCGCACGGTGATCAGGTCGAGCAGCACGGCCAGCACGCGCCGCAGCCCGGCGCCGGGCCCCACCTCCGGCACCCGGTGCTCACGCACCGGCGCCTCGGCCACCCGCACCCCCTGCCAGCTCGCGATAGCCGGCGCGAGGCGGTAGAGGTCGCCGTAGAGCCGCAGCTCGCGCACCACATCGGCGCGGTAGGCCTTGAGCGGGCAGCCGTAGTCGTGCAGGTGCAGGCGGGTGACGCGCGAGATCAGCCAGTTGCCCAGGCGGGTGGGGAGCGAGCGGGGGATGGTGCGCCTCCCGCTCACAATGTCGAAGCCCTCGTCCAGCTTCGCCAGCAGCAGCGGGATGTCGGCCGGATCGGTCTGGCCCTCGGCATCCAGCGTGACCACCGTGGACCCGCGGGCGCGCTCGAAACCGGCGGCCAGCGCGGCGGTGCGGCCGAAGGGGCGGCGCAGCCGCACCGCCCGCAGCTCCGGCGTGGCCGCGGCCACCTCACGCAGCGCGCCGAACGTCCCGTCGATACTGCCGTCATCCACGGCGATGATCTCGTAGCTGCGGCCGGCGAGCGCTGCGCACAGCGCGGCCACCCGCGCTGCCACCGACTCGCGCCGGTTGCGCAGTGGCAGCACCACCGTGATCTCAGGCTGGTCAGACATAGAACGCTGAGGCGTTGCGGCGGCTGACGGCGCTACGGCGATGTTGTAGCTCCCGATCCATGTGCCGCTTGCGCGCCCCTGTGAACACCGAACATGCCGAGGCGGCTGAGGGTGCCGCGAGCGGTCCCCCATGCCGCCGGCGTTAGCGCCGGCACCCCCTCAGCGCCTCAGCGGTCCGCGCCTTCGTGATTAAGACATGGGTTCGCTGCGCGGCTTCCAGCTTGACCGTCTGGGGAGGCTCGGAGGGGTGAAGCCCCTCCGAAAAAGATGTTCTGTGGGGGGGCCGTAGGCCGCCACACCCCTATGCGCGTGCGCGCCGACGTGACAGTCCGCGCGCACCTTGTCTAACGATCAGCGCAGCTCCGTGGAGACCGCGTCCGGGCGGCGGAGGCTCAGCGTCCGTAGGTCCGCCCCGCCGAACAGCACCACCAGCCCGCCGAGCGCGCTCACGATCAGGCGCACGGTGAAGATCATGAACGCCAGCGCGATCGCCGTGGCCGCGTCCACCCCCACCTGCGACAGGTACAGCGTGAACACCACCTCGCGCGCGCCGAGGTTGTTCACGAAGATCGGCGCCAGGCCGAGGATGTCGGTGATCGGGGCCATGAGCCAGTAGATCACCGCCGGCGCCTTGATCGCCAGCGCCAGGCCGCAGATGATGTGAATGGCCACCCACAGCGACTGGAAGGCGAACGACATCCCCAGCACCAGCGCCATCGAACGCCCCTGGGGGAAATAGTCCGCCAGCGCGTTGGCCACCTTCTGCATCGGGCGGCGGGCCACCTCCGGCAGCCGGTGCCCAAAGATCTGCAGCAGCCGCGGCGCGCTGAACGAGGCCGCCATCGCCGCCACCGCCGCCGCCGTGAACAGCACCGTCAGCCAGCGCAGCGCCGGCTCGGTGACCAGCGGCGTGCCGGAGTGGTCCAGGTAGGCCCACAGGATCGCCAGGTTGGCGATCACCGCCAGCGCCACGAAGCCGGTCAGCCGCTCCAGGAACACCGAGGCGCTGGCCTGGCTGAAGCTGCCGATCCGCCGCCCGAGCTGTGCCACCCGCAGCGCGTCCCCGCCCACGGTGGTGGGCAGGAAGTTGTTGGCGAACTGGCCGGCCAGGTAGGCGCCCAGCAGCCAGGGGTACGGCTGACCCTGCCCGCGGGCTCGCAGCAGCACGCCCCACTTCGCGGCGCTCAGCGCCACGCCCGCGCACTGCAGCGCCACCGCCAGCGCCACCAGCCACACGTCAGCCTTCTGCCAGCTCCTCCAGACCTTCTCCGGGTCAGCCTGCCAGATCAAAAAAAGGATCAGCCCGCCGCTGATAATCAGGCGAAGCGGGCCGAGCAGACGACGCAGCCCCATGCGCACCTCATTCCGCCCCGGCGCGCGCACGGCGCCAGGGCACACCGCCGATCCGAGGTCGCGCCATTATAGCATAGGCTGCTGCTCGCGCTGCCGGAGCTGTGCGATCACCGGCTCGAGGTACTCCGCGTGCTCCCGGTGGTGCTCGTACGAGCCCTGCAGAACGGCGATCAGCGCGTATCCCTCTAGCCAGGGATATTTGCCCACTTCTATCAGGTCCTGCTCAGGAATCGCCTCTCCCAACTCCAGGAAGCGGAGGAACCCCGCGCGCCAATCCCGCTGCACGCCCGCCCAGGGCTGGTCCCGATAGGCCGCGTACAGCCAGGCGTTCAGGTCGTGCGGCTCGCCTTCCACCTCCGGGTCGAACTGCTCCGGCCACGCGGGGTACGCCGGCTCCCGGCCGTGCAGCGCAGCCTCCAGACGGGCGACCGAGCGCTGCTGCCAGGCCCGCAGGTGGGCGATCACGTCCTTGATGGACCAGTTCTCGGGAAGCAGCGGGGCGGTGATCTGCGCCTCGCTCAGGCCGGCCAGCAGCGTCTCCCAGCGGTTGAATTCTTCCTGCAGCGCGGTCAGGATGCCTCGCTTCTCGTTCATGCTCTTGCTCCCATCGCGGAAGGGGCCAGGGGAGGGCGAAGCCCCCCCTGAACCCCCACCCTAAGCGGTAGCCGTTGCTACATACCCATTGTGCGCACGATGCGTTCGATCTGCCTGACGTGCGGCCGCTCATGTTCGGCAAGCCACTGCGCATAAAACCGCACAGTCCGCTCGAGTGGCCTGCCCGCTCCCGTCACAGTCGCCGAACGCGCCCAGCCTTCGGGCGCTAACGCCTCCAGGACGGCCAGGAGCTCAGCACGCTGTGCCGTGAAGGCATCCAGCGAACGCGGGAATGCCTGCTCGCGGTAGTCGGTGCTGTTGATCCAGGTCCTGGGGTTGACCGCCCGCAGGGTCGGGTGGTCATGGGCGATGATCGCGCCGATGCAGCCGCCCCACATGTCGGCGCAGGAGCGGAGATGAGCCAGTACCTCGTTGGCGGACCACTGGCCGGGAGCGGGGGGCGTCTGCAGCTGCTCTGGTGTCAGATCGGCGGTCAGCGCGGCGAGGCGTGGCGGCGTCGCGGCAAGCATGGCCAGCACCTCCGCATTGGTACGTGCTCTCTTGGCCACGTGCTGCCCTCCGTAGACAGGGTAATGCCGGCACAGGCTACCACAGCCCCAACTGCACCGGCGCCCGCCGCCCGTCGAGCAGCACGTAGGGCGCTGCCCAACCCGTTGTCACGCCCAGCGCCCGCAGCTGCGAGAGGTCGCGAAGGTGGGCCTCGCGCCGCGCTGCCAGGATCTTGTCGGCGCTTTTCGGACCGATGCCCGGCACGCGGAGCAGAATGTGACGCGGTGCGCGGTTGATCTCGACCGGCTCGTGCAGGTGCCGCTCGGCCCAGGCCTGCTTGGGCGTCTTGTCGCGCGGCAGCAGCCCGCGCTCGTCAAAGGGTAGCTCGGCGAAGCTGAAGCCATAGTCGCGCAGCATGAAGTCGGACTGGTAGAGGCGCAAGGCGCGGGTCGGATCCTCAGCCGGCTGATCTTGCAGCGGCGAGCGCTCGATGGGGTGGAAGGCCGAGAAGTAGGCGCGCCACAACCCCAGCTCGCGGTGCGCCCGCTGCACCGTCTCCAACAATTCACGGTCGCTCTCACCGACTGCGCCGACGACGAATTGCGTCGTCAGGCTGCGCGCGGCTTGCCGGCCTTCCTGTCGTGCCCGCCTTATCAGCTCAGCCGCCCAGGCCATGCGCCCCCACATGCTTCCCGCGAACTCTTTGTCCGGCGCCAGATGCGCCAGGCGGGCTTGGTTGGGCGCCTCCAAGTTGAGCGACACCCGGTCGGCCAGCTGCACCGCGCGCTCGATATACTCGAACGACGCGCCAGGGATGAGCTTGAGGTGGATGTAGCCGGTGTAGCCCTCCCTCAGCCGCAGGCGCTCGACGGTGGCGAGCATCTTCTCCATCGTCGTGTCGGCGTCCGGCACGATCCCCGAGGAGAGGAACAGCCCGTCGACGCGCCGCTCGCGGCTGAGGGAGATGAACGTCGTCGCCAGTTCGTCCGGCTTGAAGGTGGTGCGCTTGCGCCGGATGGCACAGGAGGTGAAGCAATATTTGCAGGCGTAGCGGCAGGCGTTGGTCTGCAGCACCTTGAACAGCCGGGTGGTCCCGCCACCCTCCTGTGTGGCGTTGTAGATGAAGCCGGTGGGATGGCGGATGCCCTGCTGGATGCTCTGCGTCGCCGGCGGGTCGTGGACCTCGTCGGCGGCCTCGGCACCCAGGATGGCCAGCTTCTGCTGTGTGTCCGGCTCAATCTGCACCAGCGGCATCGCTCACCTCCCACGAAGGTACGCCATCCGGCACATACGTTCTGGTGCCATTGTACCACAGGCCGCAAGGGGCACCGCGTGGGGCGAGGAGTCGTGCGGACGGGTGACCACGCCCGGCGCACCACCACAGCGCAGGCAACGCCGGCATCGCATAGGGCGCACCGGTGTGGGCGCCCGCATTGCCGCCGACAACGCCCGGCCCCCCCGCCCGCCCCGCCCGGCCGGGG
>DATMBA010000255.1:0-8280 GCA_035559635.1 Roseiflexaceae bacterium
CCAGCTCGGCGCGCTGCGTGTCGTCGAGGGGGTGGGCGCTGGTCGCCTGCAGCGGCGCGCTGGCCGTGCGCAGGGCTTCGCGCAGCGCCGCCTCGCGCTGGCGGCGCTCGGCCAGCTCGGTCTCCAGCGCCTGCAGGCGGCGCTGGCGCTCGCGCTCGAGTTCCTCGTCCAGTTCGCGGCGCGCCCTGGCGCGCTCGCCGGCCCAGTCCTCGAGCCGCCGGTCGTACTCGGCCTTGAGTTGCTCGGCCTCGGCACGCAGCGCCTCGGCGGCCTGGGTGCTGGCGGCGATCTCGTCGCGGCGGCGCTGGATCATGGCCAGCACCGGCCGGTACAGCAGCCGGTGCAGCAGCCACACCAGCACCAGGAAGTTGACGATCTCGAAGCCGAAGGTCAGCCAGTCGAATGCCATGCTGAGCTCAGTGCGGCAGATAAGCCAGCAGCGGGTTGCGGAACAGCACGATGAGGATGATCACCAGGCAGTAGATCGCCAGCGATTCGATCATCGCAAGGCCGATGAACAGCAGCCGCGAGATGGCCGGTTCGGCCTCCGGCTGGCGGGCGATGGCATCCAGTGCCTTGCTGATGGCGCGGCCCATGGCCAGCGCCGGCAGCATCACGCCGAGCGCGATGCCCAGCACCGCGGCCACCGTGCTGGCGATCACCAGCCAACTCATGTCGGACATTCGTCTACCCTCCCTCGCCGTGGGTTTGACCGGAGCAGGATGCCCCGGCGCGGATCGATGACGCACGTTGTCGATTCGCGGAGCGCGGCGCGGGCGTGCACCGCGCCGCCGCGAGACGAAAAATTCCAGGGACAGAATTTTTCGGTCATCACCGCGCGTGCGCCTGCATGCCGCCGGCGATGTACACCAGCGCCAGCATGCCGAAGATGTAGGCCTGCACCACCGCCTCGATCACGTGCAGCAGCAGGATCGGCACCGGCACCAGCAGACCGGCCACCGTGAGCACCAGCAGCGCCGTGAGTTCCAGGCTCATGATGTTGCCGAACAGACGCACCGCGAGCGCCAGCGTGCGGGTGAATTCGCTGACCAGATGAAACGGCAGCAGCAGCGGGCTCGGCTGCAGGTAGTGGCGAAAGTAAGCCCGCCAGCCGCTGGCGCGGATGCCGAACCAGTGCACCGAACAGAACACCAGCACCGCCAGCGCGGCGGTGACCGACAGATCCCGGGTCGGCGACTCCAGCCCCGGCACCAGACCGACCAGGTTGGCGCACAGCAGAAATCCCCACAGGGTGGCGATGAAGGGCAGCACCCGCGGCGCCTGGTCCTCGACCAGCGCGCGCACCGCCGCCTCGGCGGCGCCGACCAGGCCCTCGACCGCGGTCTGCCAGCGTCCCGGCGCGGCGCGCAGGCGCAGCCCCAGCACGGCGGCCAGCGCCACCAGCACAAGGCTCACGGCGAGGCTGCCGAGCAGGGATGCGGACAGCCGCAGCGGCCCCAGTTGCAGCCCCGGCAGCGCGAGCAGGTCTTCGCCGTTCATCGCCATCAATCCCGCAGCATCAGGTACACATTGACCGCGCCCACCAGCACGCCAAGCAGCAGCAGGCTCAAGGTCCAGGACTGCGAGTAGCCCGGCAGGCGCTCGTCGAGCCAGCGCCCCAGGTACGCCCCGGCCACCATGGGCAGCACCATCACCAGCCCCAGGGTGCCCAGAAAGCGCGCCTGGGCCAGCACGCTGCGCCGGCGCTGGCCGGCTTCGTTGAGCCGGCGGGCGTCGCGCTCCACTTCCTCGCGCAGGCGCCGCCCCCCGTTCACGCGGTCCCTCCCCGCTGTTCGAGCTCCCACAGCCGGCGCAGCAGGTGCTGCTCCATCTGCCGCAGGCTCAGGCGCGTCTCGCGCAGCGCCGCTTCCTCGGCGCGCAGCTGGCGCTCGAGTTCCGCGCCCAGGCGCCGGTAGTCGCTGTCCTCGAGGTAGCGGCGGGTGAACAGCCACACCACGCCGTCCGCCACGCGCAGGATGCCGCCCGGCAGCGCCAGATACCGCCACTCGTCCCCGCAGCGGTAGCGGGCGAGGCCGAATTCGAGCGCGGTCATGAAGTCCTCGTGCCCGGCCTGGATGCCGAAGCTGCCGCTCCCGTCGCGCGCCACCAGGCTGCGCACGCCGGCCACGGTCTGCGCCGCCGTCATGCTGTGCAGATGCAGGGTGAAGGTGTTCACGTCGATGTCCCGGAGAGCGTGCCGCGCATGTAGAAGCGCTCCTCCGGCCAGTCGTCGTGGCGGCCGGCGAGGATCGCCTCGCAGTCGGCAAGACAGTCCTCGAGAGCGACGCTCGCGCCCGCGAGGCCCGAATGCTGCGCGGTGACGAAAAACGGCTGAGTCAGGTAGCGCTCCAGGCGCCGGGCGCGGTGCACGATCTGCCGGTCCTCGGCCGACAGCTCTTGCAGGCCCAGCATGGCGATGATGTCCTCGAGCTTGCGGTAGCGGGCGATGTGCTCGCGCACCGCCTCGGCGACGCGGTAGTGGCGGTCGCCGACGCGGTGGCGGTCGGCCAGCTTGCTGAACGAGCGCAGCGGGTCCACCGCGGGATACAGGCCCTGCCCGGCCTGGCGGCGCGACAGGATCACGGTGGTATCGAGGTGCCCCAGGATGGCGCTCACCGCGGGATCGGTGAGGTCATCCGCCGGCACGTACACCGCCTGTACCGAAGTCACCGCACCGGCGGCGGTGGAGGCGATGCGGTCCTCGACCTCGGCGATCTCGGTGCCGAGCGTCGGCTGGTAACCGACCGTGGCCGGCATGCGTCCGAGCAGGCTCGACACCTCGCTGCCGGCCTGCACCATGCGGTAGATGTTGTCGATCAAGAGCAGCACCTCGCGGTGCTGGGTGTCGCGCAGGTACTCGGCGTAGGTGAGCGCGGTCAGCGCCACGCGAAAGCGCACGCCAGGGGATTCGTCCATCTCGCCGAACACCAAAAGCGCGTGCGGCAGCACGCCCGCCTCGCGCATGTCGTGCCACAGCTCGTGGCCCTCGCGGATGCGCTCGCCGACCCCGGCGAACACCGACACGCCCCGGTGCACCGCCTGGATGGCGTGCATGAACTCCATGATCAGCACCGTCTTGCCGACCCCGGCGCCGCCGAATAATCCCGTCTTGCCGCCGCGAAAGAACGGGCACAGCAGGTCGATCACCTTGATGCCGGTGGGCAGCACCTCGCTCACCCCGCGCGCCTCGGCCAGCGCCGGCGGCGGCTGGTGCACGTTGCGAAAAGCGCCGCCGGCCAGCGGCGGGCCGCCGTCCTGGGGCTCGCCGAAAGCATTCAGCACCCGGCCCAGGCAATCGGCCGACACCGGCACGTGCAGTGGCGCGCCGGTGTCGTACACCGGCATGCCGCGCTGCAGCCCGCTGGTGCCGTGCAGGGTCACCGCGCGCAGGTGGCGCTCGTCCAGGTGCTGGTGCACCTCGAACAGATAGGTCTCGTGATCGAAGCGCGCCAGCAGCGCCTGGCGCAGCGGCGGCAGGCGCTCGCAGGCGATCACCACCACCGGCCCCTGCACGCCGACGATGGTGCCGACCGGGGGGTTCATCGGGTCAATGGGTGTGTCATCACGGCCTCTCTGGCTGTGTACCCCGTCGGCTGACTATAACCTCATTTGGCTCGGGCATGGATTGCATCCCGGTTGCCGCAGCGCTTCCAACAGCGGTCCGTCCCGCGAGAGGCGAGGAGAGCGAATGCATGGCTCCATGGTGTGGAGCAAGGGGAGGGCGATGCCCATGATGCGAAAGGGATGGCACCGCCTGCTCCCGGTAGCCGATGACTGTGAGTGTGGCGTCGATCGCGCTACCATCGGCCATTGGCCCGGCGCACCGCACGATGGCCGGCACCCATCCATTCACCGACCGGGAGCAGACGGGCTCGGCCCGCGACCGATGAGCATGCTGACTTACACCTTGCGACGCTTTCTCGGCGCCTGGCCGACGCTGCTGGTACTGGTCACGCTGTCGTTCTTCCTCGTGCGCGCCGCACCCGGCGGGCCCTTCGACGTAGAAAAAAACCTGCCGCCCGAGATCGAGGCCAACCTCGCCGCCAAATACCACCTCGACGAGCCGCTCTGGCAGCAGTACCTGCGCTATCTCGGCGATCTCGCCCGCGGCGATCTGGGTCCGTCCTTCAAGTACGCCGACTACACCGTGAACGAGCTGATCGCCCAGGGCTTTCCGGTGTCCTTGCGCTTGGGGCTCGCCGCCATGGCCGTGGCCCTGCTCATCGGCCTGCCGGCCGGCATGTTCGCCGCGCTGCGCCAGAACCGCCCGCTCGATCACCTCACCATGGCGGCGGCGATGACTGGCATCTCGGTGCCCGGCTTCGTCGTGGCGCCGCTGCTGATCCTGCTGTTCGCGGTGCATCTCGGCTGGCTGCCGGCGGGCGGGCTCGACGGTGGCCTGCGCGCTTGGGTCCTGCCGGTGACGGCGCTGGCGCTGCCGCTCTTGGCCTACATCGCAAGGCTCACGCGCGCCAGCCTGATCGAGGTCTGGCGCAGCCCCTTCATCCGCACCGCGCGCGCCAAGGGCCTGCCGGTGTGGCTGATCCTGACCCGTCACGCGCTCAAACCGACCCTGCTGCCCGTCGTCTCTTTCCTCGGCCCGGCGCTGGCCGGCGTCATCACGGGCTCGGTCGTCATCGAGGCGATCTTCGGCATCCCGGGCCTGGGGCGCTATTTCGTGCAGGGCGCGCTGAACCGCGACTACACGCTGGTGATGGGCGTGGTGGTGTTCTACGGCGCGCTCATCATCGTCTTCAATTTCCTGGTGGACCTGCTCTATGCCCTGCTCGACCCGCGCGTGAGGTACGGCCCATGAGCGCGGCGGCGCCCAAGCTGGATTTGGCCCAACCTGCAGGACGCGGGCTGTGGAGCGACGCCCTGCGGCGGCTGCGGCGCAATCGCGCGGCCATGACCAGCCTGCTGCTGCTCGGCCTGCTCGTCGTGGCCGTGACCGTGGGGCCGCTGCTCAGTCCCCATGCCTTCGACGGCAGCGACTGGGACGCCATCCTGCTGCCCCCCACGCTTGCCGGCGGGCACTGGTTCGGCACCGATTTTCTCGGCCGCGATCTCTTGGTGCGCACGCTGCACGGCGGGCGCATCTCGCTCCTGGTCGGCCTGTCGGCGACGCTGGTCAGCCTGCTGATCGGGGTCGCCTGGGGCGCGACCGCGGGCTATGTCGGCGGGCGGGTCGACGCCTTCATGATGCGCGTGGTCGACATCCTCTACGCGCTGCCCTTCATGTTCTTCGTGATCCTGCTCATGGTGTTCTTCGGGCGCAACATCTTCCTGATCTTCATCGCCGTCGGGGCGGTGAACTGGCTGGACATGGCGCGCATCGTGCGCGGCCAGACCCTGTCGCTGCGCGAGCGCGAATTCGTCCTCGCCGCCAAGGCCTACGGCGCGCCTGGCTGGCGCATCATCGCCAAGCACATCGTGCCCAACCTGCTCGGCGTGGTGGTGGTCTACGTCACGCTGACCATCCCGCAGGTGATCCTGGTCGAATCCTTCCTGAGCTTTCTCGGGCTGGGCGTGCAGGAGCCCTTCACCAGCTGGGGCGCACTGGTCAATGACGGCGCCCAACAGATGGAAGCCGGCCCCTGGCTGCTGATCTTCCCGGGGCTGTTCCTGGCCCTGACGCTGTTCTGTTTCAACTTTCTCGGCGACGGTCTGCGCGATGCGCTGGACCCCAAGGACCGCTGATGCAGCGGCGGCCGCCACCCGTCCAGCCGGAGCACGAACGATGAACGCGACCCCGGCGGCGCAAGCCGCGCCCCTGCTCGCGGTGCGCGGTTTGGCCGTGCGCTTTGCGACCGACAACGGGCCGGTGGAGGCTGTGCGCGAGGTCGGCTTTACGCTCGAGCGCGGCGAGGCGCTGGCGCTGGTGGGCGAGTCGGGTTCCGGCAAGACCCAGAGCGCCATGGCCCTGCTCGGCCTGCTCGCCGACAACGGCCGCGCCACGGGCACGGCGACGCTCGCCGGCGCGCCGCTGCTCGGCCAGCCCGAGCATGTGCTGCGCCGCATCCGGGGGGCGCGCATCGGTGTGGTGTTCCAGGACCCGATGACGGCGCTCAACCCCTACCTCACCATCGAGCGCCAGATGACCGAGACGCTCGTGCTGCACCGCGGCCGGTCGCGCCGCGAGGCGCGCGCCGAGGCGTTGCAGATGCTCGAGGCGGTGCGCATCACCGACGCCCGGCGACGACTCGATCAGTATCCGCACGAGCTTTCCGGCGGCATGCGCCAGCGGGTGATGATCGCCATGGCGCTGCTGCCGCGGCCCGAGTTGCTGATCCTCGATGAACCCACCACGGCGCTCGACGTCACCGTCCAGGCGCAGATCCTCGATCTGCTCGCGGCGCTGCGGCGCGATCTGGGCACGGCCATGCTGCTCATCACCCATGATCTGGGCGTGGTGGCGGCCGTCTGCGATCGCATGCTGGTCATGTACGCCGGGGAAGGCGTCGAGCAGGGCCCGGTCGCCGAGCTGCTCGCCCATCCGCGCCATCCCTACACGCAGGGGCTGCTCGCGTCCCTGCCCGCCCGCCAGCATGGCGCGCGCCTGGCCACGCTCGCCGGCCAGCCGCCCGATCCGCGCGCCCGCCCGCCGGGCTGCGCCTTCACGCCGCGCTGCCGCCACGCCATGGCGGTGTGCTCGACCGTGCATCCCGCGTGGACCGAGGAGTCCGCCACGCGCGGCCGGCGCTGCCACTGGCAGCCGCCGGAAGCGTCCGCTGCGACGGGAGAGGCGCCATGAGTGCCGCGCGGCTGCTGGATGCGCAGGACCTGGCCGTGCACTACCGCATCGGCGGCGGCCTCCTGCATCGTGCGCGCGCGCTCAGGGCGGTAGAGGAAGTGAGCCTTAACCTCGCGGCCGGCGAAACACTGGGCATCGTGGGTGAATCGGGCTGCGGCAAGTCCACCTTGGGCCGCGCCCTGCTGGGCCTGACGCCCATCACCCGTGGCCGGGTGATGCTCGCCGGGATCGATCTGACGAGCCTTTCCGCGCGGGCCCTGCGCGCCCACCGCCGCCACGCGCAGATGGTGTTCCAGGACCCGCTCGCCAGCCTCGATCCACGCATGACCGTGGGCCAGATCCTCGCCGAGCCGCTGCGCGTGCACGAGCCGTCCATGACGCCGCTCGCGGTGCGTGCCCGCGCGCTGTCGCTGCTGGAGCGCGTGGGCTTGGGCGCCGCCGCGCTGAACGGCTATCCGCACGAGTTCTCAGGGGGGCAATGCCAGCGCATCGGCATCGCCCGCGCGCTCATGCTGCGGCCCCGGCTCCTGGTATGCGACGAGCCGGTCTCGGCACTCGATGTGTCCATCCAGGGCCAGATCGTCAATCTGCTGCAGGATCTGCAGGCCGAACAGGGGCTGGGGCTCGTGTTCATCGCTCATGATCTGGCCGTGGTGCGCCACATCAGCCACCGCGTGCAGGTCATGTACCTGGGCCGGACGGTGGAAACCGGGCCTACGGCGGCGATCTTCGCCGCGCCCCGGCATCCCTACACCCGCGGCCTGCTCGATGCCGTACCCGAACCACGGCCCGGCGCGCCGCTGCGGGTGCCGGTCGCCGGCGATCTGCCCTCGCCGCTCGATCCGCCGCCGGGCTGTGCCTTTCATCCGCGCTGCCCGCGCGCCCAGGAGCGCTGCCGCCTCGAGGCGCCGGTGCTGCGGCCCATTGGCGCCGAGCGCGCCGTGCGCTGCCATTTCCCGCTGGAAAATCCCGCGCAGCCCTGAAAGGCTCGACCGATTCCCTTCAGCTAAGGACACACTGAACAACCCCATCAATATCGCAAGGCAATGGGCCTTGTCGGTGACCGAACTCGCTGCGAAGCAATCCGAGAGCGATTCGGGCTGATTTTCGGCTCGATTGCGGGTTGTTTGGCTGATCATTCGCCCTCTGGCGGTCGATTGCCCCGTTTTTCTCAGGTAATCCTATCTGTCCAGTCCCGTACGATCATCAGGTTTTCGCAGGAACAGATGAGGATGGGAATCGTACCATCCACGCATAGCCTGCATCGGCGTCTTGCTCTGCAGGGCTGACTGCGGCAGGTGGTGGTTGTATAGCTGCACATACCGCAGCAAGGTCTGCTCCAAGTCCTCCCCGCTGTGAAAGTGGTGCGTCCTGAGCACATCACGGATGCGGCCATTGAAGCGCTCGACCATCCCATTCGTCTTGGGTGTTCTGGGCTTGGTCAGGCGATGCTCGATGCCCAGCGCCTGGCAGAGCTGATCAAACACATGCTCGCCTGTGGGCTGGCGCTCTTGCGCGGCAAACAG
>DATMBA010000256.1:0-5711 GCA_035559635.1 Roseiflexaceae bacterium
GCCCTCCCCTGCCCCCTCCCAACGATAGTCGGATAGGCTAAGTGGGGCGCTGTGCGCCGCACCTGGGGAAAAGGGGTAGGTTCCAAGGAGGGCGTGCCCTCCCTGCCCCTCCCACCCACTGCGGGGGTACGGGGTGGCGCGGCCGCTTACTCCCCTGTGTTCTCTGTGTCCTCTGGGGCAAGCAAAAAGGAGACACCCATGCCGATCGGTCCGTCACTGCTCTGCTTCGCCGTGCTGCTGTTCGCGCTGCTCATGGTGGCGCTCTCGGCGATCAAGATCGTGCCCGAGTACGAGCGCGGCGTCGTCTTCCGGCTCGGGCGGCTGGTGGGCGCTCGCGGCCCCGGCCTGTTCTTCCTCATCCCGGTGGTCGAGCGCATGGTGCGCGTGGACCTGCGCGTCATCACCATGGACGTGCCCACCCAGGAGGTCATCACCCTGGACAACGTGACCATCAAGGTCAACGCGGTGCTGTACTTTATGGTGATCGACCCGCAGTTGGCGGTGGTCAAGGTGATGGACTTCATCCGCGCCACGCTGCAGATCGCCCAGACCACGCTGCGCAGCGTGGTAGGGCAGGTGGAGCTGGATGAGTTGCTGGCGCGCCGCGAGGCGATCAATGAGAGGCTGCAGCGCATCATCGACGAGCAGACCGAGCCGTGGGGCGTGAAGGTCACGATCGTCGAGGTGAAGGATGTGGAGTTGCCCCAGAGCATGCAGCGCGCTATGGCCAAGCAGGCCGAGGCCGAGCGCGAGAAGCGCGCCAAGATCATCCACGCCGAGGGTGAGTTCCAGGCTTCCAAGATGCTCGCCGAGGCCGCTGGCGTGATCGCGGCCCAGCCGGTCTCGCTCCAGCTCCGCTACCTCCAGACGCTCACCGAGATCGCGGTGGAGAAGAACAGCACGATCGTCTTTCCGCTGCCAGTGGACACCATCAAGCTGTTCATGGACACCGCGGCTGCCTCCGCCAACGCCAACGGCGTGCGGCAGCCCCTGCGCGAGGAGAGCCGCGCCGGCGAGGGCCTCGCTGGCCCCTGAGATTCCGCGCGAGCCACCGTAGGGCATGGGCGGGAGGGCGCAAAGAACGCAGACGCCCTACGCACGGTGGTAGACCGGCGGGGCCTGTTTGCCCCCTATGCTATAATGGCAGACACCCATGCGCTGCCGCACGGTGCGGGGTGAAAAGGGTTTTTGCGAGGGGTAACGCCTCGCGCTCCCCATGTTCTCGAATACCTGGTCTGCCAGCTGCCCGTCGGCAGTGCGACGTTGCCGGCGCACGCGTTGGCGCCTTCATCGCGACCCGAAGCACACGGAGACAGCATGCATCTCTCGGTGATCTCTGGAACTGCCACGCAGCAGGACACGCCGCTGCTGGTGCTGGCCGCCTTCGAGGGTGAGGCGCTCCCCGAAGCCGCCGCCGGCCTGCTGGAGGAGGGGGACTTCGCCGGCAAGCCGAAGCAGACCCTGCTGCTCTACCCGCGCGGCGCCATGCCTGCCCGCCGCCTGCTGCTGCTCGGCCTCGGCAAGCGGGACGCCTTCGGCGGCGAGCGCCTGCGCGAGGCGGCCGCCACGGCGATGCAGCGCGCCGCCGACCTCAGGGTGGATCGCGTCACCTTCGCGCTCCCGCCCGCCGAGGTGCTCCCGCCCGCCGAGGCGGCCCAGGCCCTCGCCGAGGGCGCGTTGCTCGGCAGCTACCGCTTCCAGCAGTACAAGACCGGCCTGACCCCCGAGGAGACAAAGCAGGTCGCTGAGCTGCAGATCGTCGCCGACGATGCGGACGCCGCCCGCCAGGGGGTGTCTGTCGGCGGCGCGGTGGCGCGCGGCGTGGCCCTCGCGCGGGACCTCGGCAACACTCCCGGCAACGACCTGACGCCGGCGAAGCTAGTGGAGGCCGCCCGCGCGGTGGCCGAGCGCTTCGGCATGGCTGCCACCATCCTCGGCCCCGAGGAATTGCGCGCCCAGGGCTTCGGCGGCGTCCTCGGCGTCGGCCAGGGCTCGGCCAACCCGCCGCACGTTGCTGTGGTGGAGTACGGCGCCGGGCGCGCGGGCGTGCCGACGATCTGCCTGGTGGGCAAGGGCATCACCTTCGACACCGGCGGCATCTCGATCAAACCCGCCGAGGGCATGGAGAACATGAAGATGGACATGGGCGGCGCCGCGGCGGTGATCGGCACGCTCCAGGTCCTCGGCGAGCTCCAACTCCCGCTCCACGTCGTCGGCCTGATCGGCGCGGCCGAGAACATGCCCAGCGCCACCGCCTACAAGCCCGGCGATATCCTCAAGACCCTCGGCGGCAAGACGATCGAGGTGATCAATACCGACGCCGAGGGCCGCGTTGTCCTGGCCGATGTGCTGCACTACGCGCAGCGTTACCGGCCGGACGCGATCATCGACCTGGCCACCCTCACCGGGGCGATCATGGTAGCCCTCGGCCCGCACGCCGTCGGCCTCATGAGCAACGACGACGCACTGGCGCAGCGGCTCCTGCGCGCCGGCGAGGCCTCTGGCGAGCGCGCCTGGCAGCTGCCGCTTTGGGAGCCGTACAAGGAGATGGTCAAGAGCGACGTGGCCGACGTGAAGAACAGCGCCGGGCGCCACGGCGGGGCGATCACCGCGGCTGCCTTCCTGTCCAACTTCGTCGGCGAGTACCCCTGGGCGCACCTGGACATCGCCGGCACCGCCTGGACGGACGCCAAGCCCCGGCCGTACACTCCCAAGGGCGCCACCGGTGTCGGTGTGCGGCTGCTCACCCAGGCGCTGCGTACCTGGGCCGAGGGACGCTGAACCGGAGCATGCACGGAGAGCTGGAGGGGCCGTGCCCCTCCAAGCCAATCCATGCGGGGTCTGTGGTCGCTGTAGCTCCGCTTCAGCGGGGCGTTGGAGGGGCGCCGCCCCGCCAGCGAAAGAAACTCCTTGCGGGGGCCACTGGCCCCCGCGAACCCCTCCCCGGTGGGGGTGTGGAGGAGGCGGAGCCGCCCCCACCGGGGGAGGATGTGAAGGGCTTCGCCCTCCACGCCTCCCGGATTTGAAAGATAGTGGATCTCGCACAACGACGCGCAGCGCCGCGCGTGAGGAGAAGGAGCGTCAGATGCCGGACGAGATGATTGTTCGCTTCTGGGGGGTGCGCGGCAGCCACCCGGTCCCAGGGCCGCGCACGGTGCGCTACGGCGGCAACACCTCGTGCGTCGAAGTGCAGGCCGGGCCGCACACTATCATCCTCGACGCCGGCACGGGGATCATCAACCTGGGTGGCGAACTGTTGCGGCGGGCGCGCGCCAACGGCAACCAGCCAGTGGTGGCGACGATCTTCTTCACCCACATGCACCACGACCACACCCAGGGCTTCCCCTTCTTCAAACCGGCCTATCTGGGCGCCAGCACGCTCAACATCCTCGGCCCCAAAGTCTTCCAGAACGACCTGGAGCAGGCGCTCGCCAACGCCATGCTGCCGCCGAGCTTCCCGATCAGCCTGGACGAACTGGCCTCGCTCAAGATCTTGCGCAACATCAGCGACAAGAACATCGTCCTGCTCGGCCATACGCCCACCGACGTTCAGGTGCTCAACCTGTACCACAACGAGATCGATGACTCCCCTGACCTGGTGCGCGTCTACACCTACCACAGCTACTCCCACCCCAAGAACGGCGTAAACATCTACCGCGTCTCCTGGCGCGGCAAGACGGTGGTCTACGCCACCGACACCGAGGGGTATGTGGAGAGCGACCAGCGGCTGGTGCGCTTCGCGAAGGACGCCGACCTGCTCATCCACGATGCGCAGTACCGGGTGGAGGACTACATCAATCCGGCCGACCCCAAGCAGGGCTTCGGCCACAGCACGCCGGAGATGGCCTGCGCTGTGGCGAACCTGGCCGCTGCCCGGCAGCTGATCCTGTTCCACCACGACCCGAGCTACGACGACGAGACGGTGGCGCAGATCGAGGCCGACGCTAAGCGCCTCTTCCCACGCAGCTGCGCGGCGTACGAGGGGCTGGAGATTCGGCTTTAGACAAGGTTCGCGCTTACTTTACAGTTCGCGCGAACACGCATGGGGGGGCGAAGCCCCGCCGAGCCTCCCCAGACTGGAAGGCTGGAGGCCGCGCAGCGAACCCATGTCTTAGTGGTGCATCCGGCACGTGTGTTGATACACACCTGCCGGAAGGGGTGGGTGTGAGGGAGGGCGCAGCCCTCCCTCACACCCACCCCTTCTTTCAAAGGACGTACCAGATGCTGCCACGCGGTGATCGCAATGCGGTGCTGGCTACTGGCTCCTCTGAAGCGGAAGCGTAAAGAAGAACGTGCTCCCACTCCCCGGCGCGCTCTCCACCCAGATCCGCCCGCCGTGGGCCTCCACCACCAGCTTGCAGAAGGTGAGGCCCAGCCCCGTGCCGCCCCGCCGCTCCCCCACCTGGCCGAACTTGGCGAAGATCTTCTCGCGATCCTTCGGCGCGATCCCGATCCCCTGGTCGCTCACCGAGACGGTGATGGCGCCAGGCGACGGGCGATAGGCGCCAGGCGATGGGGAGCTGTCTTCCTGCGCAGCGCCTATCGCCCGTCGCCTATCACCCTCAGACGCATAGGCGCGGATCAGCACCGTGCTGCCGCGGCTGCTGAACTTGAGCGCGTTGCCCAACAGGTTCTGCACCACCCGCACCAGCAGCCCCCCGTCGGCGCTGATGTGCGGCAGCGTCTCGTCCAGGTCCAGCTGCACCACGATCCGGCGGTCGTGCGCGAGCGAGGCCAGTTGCTCGGCGGCGCGCGCTATGAGCGGCGGCAGCGCGCACGGCTTCAGGTCCAGCGGCATGCGCCCGGCCTCCAGGCGGTTGATGTCCAGCAGCGTGCTGATCATATCCAGCATCTGCTGCGCGCTGGTGTTGGCGATGCTCAGCACGTGGTGCTGGCTGCCGTTGAGTTGGCCGGACACGCCGCGCAGCAGCAACTCGATCGAGGCCATCACGCTCGCGAGCGGGCTGCGCAGGTCGTGGACGATCATATGGGTCAGGTCCTCGCGCAGCCGCTCAGACTCGCGCGCCTCGGTGATGTCGCGCAGCACCAGTAGCGCGCCGCGCCGCACCGGAACCTCACCGTCGCTGCTGAGCGCGGTGAGCGCCGTCCACTCCACGAAGCGCACCGGGCCGGTGCCCTCGGTGAGCGCGCCGGTCACGAACGACTCGCGCCCGGCGAGCACATCGTCCACGCCGCGCCGTAGGGCGGCCCAGTCCTCGGGCGGGTAGAGCGTGGACCGCTCCCAAGCGGCCAGGAATTGCTCGATCGTCGTATCGCGGGTGGCCTGCTGCCCCAGGCCGCAGAGCTGGTGCAGGGCAGCGTTGGCGATCACCACCCGCGCGTCGGGCGCGATCAGCATGATCCCCTCGCGGGTGGAGGCCAGCACCGAGGCCATCTGGTCGCGCGCGGTGCGCACTGCCGTGAACAGCTCGATGCTCTCCACCGCGGCGGCGGCCTGGGTGGCGAACAGCGCCACCGTCTCGCGGTCCGGCGCGTTGGGCACGTTCTCGCCGTAATAGACGCAGATGCAGCCGAGGGTGCGCTGGGTGGCGCGCAGCGGCACGATCAGCAGCGCCCGCGCGCTGTGCTGCGCCAGCGCCGGCGGCAAACCCTCCAGCAGCAGTTCCGGCCGGCCACTGGCGATCACCCGCCGCGCCAGCTCCGCGAAGTGCTGCGCCATCGGCAGGGGGGGGCCTACCTGCACGACGCTG
>DATMBA010000257.1:0-3174 GCA_035559635.1 Roseiflexaceae bacterium
CCGCGCTTGGCGGGTTGGCCCCCACCATGGGCGCCCCGCCGCTCCTCGCCGCGCTGTGCGTGGCGGCCGCATTGGCCATGTGGCTGGCGCTCCGGCCGCGCCAGCGATCGCCCGGCGACGGCAGCAGGTAACGGCAGCTCTGCTGGCCGCCCGCCATGCGAAATGATGGCATCGTCATCGTCGCGCCCGTGTGTCCATGCGGCATCGCGACGGCGCCGGACGGTGCGGCGCAATGCGGGCAGGCACAAGCCCTGCCCCTCGACTGCGCGGCGCCGCGCTCGCTGCGATTGGACGCCTTCTGGTGGCCAGCGGCATGGCGAGGTCCGGCGCCCCGCGAAAGCCGGCGCCGTACCACAGCCCCGCTGCAGCAATGATCTACAATGTAGCGGGCACACACGTTGCTCTGACGACATTGCGCCCGCAGCAACCAGCGAGCACCCACCATGAGCGCACCACCGCCCCTCGAGGCGACCCACGTGGACATCCGCGCCATCGAGCGCGAGCTGACCGCGCTGTGGCAAAGCGCCGCCGAGAGCGCCGAGGCCGGCCACAGCGCGCCCGTCACCCGCACCTGCCTGGCGAACCTGGTGGTGGTGGTGGACAACCGGGAGAGCGCGCTGCACGCCACCCGCGTGGTGCAGCAACTCACCGCCGTCTACCCCAACCGCGCGATCGTCGCCGCGGCGCTCCCGGAGGCCCCCGGCGCACCGGCGCTCGATGCCTGGGTGCAGGCTCTCTGCCAACTCCCGGTCCCCGGCCGGCCGCAGGTCTGCGGCGAGCAGATCACCATCGAGGCGCGCGGCCAGGCGGCGGCGCACATCCCCGGCGTGGTGCTGCCGCTGCTGGTGCCAGACGTGCCGGTGGCGATCTGGCTGCCGCGCGGCAATCCCGCCGGCCACCCCGTTGCCCGCAGGCTGGCCGACGTGGCCGACCGGCTGATCGTGGACAGTGAGACCTTCGACGGGCCGCAGAACGCGCTGGCGGCGCTCGCCGGGCTGATCGGTGGCGAGGCGTGTGTGAGTGATCTGGCCTGGGCCCGGCTCACCCGCTGGCGCGAGTTGGTGGCGCAGTTCTTCGACGCCCCGGCCGCCCGCCGGCAGCTGCCTGAGATCGAGCTATTGGAGATCACGGTCGCCACGCCGCCCGGCATACAGGCCAGCCGCAGCCCGGCGCTGCTGCTGGCCGGCTGGCTGGCCACCCGGCTCGGCTGGCGCGTGGAGGGCCGGGGAGAGAACGCCCGGCTGCTGCGGCAGGACGGCGCACAGGTGCGCCTGGAGGTGGCCACGGTCCCCGCGGGCGACGGCCAGGACGACCGGCTGGCGTCGCTGACGCTTATCTGCCGCGCCGCACATTTCTCGGTGACGCGCGTCGCGGCGGGCGACGTGGTGGCCACCCGCGCCGAGATCGAGGGCCGCTGGCAGATCCGCCGCAGCCTGCCGCTGGAGCGCCTGGACGAGGTGGCGCTGGTGGCCGGTGAGCTGCAGCTCCTCGGGCGCGACCCTACCTTCGAGAGCGCGCTGCTGGTGGCGGCGGCGCTGGCAGTTGACGAGCGCGGAGCTATGTGATAACATTTGAGCAAGTATTCAGATGTTCTCGAGGGAGCGATGGCCCACATCCACGACCACCACAGCCACCACGGCCACCACCATCATCACCACGGCGAAGCCGCCGGGCGCGCCTTTGCGATCGGCGTGCTGCTGAATATCGCCTTCGTGGCCGCCGAGGCCGCGGCCGGCTACCTGTCCGGCTCGCTGGCGCTCATCGCGGACGCCGGGCACAACCTGAGCGACGTGCTGGGCCTGCTGCTGGCCTGGGGCGCCGCGCTGCTGGCCCGCCGTCGGCCGAGCGGACGCCACACCTACGGCATGCGCCGGGCGACGATCCTGGCGGCGCTTGCGAACGCGGTGACGCTGCTGGTGGTGGTGGGCGGCATCGCCTGGGAGGCGCTGCGGCGCTTCGGCGAGCCACAGCCAGTGGCCGGCGCGCTCGTGATCGGCACGGCGGCGGCTGGCATCCTGGTGAACGGCGCCACGGCGCTGCTGTTCCTCGCCGGGCGCACGCGGGACCTGAACGTGCGCGGGGCGTTCCTGCACATGGCCGCCGACGCCGGGGTATCGCTGGGGGTGGTGGTGAGCGGCCTGGCGATGCTGCTCACCGGCTGGGCCTGGCTGGACCCGGCGGTGAGCCTGGCGGTGGCGGGCGTCATCCTGGTGGGGAGCTGGGGGCTGCTGCGCGAGTCGGTGGACCTGGCGTTGGACGCCGTGCCGCAGGGGGTGGACGCCAGCCGCATCCGGGCCTACCTCGGCGGGCTGCCGGATGTGCGCGGTGTGCATGACCTGCACGTCTGGGCGCTGAGCACCACCGAGACGGCGCTCACCGCGCACCTGGTGGTGGCGGCCGGACACAGCGGGGACGGGCTGCTGCACCAGATCCGCAGCGACCTGCACGATCGCTTCGGCGTCGAGCACGCCACGCTGCAGGTGGAGACGCTGGACTGCGAGCGGTGCTGTGGGAGGGGATGATCTCGGAGGGGCGAAGCCCCTCCGAACCTCCCCCATCAGGCGCTACCCGTGTGCGAGGAGCAGCAGCTTCTCGAGCTGGTAGCCGGATGCCTCCCCCGCCCGCGTGAGGCGCTCCATCACCTGCCGCGCGTCCGCCACAGCCTCCGCGCCGTCCCCCTCGGCCAGGGGCGGGAGCGCCGCGGCGAGCAGCAGCCACCACAGCAACTCCTCGAAGCGCTCCTTGCTGAACCACAGCACCCCCTGGTAGCGGTTGACGCCGATATAGCGCCGCACCTCGTCGTCGCCGAGCAGCTTCCTGAGCGCCCGACGCGGGTCGGCAGGCTCGCGGGCGTGCCACGCCTGCTCGCTCACCGCGATCTTCACCGCCGCCACCGCCCGCGCCGCCCGCCCCTCGTCCGCGCCGAGGTCGCGCAGGGCGCGCTCGATCGACTTGCCGAGCAGCCACTCATCCAGCCAGGCCCGGCTCTGCCCGGCGGCGTCCTCCTCGTCCACGACGCGCCCGAGGGCGTGGACGAACACCCAGCTCACCGCCGCGCCCCAGACGACCTCGTCCTCGCGCAGGCGGGCGCCCAAAGGCTGCAGGCTGACGGCTAAAGGCCGAAGAGTCCCGGCCGCAGCCCCTTCGCTCACCCCGCCCTTCGCCGCCGGGGCC
>DATMBA010000258.1:0-8126 GCA_035559635.1 Roseiflexaceae bacterium
CCGCCATTCAGGCTCAGCAGCGGCGCACCGGCCTCTCGCCCCGCGAGCACCTGGGGGTGTCCACGGCGGTGCTGGACGCGGCGTTGCGCTCGGTGCTCGCTAACCAGGACGCCTTCTACCACGTGCTGGCGGACAGCAGCGCCCCGACGCGCGCCGTGCTGCAGGCCCTGGCCGCCTGCGACGCGGCCGGCGGCCTGGTGCCCCGCGCCCGGCTGCGCGCCCGGCTGCGGCGCATGCCGGGCGGACTCGATGGGCGGGCGATCGACCGGGCGCTCGACGAGCGGCCGGATCTGCTGGTGGAGCACGGCGATTCGATCGGCATTCGGGCCGCCTTGGTCGCGCGCTGGCTACGGCGCCAGGCGTGACCGCACAGCGAGGAGGCTGTCATGTCCCTGCCGACATCTCCTAACCCCTACCGCGCCGACAGCCTGATTGACGCCATGCTGCAGCGCGAGGAGCGCTTCATCGGCCTGCGCGACGAGCTGGAGGAACTGCTCTCGCGCGTGACACAGGAGCGGCCCGCGGCGGTCTCGCTGGTAGGGCCGCGCGGCATGGGCAAGAGCTTCCTGCTGCGCTTCCTGGCGCACCCGCAGGGCGCGCGCCACGTGTTCCCTCGCGCGATCGGCCCGCGCTTCGCCGCCGAGCCCGAGCGGGTGCTGTTCGTGCCGCTCGACCTCGGCGACGCGCTGCCGCCCCGGCTGCTCGAGGCGTTGTACGAGCGTCTGCTGGCGCGCCTCGCCGCACACCTGGGGGTGGAGGACGCGCGGCTGCTGCCGCTCGACCAACTGCCTGCCGCGCGCCCCACGTCGCTCCAGGTGCTGCGCGCCCAGGCCCGGCGGGCGCTGGCGGCGGCGCGCCAGGAGGCCGACGACGAGGAACTGCGCGAGCGCTTCGCCGCCGCGCTCGGCGGCGCCCTCCCCGGCGCGCTGTTCGAACTGCTGCAGCGGCTGGACGCCTGGGGGATGCGCGCGGTGTTCCTGATCGACGAGTTCGACTCCGTGGCCGGGCGTGTGACGCGCGACGAGTACGACCACCTGCGTGTGCTGCTCGGCGCGGCATCGGTCGTGCTGGCCTCGACACGCGCGCTCAGCGAGCAGGTCCCTGCGGCGGTGCAGACCTCGCCGTTCTTCAACCTGCTCCAGCGGCTCACGTTGCTGAGCATGCACTTCCTGCCCCCCGACGACGCGCGCCGCCTGGTGGCCGAGCCGCCCTCCTGGTCCCCGGACACCGCCGGCTTCCGCTTCAGCGAGCCGGACATCGACTTCATCCTGGAGCTGACGGGGCTGCACCCCGACCTGATCCGCGAGACGTGCGAGTACCTCTACCGGACGCGTCACCGCACCAGCAGGCCGGGCCAGGACGTGCTGCCAGCGGAGGAGCAGCCCTACGTGCGCGCGCTCCTGCGCCCGCTCTTCGCCGACTTCTTCGCCGGCCTATGGCGCCAGGTGAGCGAGCCTGACCGCGTGACGCTGGCGGCGATCGCCGCCAGGCGCCACCCGGCCGGCGCGCCCATCCCGCCCGAGTTAGTGACACGCGGCTACGTGGTGTACGAGCACGGCCGCTACCGCCTGTTCGCCGGCCTGTTCCGCGACTACGTGCTGGACCAGGCGGTCCAACTGCCGCCCGCGCGGCCCGCCGGCCCTATGGAGCTGACCGATCTGGAGACGCGGCTGCTGGAGTTGCTCCAGGCCAGCCAGGGGGAGGTGGTGCCGCGCGCGGCGATCATCGCGGCGCTCTACGACGGCGCGACGGACACGCGCGAGCTGCGCGGCCGGCTCGATGCGTTGGTGTTCCGGCTGCGCGGCAAGCTGGAGGGAGCGCCGCTGCTGATCGAGAGCGTCCGCGGTCAGGGGTACCGCCTGGTGCGCCGGGCCGCCTGAGGCGCGGGGGCCAACCACGAAGACGCGAAGCGTTGTGCTTTCGTGTCTTTGTCGTTACTACGGGGGACTCTCGAGCCGCACACCGAGCCGGGCGAAGAGCGCCTGCGCGAAGGGCCAGGCAGCCTCGTCCGCCAGGAGGCCCTCGGGGGTCTCGGCGGCGATGGTACGCAGCAGCGCCCGATGCCGCGGGGGGAGGTCCACCGCAGGGATGAGCAGGCCCTCCGGATGCGGCACGGCGTGCAGTGCGGTCCCGGCCTCCGCCGCAAGCGCGTAGCCGTGCAGCAGCGCCCGTTCCTCGTCCAGCGGGCGCAGGCCGGCGCCGCTGCGCTCTACCTGGGCCAGGAAGAAGTCCGCCGGGCCGCGGCCGTGGCGGCGGCGCACCGGCCAGCCGGGGCGCAGCCACACCCCTGAGCGCCCGTCGTGCAGCACGGGGGCCAGCGGCTGCCAACGGCACGCCGCGGGGTCGAAGGCGCTGAGGCGCTCGGCGGGGGAGGCCAGTGGCCGCCAGAGGGGCGCGGCGGCGGGGGGCGGGGCGGGGAGGCGCGGCAGGGCGGCGATACGGTCCTCCAGCGCCAGCACGCGGAAGCCGCGCTCACGCAGGCGGGCCAGCAGCCCCGCACGGCGCCGGCCCGTCAGCATGAAGCGGTTGCCCTCGACCACGCCCTCCCCCTTCACGATCATCCTGGCGCGCGGGTCGTGGATCAGGAAGCGGTTCGGAGCGATCTCCTCCAGGTCGTAGCGCGACATATGGGATTGCCGATTGCCGATTGCCGATTGCGCGCCCCGTTCTGCAATCGGCAATCTACCGTCTACCCTGTTACTCCCCCTCGTTCACGCCCGTGACCACCACGCCGGTCACGTCGGTGGTCTTGCCGTCCCCGCCTGAGGCGGCCAGCAGGTCGTGGCGGAGTTGGGCCATCTCCACCAGGTGCGAGCGCTCGTGGTTGATCACCCAGTTGCCCTGGTGCAGCAGGTTCACCTCGCCGTACAGCTCGTGGTGACCGGTGCGGTGCCAGGCGGCGCTCGTCAGCCCGCGCAGCAGGCTGAGCGTCTGGCGGCGGGTGTTGTGGTACGCCTCGAGGATCTGCTCCACCGGCTTGGTGCGGTAGGCCACGGCCATGTTCAACTTCGGCGGGTGCGCCGGCGGCAGCTCGGGCCGGTCCGTCTCCAACAGCAGCCAGGCGCGCTCACGGAACACCGCGTCCATGTCCGCCAGGTGGCCGGCCAACTCCTTGAGCGAGGGCAGGTCCTCGGACGGGCGGCGGGAGAGCAGCGCGTCGTCCAGCCCTTCGAGCAGCTTGCGCAGGCTCTCCTCGCTGTGCTCGAGGAATGACATGATCGCGTGCGGCCCGAGCGTGCCCATGGACTCGATGGCGCGGAACGCCCGGTGGGCCTCTGGCACCGTGCCGCACACCTGGCAGGCGCCGCTGAGTTTGCCCTCGCGGATCTCGCCGCAGGTGCCGCACACGTACAGGTCGCCCAACTCGTCCGCCCGCAGGTCGCGCCCCTCGGCGAGCGCCGCGCGGGCCCTGGCCAGCAACTCGCGCGAGACCGCGGTGGTGCCAGTGATGCGCCCGGTGGCCACCGCCTCCGGCTCCGGGCTGGTGAGCGCACGCTCGACGTTCTCCAGTGTGCTACCCACCTCGCCGAGTTGGCGGAAGGCGTGCTCGGCGCGGGCCATGCGCGCGGCGCTCAGGGCCTCGAACAACCGTGCGACGTTGTTGCGCCGCTCGTGGCGGGCCTTCTCGGCCCAGGCGCGGTAGGCCACCTGCCCCATGCTGGAGCTGGTGAAGATACGGCGCAGCTCGTCCTCATTCATGTGCATTGCGCTTGGTACGGCCTCCTGGACCGCCGGCTCCGAATCGCGGACCAGCGGCCCGCGGCAGCAGGATATTCCTCTGGTATACTGTACTACCGATCATGCGGTTTCCGCAAGTCACGTGCCCACGCGGTAGAGCGGCATCAACGTCCCTGGCTTCGTCCCACGCCCGGCCGCTGCTGAATGTTTAGGCACTACTGGGGCCTATAGCGCCGTGCCACGCCCGGCCGGGCCCAGCGGGCACCCCGCGGCGGGCTATCTCCTGCCAAGCCCGCGGGGTAACCCGCCGGGCGTGGTGCCGCGCCAGTGTGCCCGCTTACATATGCAACGGTCATGACCCGGCCTGGTGTGACAGTGTGGGGCTTCCGATCCCATCGTGGGACGCCACCTACGGATGTTGAGGGTGCCCTACCCGCCCGGCGGGGCGAGAGCCTATGCGCGTCGCGCTCGTCCACGACTACCTGAACCAGTACGGCGGCGCCGAGCGCGTGCTCGAGGCGCTCCACGCCCTGTACCCTCAGGCGCCGGTCTACACCTCGATCTACGACCCCTCCGCCATGCCGCCGGCCTACCGCGCCTGGGACATCCGCACCTCGTGGATGCAGCGCCTGCCCGGCTGGCGGCGCCTCTTCCGCGCCTACTTCCCGCTCTACCCCAGCGCCTTCGAGAGCTTCGACCTGAGCGGTTACGACCTGATCGTCAGCAGCAGCAGCGCCTATGCCAAGGGGGTGATCCCGCCGCCCGGCGCGCTGCACATCTGCTACTGCCACACGCCGATGCGCTTCGCCTGGCGGACGGCGGATTACGTGGCGCGCGAGGGGCTTGGCCCGCTGCGCGCCGCGTTGGGCCTGCCGCTTACGCTGCTTCGGCTGTGGGACGTGGTCTCAAGCGGTCGGGTGGATGCCTTCGTGGCCAACTCGCGCGCGGTAGCGGCGCGCATCCGCCGTTGCTACGGGCGCGCGGCCGCGGTGATCCCGCCGCCGGTGGACCTGCCGCCCTTCGCGCCGCGCGAGCCGGAACCGTTCTACCTGGCCGGTGGCCGCCTGGCGCCCTACAAGCGGCTCGACCTGGCGGTGCGAGCCTGCAGCGCGCTCCAACTGCCGCTCATCGTCTTCGGCGAGGGGCGGGACCGCGCGGCGCTGCAGGCCATCGCCGGCCCGAGCGTGACGTTCCTCGGCCACGTGAGCGAGGAGCGCCGGCGCGAGTTGTTCGCCCGCTGCCGGGCCTTCATCTTCCCCGGCGAGGAGGACTTCGGCATCACGCCGCTGGAGGCCATGGCCGCCGGCCGCCCGGTGATCGCTTACGCTGCCGGCGGCGCGCTGGACACGGTGGTAGAGGGGGTGACCGGCCGCTTCTTCCACCAGCAGAGCGCCGCCGCTCTGGCGGCCGCCCTGGCCGCCGAGCGCCAGGAGCGCTACGATCCGCACGCCATCCGCCGCCACGCCGAGGGGTTCGGCCGCGAGGTGTTCCTGGAGCGCGTGCGCGCGTTCGTGGCGGAGCAGTGGAATGGGTATGTGGCAGGGACCGCGAGGGCCTAGCCCTCTCTGAAACTCACCCCTAAGGATGATGCCGACGCAGCGACACACGATCCTTCTGGCTTCCTGGCGGCTGGTGCTGGCCGTGGCGCTCGGGGCCGCGCTGTTGAGCGCCGGGGTGGAGCTGGCCGCTCCGCCGCGCTACACCGCCGGCGCCAGCCTGCTCGTCACACGCGCGGAGGACCGGCGCTTTGACACCGAGGACGCCCTGGCGTATGATCTCCCCGCGATCGTGAGCGGCGAGCCGTTCGCCCGCGAACTGGCCGCCGAGCTGGGCCGCCGCGGCCGTCCGCTCACCCCCGAGCAGGCGCGCGCTGCCATCGGCGCCACGAACCAGCGGCGGGTGGTGAGCATCACGGCCAGCGCGGGGGACCCGGCCGCGGCCGAGGCGATCCTGGAAGCGGCGGTGGGGCTTGTGCGGGCGCGCGGCCTGGCGCTGTGGGGCGACCCGGCGGCCACCCCGGAGGACCCCGGCGTCAACGTGGTGGTGCTGGCGGGCATCCCGGCGCGCGCCGAGCGCGCCAACGGCCTGCGCCAGATCTTGCTGGACGCCGCCCTGCGCGGGGTGGTGGGCCTCGGCGCCGGGGCGCTCCTCGCGCTCGGCCTGCATACGCTGGGGAAGCGCTGACGGGTGGGGGATCAGGTGGACCAGCGCGCTAGCGCAGAGCGGGGGGCCGGGGGCGCCGCCCCCCGAGAAAAGACTATACCGATCCCCCCATCCGATAGGACTGAAACCATGCAACTGACCGACTACGCAACCATCCTGCGCCGCCGCTGGTGGGTGATCCTGGTGGCGGCGTTCGTGGCCGCCGCCAGCGCCTATGGCTTCAGCAAGTGGCAGGCGCGCTACGACCCGGTGTATCGCTCGGAGGCCAGCTACCTGGTGGTGCCGAACCGCTATGACAACGGCCTGCTGATCGTGCTGCGCGACCGCATGAACAGCTTCCGCGCCATGGCGCTCGCCCCGGTGCAGCTGGAGAAGATCAGCGCCGAGCTGCAGCTCGATCGCGACGCCGACTGGCTGCTGCGCCGGGTGGCCATCCAGCCCCGGCCCGAGGAGCAGATCATCACGGTGCAGGTGGACTACCCGGACCCCGCCATGGCGCCGCGGATCGCCAACGCGATCGGCGACAACCTGGTGGCGCTGGTGGCGGCCCGCAACAGCTCGATCGAGGGCACCGACAAGATCAATGTGGTGGTGAACCAGCCCGCCCGCCCGGCGGTGCTCCACCGGCCGCAGACCCGCATCAACGTGCTGGCCGGCGCGTTCCTCGGCCTGGTGCTCGGGCTGCTGCTGGCCTTCGTGCTCGAGGCCCTCGACGACTCGCTCAAGACTCCGGCGGACGTGGAGCGCTTCGTGAAGCTTACGACCCTCGGGGCGATCCCGAACACCGAACTCGTGAGGAGTGCAAAATGACAGGACGAACGCGGGGCGCAGCCCCTCCGAAACAGATGTGAGAAGACTCTGTGTGGGGCCGTAGGCCCCCACACCCCCGGCGGGACTGCGCCCCGCGCCCCCGATTCGCGGGCGACCGCGTAACTCCTGTCACTGAACCATGCAACATGAGCGGCAGCATTTTGCATTCAACCCTATGAACACCCCAAATGGAGCCTCACTCTTGATCGCCCTCCGTGACCCGCGCTCGCCGGCGGCCGAGGCCTACCGCACGCTGCGCACCAACATCCAGTTCTCCAGCCTGGACCACCCGCTGCACACCCTCCTGGCCACCAGCACCGCCCCGGACGAGGGGAAGTCCACCACGCTGGCGAACCTGGCGGTGACGATGGCTCAGGCCGAGCAGCGCGTGATCCTGGTGGACTGTGACCTGCGCCGGCCGAGCCTGCACACGCTCTTCGGGCTGGAGAACGACACCGGCCTCACCAACATGATCCTGGCCCCCGAGGACGCGCCGCCGCCGCTGCAGGAGACGGGCGTGCCGGGCCTCAGCCTGCTGACCAGCGGCCCGCTCCCCCCGCGCCCGGCGGATATCCTCGGCTCGCGTCGCATGGAGCAGGCCATCGCCCGCCTGCGCAGCATGGCCGACATCGTGCTGTTCGACACGCCGCCGGTGATCGCCGTGACTGACGCGGCGGTGCTGGCCACGCGGGTGGACGGCGTGCTGCTGGTGTTCCAGGCCGGCAAGACCCGCCGCGACCGCGCCCGGCGCACGCGCGAGGTGCTCGAGAAGGTCAAGGCCAACATCGTCGGCGTGGTGCTCAACGGCGCCGAACTGGAGCAGGGGTACGGCTACTATTCGTAGGTGATAGGCGATAGGCAATAGGTCTAGCCCTTATGATCTATCACTTATCACCTATCACCCATCGCCTATCGCCTATGATCGACCTCCACTCCCACATCCTCTTCGGCCTGGACGACGGTGCGCGCAGTCTAGAGGACTCGCTGGCGATGGCGCGCATCGCCGCCGCCGATGGTGTGCGCCTGATGGCCGCCACCCCCCACAGCCCGGCCTCTACCGCCTGTATGGTCTATGACCCGCAGGTGATCCACGCGAAGACGGCGGCGCTGAATCGGGCGCTGCAGGCCGAGGAGATCCCGCTCGAGGTGGTGGCCGGCACCGAGATCACCTACGCGGCCGACATGGCCGGGCAGTTGGAGCGCGGCCTGCTGCTGCCCTACGCCGGCACGCGCGCGGTGCTGCTGGAGCCGCCCTACGCCGGCCTGCCGGAGAGCATGGGGGTCACGCTCTTCAGCTTGCAGATCGCCGGCTACCGGGTGGTGCTGGCGCACCCCGAGCGCTTACCGGATGTGCAGGCCGACCCGAACTGCCTGGTGCCGCTGATCGAGCGCGGCGTGCTGGTGCAGCTCACGGCCGAGGCGCTCACGGGACGCCAGGGCGACTACATGCGCCGCGTCGCCGAGACGCTGCTGAC
>DATMBA010000259.1:0-5174 GCA_035559635.1 Roseiflexaceae bacterium
GGCGCGCGGCCCGCGCCCCCTGGCCGGACCACGCCGGCGGGCGGCCCTGGAGATCCAGCAACTCGTCGTCCACCGCGGCATTGAATGCCTGAATATCGGCCGGATCAACCATCCAGACCTCCCCAATATTGAAGATTGAAAATTGGAGATCGAATCTCGATCAATCTTCAATCTCGCGCGGCAGTGTAAAGTAGAACGTCGCCCCCTGGTCCACCGCGCTCTGCGCCCAGACGCGGCCACCGTGGCGGCTGATGATGCGCTGGACCGTCGCAAGCCCGATCCCGGTGCCCTCGAACTCCGCCTGGCTGTGCAGCCGCTGGAACGGGCTGAAGAGCTTGTAGGCGTAGGCCATATCGAAGCCGGCCCCGTTGTCCCGCACGAAGTACAGCACGCCGTCCGCCCCCTGCTCGGCCCCCACCTCGATGCGCGGGCGCTCGCGCCGGCTGGAGAACTTCCAGGCGTTCTCCAACAGGTTCTGCATCAGCACCTGGATCAGCGCGTCGTCGCCGTAGGCCACCAACCCCGGTGCCACCGCCGCCTCTAGTTCACGCTCCGGCGCCCGGCGGCGCAGCTGCTCCAGGATGGCCTCGGCCAGCGCCGTGAGGTCCACCTCGCCGCGGTGGATCTCGCTGCGCGTCACATGTGCCAGTTTGAGCAGGTCGTCGATCAGCCGCCGCATACGCTGGCATTCCTCGCGCACGATCCGCAGGTAGCCGCGCCCCTCGTCATCCAGTCGGGCGTGGTAGTCCTCCAGCAGCGCCTGGCTGAAGCCGTCGATGATACGCAGCGGCGCGCGCAGGTCGTGCGAGACCGAGGAGGAGAAGGCCTCAAGTTCCTGGTTGGCGAGCTTGAGCTGCGCGGTACGCTCGGCCACCCGATGCTCGAGGGCGACGTTGAGGTTGCGCACCTGCTCCTCGGCGGCGTGCGCGGCCGCGAACAGCTGGGCGTTCTGGATGGCCACCGCCGCCTGGGCCGCCAGCAGGCGCATTGTCTCGATGGCCTCCGGGCCGAACTGACCGACCCGCTTGCTGGTAACCTGCAGCACGCCCACGGTGCGCCCGCTCCAGATGATCGGCACGCCCGCCCGGATCTCACGCGCCAGCGGCGCGAACAGCGGGTGCTGCTCGGGATCGGGGCCAGGCTCCATCAGCACCAGCGGCAGCCCACTCTCGGCCACGGCGCCGGCCAGCCCCTGGCCGAGCGGGAGGCGGCTGCCGGTTGCCTCGCCCGGAATGCTGGCCACCAGCTCGAGCGCCCCTTCGTCCGGCCGCAGCAGGTACACCGCGCCAGCGGGCGCGTCCAGCAGGCACAGCGCGCGCTCGACGATCGTCTTCAGCAGGGATGGCAGGTCGAGTTGGGCGCTCACGTCCAGCCCGATCTCGTACAGCGCGCTGAGCACCGCCACCCGCTGCTGCACGGCCTCGAAGAGCCGTGCGTTCTGCAGCGCCAGGCCGGCCTGCCGGCCGACCGACTCGGCCAGGGCCGCGTCGCGCTCGCAGAAGCGCTGTCCCGGCCGCGTGGCATAGAACGCCATCACGCCCAGCCGTGTCTCGCCCGCGATCACCGGGACGCCGAGCACCGCCTGCACGCCGGCCTGCACCAGCGGCGCGAGCGCGGTGGGGCGCGCCGGGTAGTCGTTCATCACCTCGGCCCTGCCGCCGTCGAAGATGCGCCACAGCGGCGTCTGGCCGCGTGGGACCACGGGCGGCGGCGCGCCGGTGGGGAAGTTATAGGCGTAGGGGATAGCCATCGACTCGCCGTCGGGCGCGACGATCCCCAGCATGCAGGAGTCCACGTTCACCAACTCGGCAGCCAGCCGCATCACCGTTGTGATGACCTCGTGCGAGTCCAGCCGGCCGCCGATCGTGCGCGAGAGCTCGTTGAGGCGCCGCTCGCGCGCGAGCGCCTCGGCCGTCTGCTCCAGGAGGCGCGCCTGCTGGATGGCGATCGCGAGCTGGTTGGCCACCTCTCCGGCCACCTCGGCGTGGTCGGCGGTGAAGGTGCCAGGCGCCGCGGCGCCGAGGTTGAGCGACCCCACCAACTCGCCCTGGTACATGAGCGGGGCGAAGAGCCAGGTGCGAATACCCTCGTCGAGCAACCGCTGGTAGAGGGGCGTGCGCTCCGGGAGCAGCAGCACGTCGTCCACCAGAATCGGCTGGCCGCGCTGCAGGGTCGCGATGACGTCCGGATCGCCCACCGGGCTGTGCTCGCCGGACAGACGGGTGGTCTGCCCCGCGACGCTAACGGCCAGCAGGACGATCTGGTCGGCCTCACGATCCAGCAGCGTGACGCTGGCGCGTTGGGCGGGAATGAGGTGGCGAATGTGGCTGAGGGCAGCAGCGGCGATCTCCTCGGGGGCGTGCTCCGCCAGGATGGAGCGGTCGATCTCGTGCAGGATCTCCAGGCGCGCCAGCGAGCGACGCAGCGTGGCCTCGGCACGCTTGCGCTCGGTGATATCCTCGACGATGCCCTCGAGCAGGACGATCTGGCCATGCTCGTCGCGCACGGCGCGCGTGCTGCCGGAGATCCAGATCCGGCGGCCGTCGCGGCGCACGATCTCGGACTCCATGCCGCGCACCTCGCCGTGCAATTCCAGGCGGCGCATCAACTCGTCGCGGCGGCCCGGATCCGCGAACGCCTCACGCCGGAGGTCGGTGAAGGAGGCTATCAACTCCTCGGGCGAGTCGTAGCCGAGGATGCGCGCCATGGCCGGGTTGGCACTGACGAAGCGCCCGTCCGGGGTGGACTGGAAGATGCCCTCGACCGCCCGCTCGAAGATCGTGCGGTAGCGCTGCTCGGCCGCCTGGGCCTGCTCCAGCAGGCGGGCGTTCTGCATCGCCAGCCCGGCGTACCCGGCGAACAGACGCAATGCGTCGAGTTGCTCGGCCGTCATCGGCCGGCCCGTCACCAGGTTGTCGGCGGCAATAATGCCGGCCGGATGGTCGCCCGCCCAGCAAACGGCCAGGACGTGCTCGCCCACATCGTGCATCGTATCGAAGATGGTGGTCTGGGCCGAGAAGTTCTCCGTGTAGCGAAACCCGGACGGTGAGCTGAGGATATCTGCGTACCACTCGTAGGGATGCACGAGATCCATGAGGTCCTCGATGTTCCCCTGCCGGTCGGTGCCATAGGCGCCGGTGAGGACGCGCCGCCGGGGGTCGCAGACGAACAGCCCGACGCGGTCGAAGCCCAGGCCATCGCGCACGCTCCAGTAGATGGTGTGAAGGCAGGCGCGCCACTCGGTCACGCCGGCCACCGTCTTTCCCAGCTGGATCACGCGCTCCAGCAGTTCGTGGCGTCGCGTCTCGTTTGCGATCATAGAGCAGTCCTATCGGACATGTGACCTGACTTGATAAGCTGCGCGCACCCTGCCAGTGGAAACGGGATGGGTGTCAGGGAGGGCTTCACCCTCCCTGGCTCTCCCTTTTTCATTCAGGTGGTGGCCTCATCCCGCTTAGCAGCCGGCGCGGGGCAGGACGATGGTAAACGTCGCCCCCTGGAGCGGGGCGCTCCTCACGCGGATCACCCCGCCGACCTGCTGGATGATACCGTAGCAGGTGGAGAGCCCCAGCCCGGTACCCTTGCCAGGCCCCTTCGTGGTGAAGAATGGCTCGAAGATGCGCCGGCGCACCTCTTCAGTCATGCCCACCCCGGTATCGCGCACGGTGAGCTGCACCAACTCGCCGGGAGGCAGCCGGTCGTCCAGCGCCTCGGCAGGGCCCGTGCGGTTGGCGGTGGCAATGTGCAGCGTGCCGCCAGCGGGCATTGCGTCGCGGGCGTTGACCACCAGGTTGAACAGCACCTGCTCCATCTGCTGCGGGTCGGCGCGGACGCACCACAGGTCGTCGGCCAGGGCGGTGATCAGCTCCACATCGGCGCCGAGCATCCGTTGGAAGATGCGCCGGTTCTGCTCGATCAGGCTGTTCAGATCCATGATCTGGGGCGCCACAGCCTGGCGGCGGGCGAAGGTGAGGAGTTGGCGGGTGAGGGCGATGGCACGGTCGGCGGCGGCACGCACATCCTCCAGATCCGTGTGGGCCGGGTGGTCGGGCGGCAGCGTGGCGCACGCCAGGTCCAGGCCACCCATAATCACCGTCAGCAGATTGTTGAAGTCGTGCGCCACGCCGCCGGCCATGTGGCCGAGCGCCTCGAGCTTCTGCGCCTGGATCAACTCGGCGTTGAGCGCCTGAACGCGCTGCTCGGCCAGGCGGCGCTTGCTGCGCTCGACCGCCTCGCGCAGCTCGCGGTCCACCGCCGGGGTCAGGCGCGTCAGGTTATCCTTCATAATATAGTCGTGCGCGCCGGCCTTCATGGCCGCCACCGCCACATCCTCGCCGATCGTGCCGGAGACAATGATGAACGGCAGGTCCAACCCCAGTTCGTGGGTCAACGCGAGCGCGGCCAGGCCGCTGAACTGCGGCATCTGGTAGTCCGCGATGACGAAGTCCCACTCCTTGCGGGCGAGGGCCTCGTGCATGGCCGCGGCGGTCTCGACGCGCTCCCAGGTGAGGGCATAGCCGCTGCGCTGGAGGTGGCGCGTCAGCAGCAGCGCGTCGGCTGGCGAGTCTTCGACGATCAGGACACGGAGCGGGGTGGTCATCGAGCGCGCCTCCGCGAGAAAACGCTAAACGCTGAACAGTTGGGGCATACCAGTGCTCTCGGTAGCCCCAATCGCCCGTCAGCCTTATCGGCAAACGCCATAGGGTGGCCGGAGGTCCACGAGAATTGTAGTGAGGCGCCGGGCATGCGAGCGCCGCACCGTATCATTATACGACGCAGACGTACCCGGAGGAAAGGGTTACTTGCTTGCAGACAGAGCTATGTCAACGTTCTCCGCTTCGCACCACGCCCGGCGGGTCAACCTGCGGGCTCTCACGCCCAGGCCCGCCGGCGCGGGCTGTATCAGGCCGCGCAAGCCCAGCCGGCAGAAAGGGCGTGAAGTTTTTCTGGGAGGGGCTCAGAGGGCTGCCCCCCTCCCTGACTCTCCCCGTTTCGCTCAGCGGTCCTCCACACGTGGGCGGACGCCAAGGGTCACGCGCAGGTCGCGCGGCTGGCCGCCCGGGCCCACCCGCGTTAGCATCGCCTCACACGGCAACCGGCGTGCCAGCGTGCGGGAAGGCCACGGGCGCGTCCTGCCCCCCACCCCGTGCCCGGCCGCATCGCCGGGGGGCGCG
>DATMBA010000260.1:0-4122 GCA_035559635.1 Roseiflexaceae bacterium
GGCCCCCATCCCGCCGGACTTCGCCAACCGCCGCACCGAGATCACCGGCCCCACCGACCGGCGCATGGTGATCAACGCGCTCAACTCGGGCGCGAACGTCTTCATGGCGGACTTCGAGGACGCCAACGCCCCGAGCTGGGAAAATCTGGTCTCCGGCCAACTGAACCTGCGCGACGCCGTCCGGCGCACGATCAGCTTCACCAGCCCGGAGGGTCGCGAGTATCGCCTGAAGGAACGGGTGGCCACCCTGGCGGTGCGGCCGCGCGGCTGGCACCTGCTGGAGAAGCACCTGCACGTGGACGGCGATCCGGTGGCGGGTGCGTTCTTCGACTTCGGGCTGTACTTCTTCCACAACGCCCGCGAGTTGCTGGCGCGCGGCAGCGGCCCGTACTTCTACCTACCGAAGATGCAGAGCCACCTGGAGGCGCGCCTGTGGAACGACGTCTTTCTGTTCGCGCAGGAGCGCCTGGGCCTGCCGCGCGGCACCATCCGCGCCACGGTGCTGATCGAGCACATCCTGGCCGCCTTCGAGATGGAGGAGATCCTCTACGAGTTGCGCGAGCACTCCAGCGGCCTCAACCTCGGGCGCTGGGACTACATCTACAGCTTCATCAAGGCATTCAACCACCGGCCGGACTGGATCTTCCCGGACCGCGCGCAGGTGACGATGACCACCCGCTTCCTGCGCGCGGCGGCCGAGTTGGTGGTGGCGAGTTGCCATACGCATGGCGCGCACGCCATGGGCGGCATGTCGGCCTACATCCCCAACCGGCGCGACGTGGAGGTGAACGAGCGGGCGCTGGCGACGGTGCGGGCGGACAAGGAGCGCGAGGCCAGGCAGGGCTTCGACGGCGCCTGGGTCGCGCATCCGGACCTGGTGCCTACCGTGCAGGAGGTGTTCAACGCCGCCTTCGAGGGGCCACATCAGATCGCGCGCGTGCCGGAGGCACGTGTCACGGCCGCCGACCTGCTGGCCATCCCGGAGGGGCAGATCACCGAGGCCGGGCTGCGCAACAATATCAGCGTCGGCCTGCAGTACATCGAGGCCTGGCTCGGCGGGCGGGGTGCGGTGGCGATCTTCAACCTGATGGAGGACGTGGCCACCGCCGAGATCGCGCGCTCGCAGATCTGGCAGTGGGTGCGCTACGGCGCGAAGCTCTCGGATGGCCGCACGGTGGACGCGGACATGTACAAGGCGCTGCGTGATGAGGAGTTGCACACGCTGGTGCAGGGCCGCGAGCGGCACCGCTTCGCGCAGGCGGCCGAGTTGCTGGACGAGTTGGTGCTGAGCCAGGAGTTTGTCGAGTTCCTCACCATCCCCGGCTACCAGCGGCTGGATTAGGTGTTGGGAGAGCCAGGGAGGGCTTACCCTCCTGGCTCTCCCTGAGCGGAGCGGGGGCCGCGTGGCCGAGGGGCGCAGCAGGGCGGGCACGCCCGCACTGACCCTCCCATGCCGCGAGCGAGGGCTACGGGGATCGTCTCCCCGGCGGGCCGCCGAAGATCGTGAGGCGGCTGTCGAACCCCTCCACGTAGACGCAGCTCTGCGGGTCCAGCCCGCCGGTGATCTCGATCGTCTGCTCGTTGCTCAGGCCGGTGGTCACCTCGCGCGGGGTGAGGCCCAGGTCGGCGGGGAGCGCCTCGCGCGGCCGGGCGCACAGCGCAGGGTCGCGCGTCACGTCCACCAGCAGCCGGCCGCGATCGGCGCGCACCGCCCGCCGCGGCACCAGCAGGGCGCCCTCGCGCCGCGCCACCACGATGTCCGCACCGGCGGACATCCCGGCGCGCACCCGTGGGTCCGGTGCGCCAGCGCCGACCCGCACGCGGTAGGACGTCACCGCGGCCTCCTCCTCGGCCAGCGGGGCGATGCTCAGCACCTCGCCCCGCAGCGTCAGGTCCGGCAGCGCATCGAGTGTGAGGGTGACCGGCTGGCCGGCGGCGATGCGGGCGACGTCGATCTCGTCTACGGTGACGTCCACTGTGAAGCTGGAGAGGTCGGCCAGCACCACGGCCGGGAGCGTGGGCGCGGGCGTCTCGCCCTCCCTGAGGTTCACCTCGGCCACTGTGCCGCTGAACGGCGCGGTGAGTGCAGCGCCCTCCAGGGCGAGGCGGGCCAGACCGGCGCCGGCGCGGGCGGCGTCCAACTGGGCCTGGGCCACAGCCAGATCGGACGGGTCCGGGCCGGCGCGCAGTTGCTCCAGATTGGCCTGGGCGGAGGCCAGGGCGGCGCGCGCCACCTCGAGCGCGCCCGCGCGCTGCGCGCCGCGCAGCTTCTCCAGGCTGGCCTGGGCTGCGGCCACCTGGGCGCGGGCCTGGGCGACCTGCTCGGGCGTGCCGGCGGCGAAGAGTTGGTCGCGCTGGGCGCGGGCCACGCGCAGCTCGCCCTCCGCCAACTCCACGCCGCTGGCCTCGGCCTGGCGGGCGTTGTCGTAGGCCACTTGGGCCTGCGCCACGGCGCTCTCGGCGCTACGCAGGGCGGCCTCGGCCTGCACGAAGGCGTCGTAGTACTGCTGGCGCTGGGAGTCGTTCAGCTTGTTGGGCCTCGTCCGGCCAGGTCGCGCCGGATCACTCACCTCGCGCACCAGCGGGTCGGCCCCGGTCTGCTGCACGTAGTCCCAGTGCTGCTTCGCGGTGGCGTAGCGGGACTGGGCCTGGGTGAGCTGGCTGACGGCCTGCTCCAGTTGGGTGGCGGCGGCGGTCTTGTTGGCCGAGAGTTGGGTGCGCTGGCGTTCCAGGGCGATCTCGGCCTCGCGCACGCGGGCCTCGGCGGCCTGCACGTCCGACTGGTTCGGGCTGCCGAGCAGGCGGGCGAGCAGCGCCTGGGCCTGGCGCAGTTGCTGCTCGGCGGCGCGCAGGTCCGCCTCGGTCACGCTGCCCTCCACCTGCTGGAGTTGGCCGGCGGCCTGGCGCAGTTGGGCCTCGGCGGCGGCGATGTCGGCGGCGGACGCGCCGGCCAGCAGCCGGTCGTAGCTGGCCTGCGCCTGGCGCAGCTGGGCCTCGGCCTGGTCGGCACGCAGCCGCAGCTCGCGGTCGTCCAGCCGTGCCAGCACCTGGCCCTGCTCCACGCGCTCGCCCACCGCCACCAGCACCTCGCGCACGCGCCCCGTGGCGTTGAAGCTCAGGCTCACCACGCGGGCCGGCTCGATCTGGCCGGCGGCGTTCACCGTGGCCACGAGCGTGTCGTAGCGCGGGACGATCAGGCTGAAGCGGCGTTCGGCGGGTGGCGGGCCGCCGCGCAGCGCGGCGAGGCCGAAGGCGCAGCCAGCCACCAGCAGGACCAAGCCGAGGAGTGTCAGCAGGGTGCGTGGGCGCGGCAGGCGCCGGGATCTAGGTTGCGTCATAGTGATTGTGGAGGGGGAGGGGTTAGGGGAGGGCTTCGCCCTCGCCTGCAACCCCACCCGATATGGGAGGCCACGCCAGTGGTGCGTATTGTGGCGCTGCGGCCGGCAGCTGTCAATCACGCGGAAGCGCTGAGGGGTGAGGCCGCCAACTGGAATCGGGTTCAGCGCGTTCTACTGGCTCAGCGCCTCACGGGTGTGACGAAATGTCGTGCGGGCGCGCCACCACGCCCGTGAACGGGCGGGCTATCGGTCGCGAAGGCCGCCGGCGCGGCCTGCACCCCAGACCGCGCCGGCGGGCTTGGCAGGAGAGAGCCCGCGGGTTGCCCCGCCGGGCGTGGTCGGCGCGCAGGAACGTTCGTCACGCCCGCCTCACGATCCCGAATCCCTTTACACCCATGGTATCATTATCCCGCAGCTTCACCTGATACGCAGAAAGCGCCTGCATGGACTGTCGCGAGGCACGCTGCCTGTTGGACGCCGGGGCGATCCCCGGGGCGTCCGATCCCGAGCGCGCGGCGCTCGGCTTCCACCTGGCCGGCTGTGCCCCCTGCCGCAGCTACCGCGCCAGCCCGCCCGACCAGCGGCTGCTCGCCACACTGCTCGCCGAGCAGCCGTCCGTCCCATCCCCTGAGGCGCGTCCGGCGCGTGCGGCGCGCGCGCTGCTCGTGCAGCGGTGGGTGCGGCACGCCGGCACGCTCGTGCTCGCGCTGGTGGCGCTGGTGGGGGTGTACTACGTCGGCCAGGTGGCGTTCGCCGTGGCGACGATCGCGCAGAACGTGCGCAG
>DATMBA010000261.1:0-2950 GCA_035559635.1 Roseiflexaceae bacterium
GGCCCTCGGCGCGGCCGCCGCCGCCATACTTGCCGCGCTGGCGCTGGTGGATCGCCCTGGCGAGCGGTGAGCATCGCCGATCGCAGTAGGGGCGGACCGATGGGTCCGCCCTCTCGGCCATGTGCCGGCCGCGCGGTCAGCGCGTAGGGGTGAACTGGTATGTCCGCCCGCGATGCGGCCCCGACATGCTGGCTGCGTTGCAGTAAGGCAACGAAGGCTGTGTCGGGGCGGCCTGTGGCCGCCCCGTAGTGCGCCCACTCCCGCGCCGCACAGCATATTCAGCGCGGGCATCTGGCTACGGTGTAGCCGTCGGTGTGCGGGTGGTTGCCGGTGTGGGGGTGGCCGTCAGTGCTGGAGTCTCAGCCGGCGTTGGGGTCTCGGCTGGCGCCAGAGTCTCACTGGGCACGAGCGTCTCGGTGGGCGTGGGGGGAGGCGTGGGCGGGATCCCGGTGGGGGTTGGCGGCGGCGTGGCCGTGAGCACGGCTGGCGCAGTAGCGCCCAGGTCCAGCGCAGCATCCTCGGCGATGTCGCTCAGGCGCTGGAGGAAGCGCTCGACGCGCGCAGAGCGCCGCTCCAACTCCTGCAGCAGCGCGGCGCGGCCAGCCTCGGCGGTGGCGAAGCTCAGCACCTCGTCGCGGCTCATGCGCGCCTCAGCCACCATGGTAGCGTTCTGGCGCGCGCCGGTCTCCAGCTGCTGTTCCAGATCCGCCCGCACGTCCGCCAGCGCCTCCACCTCGGCGCGCAGCTCGCCGAGCGTCTCGGCCTGATCGCCGAAGCGGCGCTCCAGCTCGGCCACCCGCGTCTCCATACCGGCCTGCGCCGCCTCCACGGTCGCGACGCGGCGCTGCGCCTCGGCCGCCTCGGTGGGCGTCCGCACCGTGTAGCCCAGGTACAGCAACCCGGCGGCGCCTGCGACCAGCGCCAGGAAGGTGGTGATCAGCACCACAAGCAGCGCGGCGAAGAGGCGGCCGAAGAAGCCCCCGCGCCGTGCAGGCGCCGGAGCGGGTGGGGGCGGTGCGCTTGGCGCTGATTGCGATTCGCTTGTCATGCTGGAGGGGTGTGGAGAGGCTTCGCCTTCCAACACTGATGCTTTTTTGGATGTGAGGGGACCAGCCCCTCACACCCCCCAATCCTATTCTGGCACTCCCAGCGCCGTTTCCCCGCCGCGGCTCGCCGCGTCCCCCGGCGCACCCTGGTAGACCGAACGCTCGGCGACGATCGGCTGGGTGGAGCGCACCGTGGCGGAGATCGCCTGCTGGTTCGGGTAGAGTTGGTGGACGGCCATGGTGTAGCGCGAGCCGCCCGGCATCACCACCGACTGGCTGGCCGGCGCGCCGTTCGCCAGCAGGAAGTCCACCGTGACGCGTGCCTGGCTCTTGTTCGGGTTGCTGAGCAGCAGGTACTGCTGGAACTCCCCGCTGGTGCGCCCATCGGCGAAGCGCCAGACGTAGGCCGGCCGCGCCGCGCCGGCTCCCGCCGTACCAGCCGCCCCCTCGCGCCAGTAGAGCGCCCGCTCGGCCGCTACCGGCCGGTCGGCCTCCACCGTCGTCGCCACGCCTAGCTCCGGCACCACCTCGTTGACGTCGATCGCCAGGCGGGTGGTGGGTGGCAGGGCGTAGCGCCGCGTGAGCGAGGTGCCATCCGGCGTCAGGAACGTCACCGCCACGTTGGTGTTCTGGGCGTTGGGGTTGAGCACCAGGATCGACATTCTGAACGGCTTCTGGGTGGTGCCCTCGGCGAAGTACCAGCGCCGCGAGAGCTGGCTGACGCCCGGCGCAGTATGGACACCGCCGGTGGTGGCGGTGCTGCCCGGCCCGAAGATCATCGTGCGCTCGGCGACGATCGGCTGGGTGGCGATCACCCGCGTGCCGAACCCGGCGCCCGGCAGCTTGTCGGCCACCACCACCACCCGGCGGGTGAAGGGCGCGATGCGCACCGCGTCGCTGGCGGTGGAGCCGTCGCCGCGCATGTACGTGATCGCGGCGCCCACCTCGACGCTCTGCGGGTTGAACAGCACCAGGAAGGTGCGGCTGCTGGCCTCGGTCGAGCCCTCGGCGAAGTACCACACCCGCGAGGGCTGGCGCACACCCGGCGTGGCGGTCAGGTCGTTGCCGAAAGTCATGAAGCGCTCAGCCACCACCGGGGCGTTGGCCTCGACGATCGACGGCACGTCGGTGGTGTCGCTGAAGACCTGGTTCACCACCAGATCCACCCGCCCGCCGGCGCCCACAGCGGCCTCGCGCACCAGCGCCGGGCCGGGCTGGCGCAGCAAGATGAAGCGCACCGTCGCCGCCTCCACGCCCGGATTCAGCACCGCCAGGCGCTCTGCGAAGGCGAAGACGTTCCCCTCGGCGAAATACCAGCGTGAGCGCACGGTGGACTGGTCCACGCGCCGCCGTAGCTCGGGCATCAGGTCGCGCAGCGCCTGCGAGGGGTCGCTGGCCTCGGGCGCCAGCTCGGCGTGGGCCACGAGGTTGGGGACCACCACGCTGCTGCCGCCAAGCGTGGCGGTGTGCTGGCCGAGCGGCGGGATGTCGTAGGCCTGCCCGAGCCAGGCCAGCAGCCCCTCCAGCGCCGCCATCTGCGCCGAGGGGGGCGCGCTGCCGCCGATCAGCGCCACGTGGATCGCCGGGTCGCCGCCGGAGAGTCGCGGCACCGCGCTGGTCGGCCCGCCCACACGGCCCTCGAAGATCGTCCCCTCGCGGTCCACGATGAAGTGGTACGGAATGTCATCCCATCCGAGCACCCCGGTGTGGTAGGCGGCGAGCGCGCGCAGGTAGGGCAGCGCGCTCTCCACCGCGTCGCCGCCCACCTGGTGCAGCACGATCGTACGCGGGGTCTGGCGGGCCACGCGCGGCGGCTGCGGCAGGCCGCCGGCCCAGCTCTGGCGCGCCACCAACTGCGGCGGCGGCGTGAGCGTGGCCGGGCCGAAGCGCGCCGGGACGCGCTC
>DATMBA010000262.1:0-8045 GCA_035559635.1 Roseiflexaceae bacterium
CTGGAAGACCATGCCGATCCGCCGGCGCACCGCCACCGCGTCCACCCCCGGCGCGTAGAGGTCCTGGCCGTGGAACAGCACCTGGCCCTCGACGCGCGCGCCGGGGATGAGGTCGTTCATACGGTTGAAGGAGCGCAGCACGGTGCTCTTGCCGCACCCCGAGGGGCCGATCAGCGCGGTGATCTTGCGCGGCTCGCACGACAGGGTCACGTGCTTGACAGCGCGGAATGCGCCGTAGTACACGCTCATGTCGCGGGCGACGATCGCGTTCGGGTTTGCACGTTCGAGATGATAGACTGCGGCCATCAATAGATCCTCCGAAAACGGTTCCGCAGCAGCACGGCCGCCGCGTTCAGTGTCAGCAGCATCGCCAGCAGCACGATGATGGCTGCGGCGGCGACGGCCCGGAACTCCTCGCTTGGCTGCTGGGTCCAGTTGTAGATCTGGATCGGCAGCGCGGTGAACTTCGAGAACGGTCCAGTTGGATCGGTGACAATGAAGGTGGACGCTCCTACCACGATCAGCGGCGCCGTCTCGCCAAGCGCGCGCGACATGCCAAGGATCGTCCCGGTGAGGATGCCCGGCAGGGCGCTCGGCAAGACGTGATGCCACACCGTCTGCCACTTCGTCGCGCCCAACCCGTAGCTCGCCTGGCGCAAACTGTTCGGCACAGCCCGCAGCGCCTCGCGCGCATTGATGATGATCAGCGGCAGGATCAGCAGCGCCATCGTGAGAGCTGCCGAGAGGATCGTCCGCCCGTTCGTGTCGGTGATGCCGAGGAAGGCCCCGCTGGTGTAATGCTCGAGCGCGCGCACGAAGATCGCCAGGCCAAGGAGACCATAGATGATCGACGGCACGCCGGCCAGGTTGTTGATATTGGTCTCGATCAGCCGGTTCCACCAGCTCGCGCTGGCGTACTCCTCCAGGTAGATCGCCGCGCCAACACCGACGGGGAAGGCGATCAGCATCGTGATAGCGATCATCCAGAGCGAGCCGAGGATCGCATTACGCACCCCCGAGAGCTGAGGCGTGCTCGCCATCGGGCTGGTGAGGAAGTCGCGGTTGAGCCAGGAGCGGAAGACCAGCTTCCCTTGAGGGTAACGCTCCTGCACCTCGGCCGCGATCCGCGCCGAGTGCGTCAGCGACTCCCAGAGCGTGTACGACTGGACGATCTCCTCCTGGGCTACACGCTCGTCGATCAGCGCGAGCACCTCCTCTTTCGTGCGCTCGGCGAAGGGCCGCTCGCGCTCGAAGCGGCGGAACAGCCCGCGCGAGATGTGCTGCCGCAGGAGAGCGACCAGCTCGTCTTTCGAGAGCTCCTCCAGCGGGCGCCCACCGGCGAGCGTGGCCGGGTCGACCTTGTACTGGACGACCACATAGCCGAAGGCGCTATCGACAACTGTCGTGACGAGCGTGGCCAGCGCGACGATGCCGATGACGAGCGAGGATGCGAAGAGCCAGCGCCAGATCGTACCGCGGCGCCGCCGGCGGGCGATCGTGCGCTGGAGCGCTTCCCCTTGCGGGAACGTGCCAATGGATGGTGTGCCAGAAGCTTCGTTCAGAGACGAATGATCGGTACTCATTACTCGTACACCTCCCGGAATCGCCGCACCACCCAGCCGCTGATGATATTCAGGCCCAAGGTGATGATGAAGAGCGTCAGACCGATGGCAAAAATGCTGTCGTACTGGATCGAGCCATAACTGATGTCGCCGCCGGAGATGCGCGCGATGTGGCCGGTCATGGTTTCGGCCGCCTGGAATGGATTGAAGGTGAAGTTCGGCCCTGCGCCCGCCGCCAGCGCCACGATCATCGTCTCGCCGACGGCGCGTGACATCGCCACGATGAAGGCGGCGATAATCCCCGAGAGCGCCGCCGGGAGCACGATGTGCAGCGAGGTCTCGAGCCGGGTGGCTCCGAGGCCGTAGGCACCCTCGCGCAGCGCGCGTGGCACGGCTGCCAGCGCGTCCTCACTCATCGAGGCCACCAGCGGCAGGATCATGATCCCCATCGTCAGGCCGGCCGAGAGCACGTTGTAGATCTGCACGGTATCCTTCCCGAACAGCGCCTGGAGAATGTTGGGGGTCACGAAGGTGAGCGCAAAGTAGCCGTAGACCACGGTCGGAACGCCGGCCAGCACCTCGAGCACGGGCTTGAGGATGGAGCGGGCGCGCGGCGTGGCGTACTCGCTCAGGTAGATCGCCGCCCCCAGGCCGAGCGGAACCGCTACGAGCAGCGCGAAGAGCGTGGTCAGGAACGTCGCGTTGAGCAGTGGGAGGATGCCGAACGCGCCGATCTGTGGCGCCCAGGTGGTGCTGGTCAGAAACGCGCTGATCGTCACCTCCGGGAGGCTGAAGAACAGCCACGCCTCTTGTAGCAGCACCAGGACGATGCCGGCGGTGGTCAGAATCGACACGGCGCCGCAGACGAGCAGCAGCGCCTGGATGATACGTTCATTGATGCGTGGCTTACGCCGCAGGTCGATGGGGTCGTCCGGCGATGCTGCACGCAACTTGCCAAGAACCTCCACCTGATGCTCCATCTCGGTTCTCTCTTGGTCAGGCACCGCATCGCCTCCACCGGCAGCCTCGCACAGGATCGGGGGGAGCGCGTGGCACTCGGATGCTGCCGGTGTGATGGTGGGCGCATGTGGCGAGCGGCCATCCGCCACATGCGCCGCATGCCTATGCGCCTACCGCTTCGCGCCAGTTGTTCTTCGCCGCGTCGAGCGCCGCCGTGCTGGCCGGGAAGTAGCCGACGTCGCCGATCTCCTCGTTGACGAAGCTCAGGTAGAAGTTGATGAAGGCGGCCACCTGCGGCTTCTCTTGCATCACCTTCGCGTCCGAGTAGATGAACAGCGGGCGCGCCAGTGGGTACTCGCCGCTCTCGGCCGTCTCATCGTTCGGCTCCACCCCCTCCACCGTGAGCGCCTTCAGCCGGGCCTGGTTCTCCTTGAAGTAGGCGTAGCCGAAGTAGCCGATCGCGTAGGGGCTGCCCTCCACCCCCTGCACCAGCACGTTGTCGTTCTCGCTGAATTGCGCGCCGGCCGCCTGCAGCTTGCTGTCGTCGTCACCCAGCACTGCCTCGACGAAGTAGTCGTAGGTGCCGGAGTCCGAGCCGGGGCTGAAGAGTTGGATGGCCTCGTTCGGGTAGCTCGGGTCGAGCTGATCCCAAGTCTTCACCTCGCCGTTGTAGATCCTGGCCAGCTCCTCCAGCGAGATATCCTGCAGGAAGGTGTTCTCGGCGCTCACCACCACCGCCAGCGCGTCGGTGCCGACGCGGAACTCGATCGGCTCGCGCCCGATGGCCTGGCAGCTGGCGCGCTCCTCGTCCTTGATCGGCCGGCTGGCGTTGGCGATATCGGTCTCGCCCGCCACGCAGAAGCGCTCGAAGCCGGCGCCGGTGCCGATACTGTCGATCGTGATGTTGCCGGTGTAGCCCTCATCGGTGAAGCGCTCGGCCATGCGCTGTGTGAGCGGGAAGACGGTGGACGAGCCGGCGGTGACGATATTGCCGGTGACTGCGGCCGGGTCCACCTCCGGCAGGCCGGTCTCACTCACGGCCGCCGGCGCCTCAGTCGCTGCTGGAGCGGCCGTGGCCGCCGGCGCCTCGGTCGCTGCTGGCACAGCGGTGGCCGCCGGGACCGCGGTCGCGGCCGGTGCGGCTGTGGGGGAACCGGTGGTCGCCGCGCCGCCACAGGCGGCGATCAGTGGGACAACCAGCGCCAGCATCAGGAGCGCTGCGCCTGGGCGCGTGCGAAGTCGGGACATCTTTCTAGCCTCCTCGTGAAGCAGAGAACGAGCTGGCGTTCTACGATAACCCACCTCGGTGGTGCGAAAACGCACCGTGCGCTCACTCTACCCCAGCCGGGTTAATACCAAAGAAAGCCGATGTTAAGCTCGCGTTAAGTGGCATAATTCAGGGAGGGGTCAGGGGAGACCTTCGCCCTCCCCTGACCCCTCCCTCTCTGCTGTCGCCCGCTGCGCTGTCCCCCTACCTCGGCGGGATCACCAGCCGCATCCCCGGCCGGATCAGGTCCGGGTTGGCGATCACGTCGCGGTTGGCCTGGAAGATCTCCGGCCAGCGGCGGGCGTCGCCCAGGAAGCGCGCCGCGATGCCGCGCAGCGTGTCGCCCGGCTGCACCACGTGCACGCGCGGCGGCGGCGGGGGCGGTGGCGGTGGCTGGCGCTCCTCGCCGAGCGGGTTGAGGTCGTTCACATTCAGCAGCAGGTCCACCATGGTGAAGTGCCCCGGTCGCAGCGAGGGCATCGTCGGGCGCCAGTAGCGGTTGGCGTCGGAGAGCAGCGAGTGGCGGCTGCCCTGGATGAGGCCGACGAAGGTTTCGGCCAGCAACGTGCTCCCCACCGGCCCCAGCCGCGCGCCGTCGTGGAACACCTCGGCCTCCTTCAGGATGTAGAACCACAGCGGGGTCTGCTGGTCCAGTTGGTGGCGCTGCAGGAGTGCGGCCTGCGGGCCGCTCCGCACCTGCTCGGGCGTCAGCGCCGGCACGTCCAGCGCCGCGGCCACCACTTGGCCCGAGGGCAGGCCCAGCAGCCGGCCGCGCAGCAGATTGCGCACCGCGAGCGACGCCCGGTCGCCCTCCTCGCCGATGCGCGGCAGCGTCCTCAGCTCGAGCGCCAGCGCGGTGTCGATCCGCCGCGTGCGGTTGAGGGCCGGCGGCGGCCGCACCCCCGGCGCGTCGCGGAAGTCGAACAGCCGTCGCCAGTCCACCGGCCAGTTCGAGGGCAGCGTGAACAGCCCCACCATGCCGCCGCTCCCCCCGGAGAACTCGAACAGGAACTCCAGGCTGGCGTCGGGGAAGTTGCGGTTCCAGCTGTACGAGTCGCGGATCATGCTGTGACCGAAGCGGTAGGCGGCCACCGAGAACTCCACCGGCATGGCCGGCTCCTCGCCCGGCGCGATCTGGAAGAAGCGCCGGCCGGTGGCGAGCGTCTGGCCCAGGATGGACGGCTCCACCACGCGCGGCAGGAAGTCGTGCAGGACGATCCACTGGTAGTGCAGCACCACCATGCGCCGCGCGCGCTCGAACAGCGCCGCGCCCTCCAGCCCGCCCTCGGCCAGCCGGGCGGCCACGACGTTGTGGAACTTGAGGAAGGCCAGATGCAACTGGGCCACAGCCAGGTTCTCGTCGTTGCGTGGGTCGGCGATCGTCGCCAGGCGCGGGTTATCCGGGTCGTGGCCGCGCGGCAGGTCGTTGGGCAACTCGTGCCCCTCCGGCTCGATCGGTGCGTCCACCGGCGTGGTGCGCCCGACGCGCAGCACCACCCCGTCGCGCTCGAACAGCCGCTCGGCCTCCGCGGCCGGCCCGCGGCCGTAGACGCTGTCCAGGTCGAGCGACGGCGAGCGGCCCTGCTCGATCTCCTCCGGGGTCAACTCGCCGCTCGGCAGGCCGGCCGTCTTGTCGAAGGTGATGTCGTGGTCGAGGAACTGCCCGAAGTAGGTGAAGCCCGCCGGCAGCTCGGGGTGGTCCCGCAGATTCGGCGTGTCCTCCATCGCGCGGCCCAGCTCCACCAGCGCCGCTTCGTCCGGCCGCAGCGCCGGCAGCGCTGGGAACATGCGCGTGAAGCGGAAGGCCCGCTCCGGGTCGGTCGGCTGGCCCTCGCCCGCCAGCACCGCCGGTGCGCCCGGCCCTAGCGGCTCATTGCCGACGAACCCCTCGCCCGCGATGAAGTAGACCGTCTCGCCATGCTTGCGTGCCATGGTGGTCCTCCTGTGCTCAGCGTACGCCTGCACCCCCACCCTGGCCCTTTGCGCACAGCTTTTGCAGGCGAGGTGATAGGGCATAGGTGATAGGGGCTCGGCTGCGGCGACCCTATCACCTATCACCTATGACCTGCTCTGAACATGCACGAGGGAGCGGGGATGGGGGGTGAGGGCGTGCTGGAGCAGCCGTACTATTCGCAGTAAAGAACGCAGGCGCCGAGCGTTTTGGGGCGCCCGTGTCGTACAGTGCGCGGGCTGCCGTGCCTTAGACACGGTGCGCGCGGACGGTCACGGACGCGCGCACGCGCATGGGGGTGTGGGGGCTTACGGCCCCCACAGCACATCTTGTTCGGCGGGGCGAAGCCCCGCCGCGCCTCCCCAGACAGGAAAGCTGGAGGCCGCGCAGCGCACCCATGGCTTAGCGCATGCAGCCGTGGGTGGGGTTTCCGGGGAGTGCTCAGCCCTCCCCTGGCCTCCCGCTGCTACCACCGGCTCAGCACGTCGCGCACCTTCGCGAGCTGGATGGCCACCTCGGTGTACTCGTTGGCCCCGCTGTGATGCTCCACGGACCAGCACCCCTGGTAGCCGGCGTCGCGCAGCATCGCCATGCGCTCCGCCAGCCCGTGCTCGGTGATCTCCCACGAGATGTGGGTGTGCATGGCCCACGGCGCCATCACCGCGTCCCCCTCGTTGCCGCGGAAGTGCAGCAGCACGCCGAAGCCGGGGTGATCCACCGCCTGGCAGATGCGGCGCATGTTCTCCGGCACCACCTCCGCGCCCCAGTGGTTCTCCGGGCCGACCTTGAAGCCGCTGTCGTAGGCGCGCTGGGCGTACTCGCGATAGCGGCGGACGATCTCCGCGAGCTGCTCGTCGGTGAAGTAGTCCGCGCGCACCCCCGCGTCGATGCGCAGCGTCCGCGCCCCCAGCACCTCCGCAGCGTGCAGGTAGGCGAGCGCCGTCCGGTAGTGCTGCTCCCGCACGGCCGGGTCGTCCTCCCAGATGTGCGGCCCGTCCACGCACAGGTTGACCAGCTCCAGCTCGCGGTCGTCGAGCGCCCGGCGGACCTTCGCCAGGTAGTCCTCGTCGGTGCTCGCCAGCATGCCGTTCCAGATGTCCGCCGTCCGCAGGTCGTAGCGGTAGCGGCAGCTCTCCAGGTAGCCGAACAGGTCGATCACGCCCTCGCGCAGGAGGCCGTGAAAGGCGTAGGATGCGATCGCGACGTTCATGGTTGTTATGATCCTTCCAGTGCTCCTCGAGTCGGGGGCTGCGATAGGCAGTGGGCGATGGGTGATGAGCGCCTCGATTCTCTCATCCATCGCCTATCGCCGCGCGCCGCACCCCTCCCGTGGCCAACCCAAGCAGCAGCGGCCGCCCAGGGTCCAGGCCGAGCGGCGCTGCCAGTGCGCTCACGGCGCCAGGCTCGCTTGCCAGGCAGGGGGACCAGGAGCGCCCGCCGTCCCGTGAGACGAGCGGCGCGTCGTCCAGCAGCGCCAGGAGGTACGGCCTGGCCGGGTACTCCGGCGCGAGCAGGAGCGCGTTAACCGCGCCTTCGAGCGCGTGCGGCTGCCAGCTCTGCCCTCCGTCGTGCGAGGCGAACAGGCCGTGCGCCGCGGTGCCCGCGAAGGCCACTCCGTCGCGCTCGAAGGCCGGGGAGAGCGCCAGGCTGAGCACCGGCGCCGCCTCCGGTGGGAAGGCCGTCTCGCGCCAGAAGCGGCCACCGTTCGTGCTGACGAAGAGGCCGCTCTCGCTGCCGGCCAGAACCGTCCTATCGCGCTCGAAGGCCGGCGACACAGCGAGGCACAGCACGGCGTGGTCCAGCAGGCCGATGTTCCACGCCTCCCAACGCCGCCCGCCGTCGCCCGTCACGAAGACGCCGTCCTCCATCGTGGCGGCGAGCGCGGCCCCGTCCCGTTCAAAGCAGGGCGACAGAGCCAGGGCCGAGATAAACGGCGGCGGCGATGGCAGCGTGATGGCGCTCCAGGTCCGGCCGCCGTCGTCCGAGCGCAGGATGCCGCCGGGCGCCCCGGCGAGCACCGTGCCGTCGCGCGGGAAGCCCGGCGAGAGCGCCACGCTTGTCGTTGAGAGGGGCGCGTCCAGTCCGAGTGCCTCGAGCGCGTCGCGCCAGGTGGCGCCGCCGTCCTCCGAGCGGCTCAGGCCGGCCTGGTGCGCAGCGAAGCACACGCCGCTCGTGCCGAAGCCCGGTGCCACCGCCAGCCCGTAGACGTAGGCGTGCGGCTGGTTGGTGGGAAGTGGATCTGCCATTCGGTGTCTCTGATGCCCCGTACATGCTCAAGGGGGAGGGCCAGGGAGGGCGAAGCCCT
>DATMBA010000263.1:0-2198 GCA_035559635.1 Roseiflexaceae bacterium
CGCCCACCGCGGGCATGGCCACGGGCACCGGCATGATCTGGGCGCCAGGCAAGGTCTGTAATCTGCAATCTGCAATCCCTACAGCCACGCACCCGCCGGCGCGCCCGCCACGTCGGAGGCGCTCACCCCGCGCGCCCGCAGCGCCGCCAACTCGCCGCAGCGTGCCCCGCGCGGGAACACCTTACCGGGGTTGAACAACTCCAGCGGGTCGAAGCTCCTCTTCAGCCCCGCCATCGCCGCAAGGTCGTCCGCGCTGAAGAGCAGGTCCATATAGTCGCGCTTCTCCACCCCGATCCCGTGCTCGCCGCTGATCACCCCGCCCTGCTCGATCGAGGCGTGCAGGATGGCGGTGGCCGCGCTCAACGCCCGCTCGAGCTGCCCCCTGTCCCGCCGGTCGAACAGGATCAGCGGGTGCAGATTGCCGTCCCCGGCGTGGAACACGTTCGCGATCGGCAGCCGATGCTCGCGTGCCGCCTCGCCTACCCGCTCCAGCGTGGCCGGCAGGCGCGTGCGCGGCACCACCGTGTCCACCAGGTAGTAGGTCGGCGCCAGGCGGCCCATCGCGCCGAAGGCGTTCTTGCGCGCCGCCCACACCTGCGCCTGCTCGGCCGCACTCCTGGCCGGGCGCACCTCCAGCGCGCCGTGGTCCCGGCACACCCCCGTCACCTCAGCCAGCAGGTCATCCAGCCCCTCCTCCACGCCATCCAGCTCGATCAGCAGCGCAGCCCCGGCCTGCTCCGGCAGCCCCAGCCGGTACATCCCGTTCACCGCCTTGATCGCCAGCGCGTCCATCATCTCCAGCGCGGCCGGCAGCAACCCGCGCGCGATCACCGCCGAGACCGTCTGCGACGCCGAGGGGATGTCCGGGAACAGCGCCAGCACCACCCGCAGCGCCTCCGGCAGCCGCGTCAGCCGCACCCAGGCCTCGGTGACGATGCCACAGGTGCCCTCGCTGCCCGTCAGCACCCCCGGCAGGTCGTACCCCACCCCCTCCGGGCTGCCGTCCCCGGTCCAGATCACGCTCCCGTCCGGCAGCACCACCCGCAGCGCCAGCACATGGCTGGTCGTCATGCCGTACTTGAGGCAGTGCGGCCCGCCGCTGTTGTTGGCGATGTTGCCGCCCACCGTGCATGCCTTCTGCGAGGACGGGTCCGGCGCGAAGCTGTAGCCGTGCGGCGCGAGCTGCTGCGACAGCTCCCAGTTGATCACGCCCGGCTGCACCCGCGCCCGCCGGTTGCGCACATCCACCTCCAGCACCCGCTCCATGCGTGCCGTGGAGACTACCACGCCGCCGTGGATGGGGGTGGCGCCCCCCGAGAGTCCGGTGCCTGCACCGCGCGGCACCACAGGCGCGCCAGCTCGCACCGCGGCGCGCACTACCTCCGCCACCTGCTCAGTGGTGCCCGGCAGCACCACGATGTTCGGCGCGTGCAGATCCATCACGCAGCCGTCGGCCTCGTACGTCATGAGCGCCGCGGCGTCGTCCACCACGGCGCGCGGGCCGACGATCCGTCGCAGTTCGTCCGCAAGCTGGGCGCGGTTCATGGCTCGTTCCTTCCCGGTCTGGCTCACAGGTGCGTCCCCATGCTACCACGGATTCAACCGGCCACAGCGCATTCGCGAGCGCACGGCCGCCCCCCGTCCCTGCCGCGTCCTCACACCCTCAGCGCCTCAGCGGTTCAGGAATCGGTACGCCGCCTGGCCAGCGGCCGGGCGGCGCTCCGGCCATCTTCTGGTATAATGCGCCCGCGGGCTACCGGCGCGAGGGTGGAGGGCCACATGGACGAACAGCCGGCGATTCTGGTCATCGATGACGATCTCGCGATGCAGACCGTGCTGGAGATCGCGCTGCGGGAGGCAGGCTACCGGGTGATCCTTGCCAACGACGGCCAGGAGGGCGTCCAGAAGTTGATGACCATGAAGCCCAGCCTGGTCATCTCCGATATCATGATGCCCCAGATGGACGGCGTCGAGGCCTTCCAGCGCATCAAGGAGCAACTCCAGGAGGCCGGCATCCCGATCTTCATCATGACTGCGCTCAACCGCAAGCCCTGGTTCGCAGACCTCGAGGCCGAGGGCGCGGTGATCATTCAGAAGCCGTTCGACATCGAGCAGCTGCTCCAGCTCATCCACGACATGCTCAGCTAGGCCTCGCCTGCCCGAAACAGCGCAGGGCCGGGCGGAGCGGTCATACGACC
>DATMBA010000264.1:0-4433 GCA_035559635.1 Roseiflexaceae bacterium
GAGCCGTAGCGCACCAGCGCCTCGTCGTAGCCGATGCCCGCCGCCTCGAGCGCCTCGCGGTAGCCCTGCAGGCGCACCCGGCCGGGGGGCGTGTCCTGCGGGCCGGCCAGGTGCGCGATGCGCCGGTGGCCGCGCGCGAGCAGGTGGCGCACCGCCTCGATCGCCGCCGCCCGCTCGCGGGTGGCCACGGTGTCCACCCCGGCGCCGCGCAGGCGGCCGCCCACCGCCACCACCCGCACCCCCGCCTGCGTCAGCCGGGCCACGTCCTCGGCCTCCAGGTGGAACGCCACCAGGATCACACCGTCCACCCGCCGCCGTAGCATCACATCTATGAACGCCTGCTCGTGCTCCGGCCGGTCGATCGTGTCGTAGATCACGATCTCGTAGTCGTGCTCCTCCACCACCGCCTGCGCGCCACGGATCAGCAGCGGGTAGAACGGGTTGGTCAGGTCCGGCACCATCACCGCCAGCAGCCGCGTGCGGCCGGTGCGCAGGCTGCGCGCCGCTGCGTCCGGCTGGTAGCCGAGCTGTCGCGCCGCCTCCTGCACGCGCCGGCGCGTCTCCTCGCTGATCCGCACCTTGCCGCCGCTCCGGCCGTTGATGACGTAGGAGACCGTGGCGCGCGAGACGCCGGCCAGCCGCGCCACATCCTCCTGGGTGGGCGTCGTCATACCGCTTGCTTCATGAGGCATCCGATACGTCCCTGGACCGAAGGGGAGGACGCAGCCCTCCCGTAACCCCACCCCTTCCAGCAGCCGTGTGCCAACACACGTGCCGGATGCGTCACTTAATCGTGTGAGCTGACACGTGTCACTATGATAGCACACCCTGCCAGGGTGTCAAATGCCGGCCGCAGATGTGGAGGGGGGAGGGGCTGCATTGACAATCGTCAATATATAGGCTAGAGTCAGCGCACGGCGGTGGCCGTGGCGCTAGCCGCTACAGGCGAGGGAGAAGACAAGGGATGCGTGCGCTGGTGCGGCCGCTGGCGGCCCGCTACTACTATGGCTGGGTGATGCTTGTGGCCGTCTCGGCCACCGAGGTGGTCTCGTGGGGCATCCTGTACTACGCCTTCGCGGTCTTCGTGGCGCCCATGCAGGCCGCGCTCGGCTGGTCGCAGGTGGCGATCGGCGGCGCCTTCTCGCTGGCGCTGCTCTGCTCGGGGCTGGCCGCCGTGCCGCTGGGGCGCTGGCTGGACCGCCACGGGCCGCGGGCGTCGATGACCGCGGGCTCCGTCCTCGGCAGTCTGCTGCTGGTGGCCTGGTCCTCCGTCCAGAGCCTGTGGGCGTTCTACCTCATCCTGGCGGGCATGGGCGTGGCGATGGCGGCGGTGTTGTACGAGCCGGCCTTCGCGATCGTCGCCACCTGGTTCCGCCGCCAGCGCGGCCGGGCGCTCACCGTACTCACCTTCTGCGGCGCCTGGGCCAGCTTCCTGTTCATCCCACTCAGCGCCTGGCTGGTCCAGGCGCTCGGCTGGCGCCAGGCGCTGCTGGCCCTGGCAGGCATCCTGGCGGCCGCCACCATCCCGCCCCACCTGATCCTGCTGCGCCGCCGCCCGCAGGATCTCGGCCAGCTGCCGGACGGCGCGCCAGCGGAGGGTGCGGCCCCCCATGCCGCCGCGCCCGCCGAGCGCGGCGTCCTCGCGCGGGACGCGCTGCGCGAGCCTGGCTTCTGGTGGCTGTCGCTCGCCTTCGCGGTCAGCACCTTCGCCTCGGTGGCGCTGACGATGCACCTCATCCCGTACCTGGTGGCGCGTGGGCACAGCCAGGGCTTCGCAGCCACGGTGGCCGGGCTGTTCGGCCTGATGTCGCTCGCCGGCCGGCTGCTGCTCGGCCCGCTCGGCGATCGCTACCCGCGGCGCTGGGTGACGGCCGGGCTGATGGCGATGCAGCTCGCCGGGCTGGCGGTGCTGGCGCTGGCGCCCACCGCGTTGGGGGCGCTGGTCTACGTGGCGCTCTTCGGCGCCGGCACGGGGACCATGACGATTATGCGCGCTGCGCTACTGGCCGAGCGTTATGGCGCCGCGAGCTACGGGAGCATCAGCGGCGCGCAGAGCGCGGTGCTCGCCGCGGCGCGCACGCTTGCCCCGCTCGGCGCCAGCCTGCTCGCATCCCTGCCCGCCGGCTACCCGGCGCTGCTCTGGACGCTCGCCGGCCTCTCGGCGGCCGGGCTAGTGGCTCTGCTCCAGGTCAAAACCTAGGGGTGCTCAGCAGACAGCGCGGGGCAGGAGGAGCAGCGGCGGCGGCGCGCGCCACGATCGCCTGGTGGAGGGGCAATCCCTTGTGGTTGCCCGCAACGCGATCACCGCCCCCCATCGCAGGCGGTGCCGGGTGATGGGGGGCGGGGCGGGCGGTGGGATGCGATGTGCCCGGCACGTTTCGTAGGGGGCGCAACAGGCGCGCCGCAGCAGCATTCCGCGCCGGCGGGAGATGCGCCTGCTACGCCCCTACGGCATTGCGGCGGCACGGCATCTCCCGCCATCGGGCGATCGGGGCGGCGCGGATCGTCGGGACCCGGCCGTACCGCCATCAAACGACGGGGCGGCGCCGGGTCGGTGGGGCGCCGCGCCATCGCCATCGAACGGATTGGCCGGGCGCGCCGTTGGGTCGCCACCCCCTACCTCCCCCTCGCCGCCGTGGCCTCGCCCTGCGGCGCAGGTGACGCTGCCCCCTCTGCCCCCACCGTCTCGGCCACGCTCGGGCCCTCGGGCGCGTCAACCCGCAGCAGCGGGTTATGGAACACCAGCACGTACATCACGGCGAAGATCGGCAGGTGGCCGATCAGCTCGGTGGCCGGCAGGAAGGGGATGGTCAGGTTGAACGGCACGAACATGGCGAAGATCACCAGCCGCGGCAGGATGCCGGCGATCAGCGCGGCGCCGATCGCCAGCTCCACCACGCCGGCCGCCAGGATGAAGCGCTCGTCACTGAACCAGGAGAGGCCGAGCGCCCGCGCCACGTTGAAGTGCGGGTAGTCGTGCAGGAAGGCGACGCCGAGGGCCGGGTTGAGCAGCTTCTCGCTGAGCGCCAGCGCCGCGACCGACAGGCCGGCGAAGATGCGCAGCAGCACCGGCGCGAGCGGCCGGTAGCGGTCCAGCGGGTGCGGCGGGGGCATCAGGTTGTCGAGGTCCACCATGCCGCGCCCCATCAGCGCGATGTACAGGCCGATGCCGGCGAAGATGCTCTGCTCCAGCATCGCCAGGGGGCCGAACAGCGCGCCTGTGAGCAGCACGAGTGCCACCAGCAGCGCGGCCCCGGCGCGCGCCCACAGCCCGCTGACCAGGAAGAAGGCCGCGGCGAGCTGCGCGCCGGCCAGCAGGTAGCCGGCGGGCCCGGGCGGTAGCTCCAGATTCACGGCCAGCAGGCGCAGGTGCACCGCGGTGTAGACCACGGCGATCGCGGTGTGGATGGCGATCACCACCGGCGCCGAGGGGTCGAAGCGGCTGAGGAACCAGAGGCGCGGGAAGAGGTTGTCGCCGCCAGCCAGCCGCCGCAGCAGCGCCAGCGCGCCGACGAGCGCGGCGGAGGCCAGCGCGCCTACCAGCACCGGCAGGCTGAGCAGCCGCCCGTAATCCACCGGGTAGGCCGCTTCCTCCTCCACGAACCAGCGCTCGTGGGCTTGGGCGGCCGGCGGCGCCAGCAGCGCCAGCAGCACCAGCAGCACCGCCGCCAGCCACCACCTGCGCGCGGCAACGTTCCGTGGGTGATGGTCCATGGCCCCCTCGATCTCATCGTGCCTATCCGGATAGGGTGGGTTCCTGCGCGGGCTTCGCCCTCCCCTGCCCCCTCCCGAAGGCATCCGGCACGGCGTGCATCGCTCCTATGTAGCATCGGGTATGCCGCGATCCGCAGGCGCAGTGGGCATCGCCGACATTGGGCAGGGCCAGCCTTCGGTGTATCAAGGCTTCGGCAGCCTCTCTGGCTATCGCCGATGACCTATGGCCTGCTCCGAAGGTTCACCGCCGGGCACCAGCCGGTAAGCCCACCCGCCTGCACCAGCCGCCACTCGACCCCATCGGCGGTCACGGGCGCACCCGGCAGCAGCAGCACCTCATCCCCCTCGCGCAGCAGCAGCGGCAGGGCCGGGCTGGTGTAGGCTGGCGCCTCGTGCAACAGCCCTGGCCCGCCCAGCAGGTTGACCACCCGCGCCAGCGCGACCTCCGCCGTCGGGTAGGCACCGATGGCCGCCAGCGGCGCGGTAGGCGCAGGGGTCATGCCGGAGGTGGGCGGCGTCGGGGCGCGCACTCGTGTTACGGCGGGCGTTGGCGGCGCCGGTTGCACAGCGCGCGCCACCGCCACCGTGGCCGTCCCGAGGCTCTCGACCTGCGCCTGTGGGCGCGGGCGCGGCCAGGCCCAGAGCGCCCCCAGGAGCAGCGTGGCGGCGAGCGCGCCCAGGAGCAGCGCAGTCCCGATGGCTGCCCTCCAGGAAGCGGG
>DATMBA010000265.1:0-6119 GCA_035559635.1 Roseiflexaceae bacterium
GCTGCTGCAAAGCCCGCCGCTGCGGGCTGCAGGCCGCGCAGGCGGCCTTGGCAACAGCTAGCCCGCGGGGCCCAGCGGGCACCCCACGCGCCGGGCGTGGGACGCCGCCAGATACCCCTTTTAATTCTCAAAGTTCATAAGCGGTGGGCGAGACTCGGCAAAGCCCGCCTGCGCGGGCTGCCCCTCAGGCCGGGGCGCCGGCCTTCGTGAACGATAGCCCGCGGGTCCCAGCAGGCCCCACGCGCCGGGCGTGGTCGGCTGCCGGACACCCAACGACATACGAAAAGCTCATCAACCCCAAAACGGCTCCACGAACCCCGACGATGTCCGCACGGTCCGTGATGCGCCCGGCGGAACGGGAGCCGAGAACGCAGCAGCTCTACTGTCGTACCACCGTCGGCCACAGGTGCGCGCGGCGCCATACTCGCCGGTGCCGCAGTGGCACCGTGGGGTTTTCGGTCCGGCTCCTGGGTGCGCGCGGCGCCATACCTGGTCGCTCGCCTGTGCCGGGGGCATGGTATGCTAAAAGGGCGTCGAGACAGATCGATCCGCGCTGTCACGGCCCCGAAGGAGCATGTTCATGGCAACCCTGCTAGTTGTCGAGGACGAGCCGCTGGTCTGCGACATCATCGTGCGCTGGCTCGCCCTCGTCGGGCATCATGTGATCGTCGCGCGCGATGGTCGCCAGGCGATCGAGCGGGCGCAGGCCGAGCGCCCGGACCTGGTCCTGATGGACCTGGGGCTGCCCGAGATGAGCGGCTACGACGCCGTCCGGGCGCTCAAGGGCGCCGCGGAGACCCACGCCATCCCCATCGTCGTGCTCACGGCCTTCGCCTCCGCCGCGGACCGGCGCAGGAGCTTCGAGGCCGGCTGCGACGCGTTCGAGACCAAGCCGATCGACTTCCCACGGCTGCGCGATACCATCGCGCGGCTGCTGGCCCGGTAGCACGTCCGAAGGATCCCACGCGTGCCCCAGACATCCCTCCCCGAGGCCCACGCCCTGCCGGGTGCGGTGCGCCGCCCACGCGCCTGGTGGCACGACTGGGGCGCCCTGCTGGTGCTCGGTTTCGGCATCTTCGTCGTGCTCTACTGCCTCTGGCTCTGGCAGGGCTGGGGCGGCGCGGCTAGCCGGGTGCTGATCAACGATACGCTGTTCACCCTGGCGACAGCGGCAGGCGTCGTCCTGGCCGCGCGGGTGGCGCGCTCCCCAGCGCTGGACCAGCGCACGCGGCGCGCGTGGGCGATCATGGCGGTGGCCCTCGCCTTCGACCTGACCGCCAACGCTCTCTGGCTCTACTACGAGGCGATCGCCGGCGCGTCGCCGTTCCCGTCGCTCGCGGACCTCTTCTACCTCGCCTTCTACCCCACCCTGCTCGCCGGCCTGCTCACGCTCCCGGCCGCCCACGCCGGCTGTGCCGAGCGCACCCGCTTCTGGCTGGACGTCGGCACTGTGATGGTCGGGGCAGGCATGGTCATCTGGTACCACATCCTGTACCCGATCGCCGCTGCCAGCTACCCGCACTGGCTCACCAGCGCGCTGTCGCTCGCCTATCCGGTGGCCGACTTGGTGCTGCTGTTCGGCGTGCTGACGATCGTGCTGGGGCGGACGCGCGCCAGCCGCCGCCGGGCCCTCTTCACCCTCAGCGCCAGCCTGGGGTTCCTCTTCGCCGCCGACCTGCTCTTCGCCTACCAGACGCTGCAGGGGGCCTACGAGACCGCCGGCTGGGTGGACGCGGTCTGGATGGTCGGCTACTTCCTGCTGGCGTTGAGCGCGCAGATCCAGCACGCGGCCGCCGCGCGCGACGAGGACGGCGTCCCTGGCGCTGCGCTCCCTGGCCCCCGGCCGCTCAGCCTGCTGCCCTATGTGGCGGTGGCCCTCGGCTACGGCCTGCTGCTGCTGGTGCTTGCCCGGCAGTGGGCCGAGCCGCTCGGCGGCCTGTTCGTGGGCGCGGTGGCGCTGACGGCTCTGGTGATCGCGCGCCAGGTGGCGGACGTGCGTGAGAAGACCCGGCTGCTGGAGGAGCGCGCCGCCGTGCGCGCCGCCGCCGCCGAGGCCGTCCGCCGCAGCGAGGCGCGCTTCCGCTCGCTGGTGCAGAACGCCTCGGACGCGGTGATGGTGGTGGACCCGCAGACGGCCATCCGCTACCAGACCCCCTCCGTCCAGCGGCTGCTCGGCTACGCCGAAGCGCAGCTGGATGGCGTTGCGCTGCTCGACCTGGTGCACCCGGACGACGGCGAGCACGCGCGGTCGTTCTTCGCCCAGGTCGCGCAGCGCGCCGGCCCGAGCGCACCAGTGGCGTGGCGGCTGCGGCACCGCTCCGGCGCCTGGCTGGAGGTCGAGACGATCGCGACCAATCTGCTCGGCGACGCGGACGTGCGCGGGATCGTGCTCAACACGCGGGACTTGAGCGAGCGCCGCGCGAAGGAGTTGGCCGAGGCGGCGATGGAGGCCAAGAGCGTGTTCCTGGCCACTATGAGCCACGAGCTGCGCACGCCACTCACCGCGATTCTGGGGTACGCCGAGCTGATCGCGCTAGAGGCCGCTGCGCGCGGCTACACCAGCCTCGTGCCGGACCTGGAGCGCATCCAGGCCAGCGGGCGGCAGCTCCTCACGCTGATCGGGAATATCCTGGACCTCACGGCGATCGAGACGGGCCGTATGGAGCTGTCGCTCGAGACGTTCGCGGTCGCACCGCTGCTGGAGGATGTGGCCCGCGGCGTCGCGCCGCTGGTGGCCGAGTGTGGCAACAGGCTGGTAGCCGAGTGGGATGCGGACCTGGGCGTGATGCGCGCCGACCCCACCCGGCTGCGGCAGTTGCTCTACAACCTGCTGAGCAACGCCGCGAAGTTCACCGAGCGGGGCGTGATCACGCTGCGTGCCGAGCGCCACACGATCGCGGCGGGCGAGGGCGCGGCCGAGGGGTTCATGGTGTTCCAGGTGAGCGACACCGGCCTTGGCATGACCGCCGAGCAGCTGCGCTACGTCTTTCTGCCCTTCGCGCAGGCGGATGCGTCCGCCAGGCGGCGCTACGGCGGCAGCGGCCTCGGGCTGACGCTGTGCCGCCACTTCTGCACTCTGATGGGTGGGGAGCTTCGCGCCGAGAGCCAGCCCGGCGTGGGGTCCACCTTCACCGTGCGCCTGCCGATCGCCGCGCCTTCTGAAGGCTAAACTGAGCACCATCGAAGCAGTACCGCGTCGATCCCATCCCGAGTCTTTAGCCTTCGGCGTGAGCGTGTAGCGTTTGGCGCTACGCCTCCTCCTCCTCGTAGCCGAGCGCCTCGGCCACGATATAGAGCGGGCGGCGTTTGACCTCGTCGTAGATGCGGCCGATGTACTCCCCCAGGATGCCGAAGCAGATCAGCTGCACCCCGCCGATGAACAGCACCGCCACCAGGGTGGTGGCCTGGCCGGCCAGCTCGCTGCCGGTGAGCAGGCGCAGCAGGATCACGGCGATGATGCCGATGACGCTAAGCGCCGCGATGGCGAAGCCGAGGTAGGTGGCGAGCTGCAGTGGCAGGTAGGAGAAGGCCGTGATGCCGTCCATGGCGAACTTCAGCATCTTCCGCAGTGGGTACTTCGTCTGGCCGGCCTTGCGCGCGTCCCGCTTGTAGTGCACACCGATCTGGCGGAAGCCCACCCATACCGAGAGGCCGCGCATGAAGCGGTGGTGCTCGCGCATGGACTTCAGCGCGTCCACCACCCGGCGGTCCATCAGGCGGAAGTCGCCGGCGTCCAACGGGATGTTGACGTTGGTGATCTTGCGGATCAGGCGGTAGAACAGCGAGGCGGTGGCGAGCTTGAAGGCCGTCTCGCCCTCGCGCTCGGCGCGCACGCCATAGACCACCTGGTAGCCCTCGCGCCACCTGGCGATCATGTCCACGATCACCTCGGGCGGGTCCTGCAGGTCCGAGTCGATCACCGCCACCGCGCGCCCGCGGGCGTAGTCGGTGCCAGCGGTGATGGCGATCTGGTGGCCGAAGTTGCGCGAGAAGTTCAGCACTTTGATGCGCGGGTCCCGCTCGTGCAGCTCGCGCATGATCTCCGGTGAGCGGTCCCGCGAGCCGTCGTTCACCAGGATCACCTCGAACGGCTCGCCGAGCGGTTCGAGTGCGGCGACGACCCGGCGGCAGAACTCGGCGACCAGCGCCTCCTCGTTGTAGACGGGCGCGACGACGGAGAACGTCGGGCGGGCGGCTCCCTGGCGCCCCACCGCGCTCGGGCGGATCATGGGGTAGTCCTCGACAATCGACATCGGACGCGGCGCTCCTCTGGTGCTGTGTGCTGCTCGGACGCTGGCATTGGCGAACCTCGACTACTTCATTGTAGCAGAGATTTTGCTCCACGGGGGCACGGCCCCGGCCCCCCCACAGGGAGGTTTCTCGGGGGCCGTCGCCCCCCGGTCCCCCGCGCAGGGACGCAGCCCCCACACCCCGGGTGGTGCATCCGGTACGTCCCTTGACAGCAGGGGGAGGGCGAGGGAGGGCGCAGCCCTCCCTCACACCCACCCCTTCCGGTAGGTGTGTGTCAACACACGTGCCAGATGCACCATTTAGCGGTTTGCTCTACACCCCGGGTGGTGCATCCGGTACGTCCCTTGGCAGAAGGGGGAGGGCGAGGGAGGGCTACGCCCTCCCGCACACCCACCCATTCCGGCAGGGGTGGGTCAACACACGTGCCGGATGCACCATGTAGCGTTTTGCTCTACGGGTTGGCAGCGCAGCGGAAGCCGATCTCCCGGTCGGCGTACTCGGGCGTGGCGCCCTGGCGGTAGTAGCCGCGCGCCTTGCCCTGGGATTGGGCCCACGAGCCGCCACGGAGCACGCGGTCTCCGGCGGCCTGCTGGTCCTCGCGGCCGTCGGTGGCGGCGTAGGGGTAGAGCCGGTAGAGCGTGCTGGTCCACTCCGCGACGTTCCCGGCCATGTCGAGGGTGCCGTTCAGCTCGGGCGGATGCGCTCCCGCGGCGGTCGTGTCGCCCGCGCCGGACTCCGCCGAGTTGAGGCGCGCGGCGTCGAAGGTGTTGCCCCACGGCCAGGCGAGCTTCGCGCGGGATGCGCCGTCCCAGCTGGCGGCCATCTCCCACTCGGCCTCGGTGGGCAGGCGCTTGCTGGCCCAGGCGCAGAAGGCCCGCGCCTGCTCCCAACTCACATGGATGGCCGGGTGTCCGGCGAACTCCGCGCGCTCGGCGTAGGTGGGGTGGGTTTGCGAGGAGGGCCGCTGCTGTGGTGTGCAGGCCCCGGCGGCCACGCAGGCGGCGTAGGCTTCGTTCGTTACCTCGCTGCGGTCGATGTAGAACGGGGCGAGTGTGACGATATGGGCGCGCTCGTCGAAGCGCTCGTTGCCGCCCATCACGAACTCGCCGCCCGCCACCAGCACCATCGCGCCGGCGGGCGTCTCGCGCAGCGGCGGCAGCTCCGGCGGCGCTATGGGCGCGTCCGCGCTCCAGATCCGCATGGTGTCGAAGTGCATGTGCGGCGTCACGGCGTCCACGTTGGCGACGATCATCCCCACCAGCCCGAAGCGGTACGCAGCGTCCTGGAAGCGTGCCAGCTCAGCGCCGTTGAGGTAGGCCACGAAGCGGTCCCCGGCGGCGTCGATGCGCAACTGGTTTACCTCCGCGCCGCGCCTGACCAGCGAGGAGGCGGTGGGTGGGACGATCTCCGCCCAGGCGTCCGCGCCCTCCCGCCGGACGACGCTGTACATGCCGGCGCGCGGGTCGAGCAGCAGCGCGTAGAAGTGCATGTCGTCGCGGGCGCGGAAGATCACCCCCTGCCGGACGTGCCCGGCGAACGAGTCGCTGTTGTCCCACAGATCAAGTTGCAAGCTGAAGTCGCCGTAGGCGGCGCGCGGCAGCATCACGAGGCGGGCCTCGTCCGGTTGGAAGAGCTGGAAATGGTAGACGCCGGGCGCGTGGAAGCCACGCGAGAAATCGCCGGCCTGTACCATGTCCTCCAGCCCGCTGAGTTGCTGGCTGGGGTCGAACCCATCCTCGTACACCAGTGTGCCCGCTGGCGGCGGAGGCGCAGCGCCCGGGGGGCTAGGTGGGGCGCCGGCCGGGGTGGCTGCTGCGGCGTTGGCCGGGGCCACGCCCGGCACCGCGGTGGGCGCCGTGCCCGGAGCG
>DATMBA010000266.1:0-2766 GCA_035559635.1 Roseiflexaceae bacterium
GTGATGCGCGGGACGAGCCGGCCCCGCCCGCGGACGACGGCGGGCCGGTGCAGTTGCTCCTGCCGCTGGAGGAGCCGGCGCCGCCCACGCCTCCCGCGCCGCCGGCCAGCCCGCCGGCCGGCAGCCCGCTCACCATCCTGGCCGGGCTGTGGGCGCTGTGCGCCGTGGGCCTCACGCTGCTCACTGAGGTGCTGGTGGCCAGGGGCGACATCGGCCGCATGAACAGCGTGTTCAAGTTCGGCATGCAGAGCTGGCTGCTGTTCGCCGTGGTCTCCGGCGTGGCGCTGGTGTGGCTGTGGGACCGGACGAGGGAACGACGGACGACGGACGACGGACGACGAACGACGAACGACGGACGACGAACGACGAGCGACGAACGACGGACGACGAACGACGAACGACGAACGACGGACGACGAACGACGGACGACGGACGAGGGCAGGCGCGATCTTCTGGCAGTGGATCGTTGGTCGTTGGTCGGCCTGGCCTGGCGTGGCGCCGCTGCCTTGCTGGTGGCCGCCGCGCTAGTCTACCCGCTCACCGCCACCCCGGCGCGCCTGGCGGACCGCTACGACCCGAGCCTCGGCCCGACGCTGGATGGCGAGGCGTTCATGCGCTCCGAGCGTAGCGGCTGGGCCGAGAACGACCGGCGCTTCACCTTCGCGCAGGACGCGGCGGCGATCCAGTGGGTGCGCGAGCACGTGGCCGGCACGCCGATCATCCTGGAGGCGCACGCCGAGGCCTACAGGTGGGCCGGGCGCTTCTCGGTGTACACCGGCCTGCCCACGCTGCTCGGCTGGCCGTGGCATATGACGCAGCAGCGCGCCGTGGTGGAGGGCGGCACGATCGTCGCCAACCGCCAGGCGGTGATCCGCCAGATCTACGAGGGCGCGGACCCGCTGGAGGCACTGGACCTGCTGCGGCGCTACGGCGTCGAGTACGTGGTGGTGGGCGAGCTCGAGCGCGCGCTCTACAGCCCGGCGGGGCTGGCGAAGTTCGAGGCGCTGGCGCGTGACAACGCCATCCGCCTGGACTACGCCGTGGGCGACACGCGCATCTACCGGGTGGCGCCCGGCGATCACCCGCCGGCCGTGCTGCATACCGCGCTGCCGGTGGTCCCGCCGACCCTGCCGGGCAAGGACCTGTCGCTCAGCGTGCCGGTGGACCTGCTGCCGCCGGTGGACGAATACGGCTGGAACGCCCTGGCGCGCAACCAGGCGATCGCCGTGCTGCTCTGGCTGCTGGCCTGGTACGGGCTCGCGGCGCTGGGGCTGCCGCTGGCGGTGGTGGTGTTTGGGCAGCGGATAGGAAGCGGATTAGCGGATGGCGGCGGGAGGGGTGTCGCGCGGCGAACAGGATGGAGCGACGGCGGATATGCCTGGGCGCGGCTGATCGGGCTGCTGCTGGTGGGGTATGCGGTGTGGCTGCCGGTGAGCGCGCGCCTCTGGCAGTACGACCGCTGGGGGCTGCTGATCGGCGTGCTCCTGGTGCTCCTTGCCAACGCCCTGGCGCTCGCCTGGCTCGGGCGACGGACGATTGAAGATGACAGAGTGAAGATTGAACATTCCGCATCGCCTGCGATGTCGCTCCATGCGCGATCTTCAATCTTCAATCTTCACGCTGTAATCGTGGGCCTTCACCTTCTCCGCGATCAACTGAAGGCCCACCGGCGCCAGATCCTCCAGGGCGAGGCGCTCTTCCTGGTGGGCTTCGGCTTCCTGCTGGCGGTGCGGGCGCTCAACCCGGACCTGTGGCAACCGTACTGGGGCGGCGAGAAGCCATTCGAGTTCGGGCTGCTCAACGCGGTGCTGCGCAGCCCAGTGATGCCGCCCTACAGCCCGTTCTTCAGCGGCGGGGTGGTCAACTACTACTACTACGGCCTGTTCCTGGTGTCGCTGCCGGTCAAGGCCACCGGGATCGCGCCGGCGGTGGCCTTCAACCTGATCGTGCCGACGCTCTTCGCGTTGGTGCTGGCCGGCGCCTTCGCGCTCGCGGCGCGGGTGGCGGGGAGCGCGCGGGTGGGGTTGGCCGCCGCCGTGCTGGTGGGCGTGGCCGGCAACCTCGCCGGCGCGTTCGAGGCCAGTTGGCTGGGGAGCGGCGGCCTGAGGCAGGCGCTGGTGGCGCTGGAGGATGGGCTGGCCGGCTTCGGCGGGCGCCTGGGCGACTGGTTCGTCGGCCCAAGCCGCGTGGTGGAGCACACGATCAACGAGTTCCCATACTTCGCCTTCCTCTTCGCCGACCTCCACCCGCATGTGATCGCGCTGCCGGTCACGCTGCTGATGATCGCCATCGCTTTCCGCATCTTTCATTTTGGATTTGCCCAACCCGAAATGCGAAATGCGAGATCGAAGATCGGCTCGCTGATCGTTGGAGCGTTGGCGGCGCTCACGCTGGGCGCGCTGGCGGTCACGAACTCCTGGGACTTCCCGACCTACGGGCTGCTGCTAGGCGGCGCGCTCCTGGGTCGGGCGTGGCGCGCGCCGGCTGGCTCGGTCTGGGGGCGCGCCTGGCGCCTGGGAGAGGCTGTGGCGGCGGCGCTGCTCATGGGCGCGGCGGCGCTGGCGCTCTATGCGCCGTTCTTCCACGGCTACCAGGCGTTCGTCACCGGCGTGGGGCCGGTGGTGGACCGCACGCCGGTGAGTGATTACCTGGTGCTGTACGGGCTGTTCCTGGCGGTGCTGGCGCCGGCGGTGTTCGGCGCGGCCTGGCGGCTGTTGTACGCGCTCGAACGCGCCCGCGGCCAGGCCCCGGCGGGCGCGGTGGGCT
>DATMBA010000267.1:0-13202 GCA_035559635.1 Roseiflexaceae bacterium
GCCTCGCCCCCCTCGCCCCCGCCGGCGGCCGCGGTGGCCTGCTCGCCGGCCGGGCGCCCCTCACCGCCGTTCAGCCGCGCGATCACCGCGTTCACCGGCGCGGTCTGCCCTTCCTGGACCACGATCTCCGTGAGGGTGCCCGAGTCGAACGCCTCGATCTCGATCGTCACCTTATCAGTCTCGATCTCCGCGATCGCCTCGCCCCTCTTGACGACGTCGCCGGGCTTCTTCAGCCACTTGACGATCGTTCCCTCCTGCATGTCGAAGCCCATCTTGGGCATCGTGATATCAGGCATCTGCAACGCTCCTCTTCACACATGGTGAAAGGGGAGTTTCAGAGGGGATTCACCCCTCTGGCTCCCCACTTTCCCCTCTCCTGGCGGGGGAGGGGGCAGGGGGTGAGGGATCACTCCAGCACTCTCCGGATCGCCGTCGCGATGCGCTCAGGTGTGACTACCGTCTGCAGCTCGAGGTTCTTGGAGTACGGCATCGGCACCTCCTTGAAGTTCACGCGCGCGATCGGCGCGTCCAGGTAGTCGAAGGCGTACTCGTAGAGCCGGGCGGCGATCTCTGCGCTGGTGCCGAACGACTGCCAGTCCTCCGTCACCACCACGCCGCGGTTGGTCTTCTTGAAGCTCTCGATCGCCAGGCTCATGTCTAGCGGCCGCAGGGTGCGCAGATCCACCACCTCGACCTCGATGCCCTCCTTGGCCAGCACCTCGGCGGCCTGGAGCGTGAGGTGCACCATGCGCGAGTAGGTCACCACCGTGACGTGCCTGCCCTCGCGCACCAGGTTCGAGCGGCCGATCGGCACGGTGTAGCGTTCCTCGGGCACCTCGCCCTTGGCGGTGTACATAAGCGTGTGCTCGATGAATACCACCGGGTCGGGGTCCTCGATCGCTGCCAACAGCAGGCCCTTCATATCGTAGGGCGTGGCGGGCGCCACCACCTTCAGCCCCGGCACATAGGCGAACATCGAGTCGAACGACTGCGAGTGGGTGGCCGAGAGTTGCGTCCATCCGTTGGTGGTGCGCAGCACCATGGGCACGGTCATCTGGCCGCCGAACATGCTGTAGATCTTGGCGGCGTGGTTGATCAGCGCGTCGAAGGCCAGCAGCGAGAAGTTCACCGACATGATCTCGGCGATCGGGCGCATGCCCACCATCGCGGCGCCCACGGCGATCCCCACGATGGCGGACTCGGCGATCGGCGCGTCGCGGATGCGCTCGGGGCCGTACTGCTCCAGAAAGCCGGCCGTGACACCGTAGGTCGAGCCGTAGTGGCCGATGTCCTCGCCGATGATGAAGACGCGCTCGTCCTGCATGGCTTCATGCAGCGCCTGGCGCAGCGCCTCGCGGACTGTTATGACTGGCATCGATATGTACTCTCTTTACAGCGCTTCGATCCGTGAGCCGTAATTCGTGATTCGTAATTCGTAAGCCGTGCTGTGTTAAGCGGTGCCGGTAGTTCTTGCGCGCCGCTTTCGAGCGGGCGAAAGTCCTTCGGCAACCCTGGGCGGACTTCCGCCGCCATGGACTAGCTCTTTGTCCTGCCAGCCGACATCCCGCCACGATCCTGTAGTCAGCGGCTCGCGACAATTCGGATCACGCATCACGCATCACGCGTCACGCATTATTCCCCATGAATGGGCGGGTTCACCGCGATAGCCTTGGCGTACACGCCGGACTGCATGATCCACTCGTGACCCGGCTCCGGGCTCTCCTCGGCGAAGGCCACCGCGGCCTCGACCTGCTCGTCCACCTGCTCGTCGATCGCCTCGGCGTCCTGCTCGGTGAAGATGCCCTGCTCGATCAATTGGCGGCGGTAGCGGACGATCGGGTCGCTCGAGCGGTGCTTCTCCACGTCCTCCTTGGTGCGATACTTCTGGGTGTCCTGCGCCGAGTGGCCGCGGAAGCGGTAGGTCATGGCCTCCAGCAGCACCGGGCCTTTACCGCTGCGGGCGTGCTCCACAGCGCGTATGGATGCCTCGCGCATCACCAGCACGTCGTTGCCGTCCACCCGCTCGGCGGTCATGTCGAAGGCGCAGGCCTTGCGGTAGATCTCGGTGACCGCCGAGTGGACCTCGAGCGGCGTGCCCATGGCGTAGAGGTTGTTCTCGCAGACGAAGACCACCGGCAGCTTCCAGAGTTGGGCGAAGTTGAGCGACTCGTAGAACTCGCCGCCGTTGGTAGCGCCATCCCCGAAGAACACCATCACCACGGCGTCCTTCTGCTGCATCTTCATCGCCAGCCCCACGCCGCAGGCCAGCGGCAGGTGGCTGCCGACGATCGCGTAGCCGCCCCAGAAGTTCTTGGAGACGTCGGCGAAGTGCATGGAGCCGCCGAGTCCCTTGGAGGTACCGGTGACCTTGCCGAACAGCTCGGCCATCAGCGCGTTGATGTCCAGCCCACGCGCGATGGCGTGGCCGTGGTCGCGGTAGTGGGTGAAGATGTGGTCCTGCGGCTTGAGTGCGGCGATGGCGCCGACGCCGGTGGCCTCCTCGCCGATATAGAGGTGCAGGAAGCCGCCGATCTTGGCCTTGGTGTACATCTCCTGGCACTTCTCCTCGAAGCGCCGGATGAGCACCATCTGGCGGTAGTAGTCGATCAGCGTCTCGGCGGGGATGGGTGGGGCCGCGAGGGCCGTCTCCCCGGCACGGGCTGTATTCTTCGTGACCTGTTTCTGGGCCATAGTACTCCTCGAAGTGCGTATGGTTCAGCACAAGATGACAATAGTCTTTGCGAGGGGCAACCCCTCGCGCTCCCCGTTCTCAGCCGATCTCGGCCGGGCGGCCCTGGATCACCCGCACCAGCTCCTCCAGCGAGAGGCGGGACGGGGTGCGGGGTGGGGCCTTGGCGGTGCCGCATAGCAGCAGCCGCCGGTTCGGGTGCAAGTACCAGTCCGCCCCGGCGTCCTTGTGGCGCAGGGCGCGGTACACCGGCGAAAGGTCCACCTGCGAGCGAGCCTGCGCGGCCACGCCCATCCAGCCGTTGCCGTCCCGGTAGGCGTACAACACCGCGCCGCGGCCGTAGGCCAGGCGGCTGGAACCGCCGTCGGCGCTCTCCATGGCGATGCCCAGACCCCAGCGGGTCTCGAACTCCAGGCGGCGCTCGAAGGCCGCCTCGAGGCGCAGTTGGCGCGCCTCGTGCTCGTACCAGGCGTCCAGGTTGGGCAGCATCGCCTGGGCCACCTGGTGCGGGCGTTCGGGGAACAGCAGGGTGTAGCCGGAGACGAGGGCGCCGACGCCGAAGCAGCCCTGGTCACCGGGAGGGGCGGTGGCGTTATCCAGGCGGCATACCTGGGCCACCATCCGCGCGAGCGCCGCGTCGCGCGGGGCCACCGCGCGGCGCACTAGATCCGCGGCGCAGGTGGCCTGCGCGCCGGGCCGGTGGTGGTCGAAGCGGCCGCCGCCGGTGTCCACATGCACCACCTGCGGGTCCGCGTCGGGCGGCCGGCCGGCGAGTGTGGCGCCGGCGGGGACGAATTGCAGCTCGGCGCCGGATGCCCCGCCGAAGCGGACGAGAATCCAGATCGCGGTCAGGCAGTCCAGATCGGGCGCCAGATGCCCAACGATCGTTGTCGGCGTCGTCGGCAGGTCCACAGCAGCGGCTCTCACTTTCGAGGACAGGTGGGCTGGTGATGTGCGTCTATCTGGTGCGCCCGGCAGGTGGCACGGGCCGGAGAGCGACGTGCCGATCCAACGCGGCAGTATACCGCAAAGGCGCGCGCATGGCAATTGCTGGGGGCGGGGGAACCCTTGCGTTTTGCTGGTGAACGCCGTATAATACCACACGATCCCAGCATGCATCGCAAAGCCCAGAATCCTCTGCCTGTGGCTCTGAGGAAGGCGCATGGAACAGCAAGAACAGGCGGCGGCCAGCGATCAGGACGCTCTTCGCCCCCAGCAGAACGGCGGCGCGCCCAACGGTCAGGCGGGCGAGGCCAGCGATGAAGAGCGCGAGGATCGTGCGCTGATGGAGGAGTTCCTCACCAACCCCGCGCACGACTACCGCAACCTGCAGTATGGGGACACGGTCGACGGCGTGATCATGCGCGTCGACAAGGACGAGATCCTGGTCGACATCGGCTCCAAGGCCGAGGGCGTGGTGCCTGCGCGGGAGATGCAGTCGCTCTCGGCGGAGGACCGCGCCGAGCTCAAGCCGGGCGACACGCTGCTGGTCTTCGTGGTGCAGTCGGAGGACCGCGAGGGCCGTGCGGTGCTGTCGGTGGACAAGGCGCGCCAGGAGAAGAGTTGGCGGCGCCTGCAGCAGGTGCACGAGTCGGGCGAGGTGATCGAGGCCAAGGTCGTCAACTACAACAAGGGCGGCCTGCTGGTGAACCTCGACGGTGTGCGGGGCTTTGTGCCCTCCTCGCAGGTGAGCGGCATCAGCCGTGGGCCGGAGACGCAGAAGCAGTCCGATATGGCCCGCATGGTGGGCACCTCGCTGCCGCTCAAGGTGATCGAGATCAACCGCAACCGCAACCGGCTCATCCTCTCCGAACGCCAGGCGGTGCAGGATGTGCGCGAGGGGCGCAAGGGGGAGTTGCTCTCGTCGCTCAAAGAGGGCGATGTGCGCAGCGGTGTGGTGACCTCGGTATGCGACTTCGGCGCGTTCGTGGATATCGGCGGCGCCGACGGGCTCGTTCACCTGTCGGAGATCTCCTGGAGCCGCGTCAAGCACCCGAGCGAGGTGCTCAAGCCCGGCGATAAGGTCAAGGTCTACGTGCTCAGCGTGGACAGCGACCGCAAGCGCATCGCGCTCTCGATCAAGCGCACCCAGAATGAGCCGTGGACCACGATCGGTGAGCGCTACCACCTCGGGCAGGTGGTGGAGGGCACCATCACCCAGCTCGCCTCGTTCGGCGCCTTCGCCCGCATCGAGGACGGGGTCGAGGGGTTGATCCACGTCTCCGAGATGGGCGATGGGCACGTCCAGCACCCGCGCGACGTCGTCCAGGAGGGGGACGTGGTGCAGGTGCGGATCATCCGCATCGACCCGGCGCGCAAGCGCATGGGGCTGAGCATGCGCCAGGCCGGCGAGTCGGGCGAGCTCGAGGGCGACGAGGCCGGGGCTTGATGGCGGCCGGCGGCCACAGACGACCGACGACCGTAGATCGTGGCGTGTGGACCGTGGACGTTGGCCAGTCGGTCCTCGATCCGCGGTCGTCGTCGGGTCCCCTCATACATTTCTCATCTAGAGTTGGTAAAATAGACGGAGGCCACGCCCCCGGGCGCGGCTGTGTGGGTCAGTCGTACTAGTTTGGAGAACGACCATGTCCGAGCGGGCATTTGATAAATTCACCAAACGGGCCAAGCAGGTGCTGCAGATCGCGACCGAGGAGGCACGGGCGTTCAATCACCCCTACATCGGTACCGAGCACATCCTGCTGGGCCTGATCCGTGAGGGCGAGGGGGTTGCAGCCCGCGTGCTGGACGACTTGGGGGTCAAGCTCTCACAGGCCCGCCACGCGGTCGAGTTCATCGTCGGCCCCGGCGAGGGGCCGCCGCGCCAGGACCAGGACCTGACGGCGCGGGCCAAGAAGGTGATCGCCTACGCGGTTGAGGAGGCCAAGCGCCTCAACCATCACTATATCGGCACCGAGCACCTGCTGCTCGGCCTGGTGCGCAACGGCGAGGGCGTGGCCACCGGTGTGCTGGACATCCTGGGGGTCTCGCTGGAGCAGGTGCGCACCCAGGTGATGCGTGTGCTGCGCCAGGGCACCGGCGCCAGCATGGAGCGCGCCAGCGCCAGCGCCAGCGCCGCCGGCCCGGGCGGCCAGCCCTCGCAGCGCCAGAGCAAGACGCCCTACCTGGACGCGCTCGGCACGGATCTGACGGAGATGGCCGAGGCCGGGCGGCTGGACCCGGTGATCGGGCGCCAGCACGAGATCGAGCGCGTGATCCAGATCCTCTCGCGCCGCACCAAGAACAACCCGGCCCTGATCGGCGAGCCGGGCGTCGGCAAGACGGCGATCGTCGAGGGGTTGGCGCAGCGTATCGTGGCCGGCGAGGTGCCGGACAGTATCAAGGGCAAGCGCGTCGTCACGCTGGACATGGGCGCCCTGGTGGCTGGCACCAAGTACCGCGGCCAGTTCGAGGAGCGCCTCAAGCGGGTGGTGGACGAGATTAAGGAGACGCGCTGCATCCTGTTCATCGACGAGTTCCATACGATCATCGGCGCCGGCGGGGCCGAGGGGACGCTGGACGCGGCCAACATCCTCAAGCCGGCCCTCTCGCGCGGCGAGTTGCAGACGATCGGCGCTACCACGCTGGATGAGTACCGTAAGTATATCGAGCGGGACGCCGCGCTCGAGCGCCGCTTCCAGCCGGTGATGGTGGACCAGCCCACCGAGGACGAGACGATCGAGATCCTGCGCGGCATCAAGAGCCGCTACGAGGACTTCCACCAGCTCCAGATCGCGGACGAGGCGCTCAAGGCCGCGGCGCACCTCTCGGCGCGCTATGTGCCGGACCGCTTCCTGCCGGATAAGGCGATCGACCTGATCGACGAGGCGGCGGCGCGCGTGCGCATGACACGCTCGGCCACCCCGCCCTCGCTGCGCGACGCGCTGCGCGGCCTGGAGGCTATCCGCAAGGAGCGCGAGGCGGCGATCGAGGACGAGCAGTACGAACTGGCCGCCGACCTGCGTGACCGTGAGGAACGCATGCTGGCGCGCATCAGCAAGATCGAGAGTGAGTTGGGCATCGGCGGCGAGACCACGCTGGTGGAGCGGCCCTACGTCACCGAGGACGATATCGCCGAGGTGGTGGGCATGTGGACTGGCATCCCGGTCAAGCGCCTGAAGGGGGACGAGACCACCCGCCTGCTGCAGATGGAGGAGTTCCTCCACAACCGGGTGGTGGGCCAACAGGAGGCGATCGTCACGATCTCCAAGGCGGTGCGCCGGGCGCGCGCCGGCCTGAAGGACCCCAAGCGGCCGATCGGCTCGTTCATCTTCCTCGGCCCCACCGGTGTGGGTAAGACGGAGCTGGCACGCACGCTGGCCGAGTTCATGTTCGGCAGCGAGGACCAGCTCATCCGCATCGATATGTCCGAGTTCCAGGAGCGCCACACCACCTCGCGCCTGGTCGGCTCGCCGCCCGGCTACGTGGGCTATGGCGAGGGCGGGCAGCTCACCGACGCGGTGCGGCGCAAGCCGTACTCGGTGGTGCTGTTCGATGAGATCGAAAAGGCGCACCCGGACGCCTTCAACCTGCTGCTGCAGGTGCTCGAGGACGGCCAGCTGACGGACGGCAAGGGCCGCCGGGTGGACTTCCGCAACACGATCATTATCATGACGTCGAACGTTGGCACCGAGCACATCCGGCGTGCCTCGCGTATCGGCTTCTCGGGCTATAGCCCCGGCTCGGAGATCGACGCCGACGATGTGCGCAAGAAGGTGGAGGACGCGCTCAAGCAGCTGTTCCGGCCGGAGTTCCTCAACCGCATCGACGCGACGATTATCTTCCACGCGCTGACCACCGAGGAGATCCACCAGATCACGCACATTCTGCTCAAGCGGGTGCAGGAGCAACTCAAGGAGCACAACCTGACGCTCGACGTGCGCGAGGACGCGATCGACCTGCTGGCTAAGCGCGGCTACGACCCGGCCTTCGGCGCGCGGCCGCTGCGCCGCATCATCACCAACCTGATCGAGGACCCGCTCTCCGAGGGGGTGCTCGAGGGGCGCTTCCAGGCCGGCGACACGGTGGTGGTGGATACGGCCACACTGGAGAACGGCGAGACTTATCTGCGGCTGCGCCCGGCACGCGAGGTGGACGCCCCGCCCACCGAGCCGGAGCCTGCCGACGCGGTGGTGTAGGCGCCGGAAGCGGCAATTCACAAGGGCTACGGGACCCTCCCGTAGCCCTTTTGTGCTACAATGAACAGGCAAGGGAGGCATCGCTTACCGGCTCGCCCACGGTGGAGGGGGGACTCTTGTGGTCGCCCTCGCCGCTGCTCGATGCTTGTGCCGTGTGGGCAGCCACAAAGGTGGCCCCGACACATTGCTCCGTTACTTGCGACGCACCATTGAGGTGACTGTGCCCAAGACTCGTACCATTTTCCTCTGCCAGCAGTGCGGCTCGCAGCAGACGCGCTGGATGGGCAAGTGCCCGGACTGCGGCACCTGGGACAGCCTGGTGGAGCAGGCTGAGCGCCGGGAGGGGGCCGCTAGGAGCCGGAGCGCCGCCACCTCCAGCGGCCTCAACCGCCCGGTGCCGCTGCGCGACATCGCGATCGGCGGCTTTGCGCGCCTGCCGGTGCTCGGCGACGAGTTCGGCCGCGTGCTCGGCGGCGGGATCGTGCCCGGCAGCCTGGTGCTGATCGGTGGAGATCCGGGCATCGGCAAGTCCACCCTGCTGCTGGCAGCAGCGGCGCACTTCGCCCTGAACGTCGGGCCGGCGCTGTACGTCTCGGCTGAGGAGTCGGCGCAGCAGATCAAGCTGCGCGCCGCCCGCATGGGGTTGGACCCCGAGCGCCTGCTGATCTACTCGGAGACGAGCCTGGACGCGGTGCTGGAACAGATCGAGCAGATCAAGCCGCGCCTGGTGGTGGTGGACTCGATCCAGACCGTGTATCTGGAGGACGTGCCCTCGGCGGCGGGGAGCGTGAGCCAGGTGCGCGAGGGCGCGATGCGCCTGCTGCGGGCCGCCAAGGACAGCGGCGTGCCGATGTTCTTGGTGGGGCACGTCACCAAGGAGGGCGCGATCGCCGGGCCGCGCGTGCTGGAGCACATCGTGGACGTGGTGCTGTACCTGGAGGGCGAGCGCTTCCACCAATACCGGCTGCTGCGCGGCGTGAAAAACCGCTTCGGCTCCACGGACGAGGTGGGGGTGTTCGAGATGACGCAGGGTGGGCTGCGTGAGGTGCCCAACCCCTCGCAGGTGTTCCTGGCCGAGCGCAGCGCCGGCACCCCCGGCTCGGCGGTGGCAGTGACGATGGAGGGCACGCGGCCGATCCTGGTGGAGGTGCAGGCGCTCACCGCGCACACCGCCAGCGCCCAGCCGCGCCGCACCGCCAACGGCTTCGACATGAACCGCCTGCTGATGCTGATCGCCGTGCTCTCCAAGCGCGTCGGGCTGCCGTTGTTCAATCAGGACGTGTATGTTAACATAGTCGGTGGCCTGCGGATCGGCGAGCCGGCGGCGGACCTGGCGGTGGCAGTGGCGATCGCCTCCTCCTACCGCAACCAGCGCGTGCGGCAGGACGCGGTGCTGGTGGGCGAGGTGGGGCTCTCCGGCGAGTTGCGCGGCGTGGGGCAGCTGGAGCGGCGCCTCGGCGAGGCGGCCAAGCTCGGCTTCGCGCGCGCCTTCCTCCCTAGCACCGGCGCGCCGCCGCGCGTGGACGGGCTGGCGCCGCAGGAGGTGCGCTCGCTCGCCGAGGCGGTGGAGCTGGCGCTCGAGGGCCGACGAATGACGAACGACGAACGACGAACGGCACGGGGCCAACCAGCCAGCGCTGAAGGTGACGAGTATGCCGAGGAGGATGAGGAGTAGTGTAGATCTACGCCGGCTATCTGCCGCCGGTCGTTGGTCGTTGGTCGTTGGTCGTTGGTCATCCCCATGAAAGTCAGCCTCAACTTCATCGTCCGCATCCTCGGCATGGGCGCGCTGGCCTACGTCGGGCACACGCTCGGCAGCATCCTGTCCTCGCCGGTGCCGAATACGAACGAGGTGCTGGCGACGCAGCTGCTCACGCTCGCCGGCGCCGGCCTGGGGCTGCTCACCACCCACCGCTGGACGATCGAGCCGCTGCAGGAATGGCTACGCTACATCCGCAGTATCTCGATCGCCGACCTCACCGCGATCGTCTTCGGCGCGCTGCTGGGCCTGGTGTTCGCTGTGCTGCTCTCGGTGCCGCTCTCCCACCTGCCCGCGCCCTTCGGCCAGGTGCTGCCGATCCTGGCCGCGCTGGCGCTCGCGTACCTCGGCAGCACGATCTTCGCCAGCCGCAAGAAGGACCTCGGCGAGTTGCTGCGCTCCGGCCGGCAGGCGCCGCTCGTGCTGCCGCAGCAGTTCGTGGCCGGTATCGTCCCGGAGCGCCGCTACATCCTGGACACCTCGGCGATCATCGACGGGCGGATCGCCGCCGTGGCCCAGACCGGCTTCCTCGAGGGGACGTTGCTGGTGCCGCACTTCGTGCTCAACGAGCTACAGCTGCTGGCCGACTCGCCCGACGAGCTGCGGCGCGGCAAGGGCAAGCGTGGCCTGGAGATGCTCAACACCATGCAGAAGAACGCGCTCACCCCGGTCGAGGTGATCGACGTGGACGTCACCGCCAGCCAGCAGGTGGATGAGAAGCTGGTGGTGCTGGCGCGCCAGTACCGCTGCCCGATCATCACCAATGACCACAACCTCGGGCGAGTGGCGGAGCTGCAGGGGGTGCGGGCGCTCAACCTCAACCAGCTCGCCGACGCGGTGCGCCCGCCGGTGGTGCCGGGGCAGGATATCACTGTCACCATCCGCGACGTCGGGCGGGAGCGCGAGCAGGGCATCTCGTTCCTCGAGGACGGCACGATGGTTGTGGTGGAGGACGCCCGCCGCCTGGTGGGCAAGGATGTGTCGGCCACGGTCACGCGCGTCTACCAGACGCAGACCGGGCGGATCGTGTTCGCGCACCTGAATGGTGAGCGGGCGAAGGGGTGAGAGGGGCAGTGTTGGAGGAGCAAAGCCCCGCCAACACCGCCCCCAATTCGTATGCGCGCAGTTATCCAGCGTGTGAGCGAGGCGTCGGTGGCCGTCGACGGCGCCGTGGTGGGGGCCATCGGTCCCGGGCTGCTGATCCTGGTGGGGGTGCGCACGGGGGACACGGCCGCCGAGGCGGGGCTGCTGGCCGCGAAGATCGCCAACATGCGGATCTTCGCGGACGATGAGGGGCGCTTCAACCGCTCGCTGCTAGACGTGGGCGGCGCGGCGCTGGTGGTCTCGCAGTTCACGCTGTACGCCGACGTCCGGCGCGGGCGCAGGCCGAGCTTCGCGGACGCGGCCGCGCCGGAGGTGGCGGCGCCGCTGGTGGAGGCCTTCGCGGGCGCGCTGCGCGGCATGGGCCTGGCGGTGGAGGGCGGGCGCTTCGGCGCGCATATGCGCGTGGCGCTGGTCAACGATGGGCCGGTAACGATCTTGCTGGACAGCGAGACCTTCCGCGAGCCGCGCAGGCTCCATTAAATTAGGGGAGAGTGTAGGGAGGGGATAGCTCTCCCTGCACTCTCCCCCGGCGAGAGCTGTATGAACCACGACGAGCGCACCACACTCCTGCGGGAGCTTGCCGACGGGATCGCGCGGCGCGGGCTGGCGGCGCCGGCGCGGATCGCGCTGGATGTGATCGCGCCGCTAGGCTTCCTGGCCGGCCAGGCCGCGCTGTTCGCCCGGCCCCTGCTGCCGCACCCCCGTTGGCGCAGCTATGCCACGGCCCTCGAGGACGAGGCCGGCTGGCGGGCGCTGCACGAGTTGATCGACCGGCGGTAGTAGGTGTCTGCACGACAGGGCGGTGGAGGGCTTCGCCCTCCACACCTCCCGTATTCGGGAGGTAGTGCTTTTAGCTCCCGGCGCCGGACTTGTTGACAAACGATCCCTTTTGGCATACACTAAATGCCAACATGTGGCCCGCCTGTGTAAAGAGTTGTGCGGAGGCCGCTCGTGGTGCTCCCCCTGGACGCGATCATCCTCCTGACCGGGATTCTGGTAGTGGTCTTTCTCACCCTGCTGTACCACGCGCGGGCGCTGTCTGGCGCGCAGCCGCTGAGCCGCCGCCCGATCGTGGCGTTGGAGTTGATGCGCCGCGCGCTGGCCTACGGCGCCGAGACCGGCCGGGCCATCCACCTCTCGCCAGGGGCAGGGGCGGTGGGCGCGCGGGCCACCGCTGCCGAGACCGTGGCCGGCCTGCTGGCGGCCGAGCGGGTGGCCGCCGAGGCGGCGCTCAACGGCGCGCCCATTCTGGCCAGCAGTGGCGACGCGGTGGCTCACCTGGCGCTGCGCGGCACACTGCGGCAGGCCTACCAGCGCGCCGGACTCGGGCAGGATTATGACCCGGCCAACGTGCAGCTCCTGGCACACCAGGACCCGATGGCCTACGCCTCCGGCGTGACGACGCTCTACGGCCGGCAGCGGCTGGAGGCCAGCCAGTTGATCGGCAGCTTCGGCAAAGAGTTCCTGCTGGTGGGTGAGGTGGGCGCCCAGCGCGAGGTGCCGCAGCTGGCCGGTGCCACCACCACCACCGCGCTGCCGCTGGTCTATCTGGCCGCCGACGGGGCGCTGATCGGCGAGGAGATCTACGCCGCGGAGGCCTATCTGGCGCGCTCGCCGGCCCCACAGGCGCGCCTGCTCACCCAGGACGCGCTGCGCACCGCCGTGATCGTCGCGATCGTCATCCTGGTGGGCCTGTCGGTCGCCGGCATCCGCTTCGCACTCTAGGACGTAACCGCAACGCGGGGAGTTGGAGGGGCGCAGCCGCTCCAAACAAGAAGATGTCGTTCTTCCGTGACCCGAAGCGCCTGATCGCCACCATCGTCGCCGGCGTGGCCGGGCTGATCGTGCTGATCGATTTCGCCGGGCGCGTCCCGTCGCTCGACCCGCTGGCGCGCACGGTGGTGGAGTGGGCCGCACTGCTGGCCGCGCTGGCACTGCTGGTGGGGCTGCTCAGTGTGGCGGGGGGGCACGTGGCGCGGGTGGCGCGCCGGCGGCCAGATTGGGGCTACAGCCTGCTGCTGCTGCTGGCGATGCTGGCGGTGATCGTCAGCGGGACGGTGGCCGGGCTGGCGCCAACTCCCGGCGGTGAGTTGGGCGTGGTGCTCTTCCCATCGAGCCTGGTGGAGCAGCCGGTGCGCTTGCTGTTCGAGGTGCTCTACCAGCCGCTCGCCGCGTCGTTCCTGGCGCTGCTGGCCTTCTTCAGCCTGAGCGCGGCCCTGCGGGCGCTGCGCCGGCGCAGCGCGGAGGTCGCGGTGATCATTGTCGTGGCCTCGGTGTCGCTGGTGGCCACTGCGCTGCCGCAAGCCGAGGCGGTCCCGCTGCTGGGCGAGGGCGTGCGCTGGGTGTCCGACTACCTGGTGCTGGCGGGGGCGCGCGGGCTGTTGCTCGGTGCGGCGCTAGGGGCGGTGATCGCCGGGGTACGCGTTCTGCTGGGCTTCGATCAGCCGTATCTTGATAGGTGATAGACGATAGATGATAGGTGAGAGGCCATGATGATCGCTCCGCTATAACCTAC
>DATMBA010000268.1:0-5184 GCA_035559635.1 Roseiflexaceae bacterium
ATCTCGGTACGGACACGGACCACGACACGTTTCAATCCCCTCGCGAGGATTTACGTGGTTTGAACGGTGTATCTCGTTCTCAACCCCCATACGCGCGAGGTATGCCGTTTCAATCCCCTCGCGAGGATTTACGTGGTTTGAACGGACCAGGTAGATATGCTGCTACACGAACTGGACCAAGCCTGTTTCAATCCCCTCGCGAGGATTTACGTGGTTTGAACGGAGGATACAGTGAGCAAGGCACTGCACGAGATGAAGCAGTTTCAATCCCCTCGCGAGGATTTACGTGGTTTGAACCCCGATTGCAGCCGCTCGGCAGGTGTATGCGCTGCACCCGCAGGTTTCAATCCCCTCGCGAGGATTTACGTGGTTTGAACTCGGAGCTCACGCGTTCGCGCGATTACAGTATGATGCCAGTTTCAATCCCCTCGCGAGGATTTACGTGGTTTGAACCGAGTCCTCTAGCGCCATCGAGATCCCCCTAGACAGCTGGTTTCAATCCCCTCGCGAGGATTTACGTGGTTTGAACCCCACCCCTACGCGGCCGCATCAGAACGCGCTACAGCGAGCGTGCAGCGCGGCGGGGGGTGAAAGCTCTGCGCTGCCGGCCTTTTCCACCCTCTTTTCGCTGGCTCCAAGGCGTGTTCTCCGCGCCACAACGCCCTCGCGCGGCTGTCGCTATAGTAGCATTAGATAATGTAGGTGTCAACGCTGGTCTCGACCGGGGGGCCGCTCCCTACTACCTCGACCGTCGTGGCGCAGCTGGCACACAGCCGATAGGTCCGCAGGCTGTCCCCTTCCCCGGCCCGGATGAGCTTCGCCAGCCGACGCCGCAGCGCCGCATATTGCCGATCCGTGAGGTCACACTCGAACACACTCCCCTGAACCCGTTGGCCGAACCCCTCTAGCACCTTCGCCACCCGCGCCCGCCGCCGGTCCACCGGGATGTCGTAGGCTACGACGTAGAGCATCGCTGTTTCTCCCTCTTGGCGCTTGGGGGGAGGTTCGGAGGGGCTACCCCCCCGAACCGCTATGTTTGTGGGGGCCTCAGGCCCCCATCCCCGCATGGCGCGTGCACGCGAACGGTCACGTACGCGCGAACCTTGTTTTAGCGCGCGACGAACGGCTCGTATGGCTCGTCGCGCAGCACCGCCCGTGCCAGCCGGCGCGCCTGCAGCTCGAGGCAGCGCAGGTAGGTGACTTTGCCCGGCCGCCCGTCCGCGCCGTCCGGATGGGTCGCCTCGGTACGCATCCGCTCCTCGAAGGCGGCGATGAAGCGCCGCTTGCCGTCGTCGCTCAGCACCACTGGCCGCGCCGGGTCATCCCCCGGCGCGAAATCCCCCACCGTCAGGCGGCCGTCGCCACAGCAGCGCAGCACTAGCGAGTCGACCAGCAGCGGGCGGAACTCCTCGATCAGGTCGAGCGCCAGCGACGGGCGGCCGTAGTCGTGCTGGTGCAGAAACCCCATGTACGGGTCGAAGCCGGCGGACTGCACGGCCCCCAGCATTTTGTGGGTGAGCAGCGTGTAGCCGAGCGAGAGCAGCACGTTGACCGGGTCGGCAGGTGGGCGGCGGTTGCGACGCTCGAAGCGCCACTCGGCCGAGATCAGGGCCCGCACACCGCCGAAGTAGCGCGCGGTGGCGCTGCCTTCCACGCCGAGCAGCGCGCTGAGTGCGGTGGTGCGCTCCACCCGCGCGAGCGCGTCGTCCAACGCGTCGGCGGCGCTCGTCGCCTCCTCCGGCGGCTCGGCGCGGTTACGCGCGAAGCGCCGCAGTAGCGCGCGCTGGTTGCGCAGCTTGCCCGAGACGCACGCCTGTGCCTGGCGCAATGCCCAAGCCGCGTCCTCGGCGCGGCGGTACTGCGCGCGCCGCAGCGCCGCGTGGGCCGTCACCTGGCCGACGAGCCGGCCATGGTAGCGGCCCTCGACCGTCAGGAACGTCACCTCGACCCCTCGGTCGAGCAGGCGTTTGACCGCCGGGGTGGTGAGGCCGACATTCCCGACGATCACCAGGTCGTCGAGCTTGACGAGCGGAATGCTACCGAGCACCTCGCCGCTGCGCCACACGTCGATGCGTTCGCCATCGCAGCGTAGCTCGGCCCCCTGCTCCACAACGTAGAGCGTCGCCATCGGTATGCTCCATACTGCAGAGCACAGCGCGCTGCACTGAGCGCCTGTTTGAAAGGGGGAGCGTGAGGGGTTTCACCCCTCACCCATCCCCCGCCCGCCGCGCAACGGCGGTCGGGGAGATGCGCGGGCCTGCGGCCCCCGCGCGCCCAGCCGGGAGACGCTTCAAACAAGCTCTGAGAGGGCGTGCCTTCGCTGGCCCTCCCTGCGCCACGCCTGGACGAACAACGTTGCCGGGAGAATGCCTCCCGTCCTCTCGTGCGAAGGGTTTCATCGAGGGCAATGCTTCGCGCCTCTCCCTTTGGCGTGCGGGGATTGTACCACAAGAGGCTGGACGTGGGCGATATTCCGGTGGGGAGCTATAGGGCACCAGAGAATCCCGGGCCGCGTGGACGTCCGCGGGCCGAACTGCGGCCACATCCTGCCTGCCGGAGCGCAGTGTCGGGAGGTGCGGAGGGGCATAGCCCCACCGCTGGCCCCCGGCTTTGTCCGGTTATGATCGCCGCACGGTCGCTGTGGCGCCGGTAGAGTATAATCCACCTGTGGCGCGTGCTTAAGGGCGTGCTGCTGGTGGAGCATCAGGTTCTCCGCCGCTGCGCGTGTACACAAACGCGCTGCCATACGTTCAGTGGGCGGCGGGATCCCGCCCCAGGTAGGGTGGGCCGGAGGTAGCGATGCTGGCGACAGAGAGCGACGCGGAGTCGGCGGCGGTGGCCTGGCTGCGCGCCGAGTATGATATCAACGACCCCAGCTACCCGATCAGTGCGCTGGTGATGGAGACGAGCGCCGCCGGGTGGGTCGTTCACATCCACATCGGCAGCGGTGCGTTCATGACGGTGCGTGTCGCGCACGACGGCGCGATCGAGCGCGCGCCGACGGAGGAAGCGTGAGCGCCCTGCGACGCCTCGCTCCCATCGCTCCACCGACAATGGCCGCGCTCGCCGCCCTCGGGATGCTCTGGGCCGTGCGCCAGCGGCCGCTGTTGATCGCCCCCGCGGTGTCCATCGATGCCCTGGGCGCGTTCTTCGCGCTGGCGACCTTCGGTGGCCTGGCGCTCGCCACGGCTGCGTACCCGCCCGGTGCGCACCGTACGCCCTGGGGCGCCTACGCTGCCGCGCTCGCCCTGGCAGCGGGGTACCTCACCAGCCTCACGCCCGCGATCGTGGCCGCTTTCCTGCCGCTGGCGCTACTGGATGCCCGCCGGCCCGGTCTGTGTCCGAAGGAGAAGGGGGGTGCGGGACGGGCCGGCCCGCCTCGCACCCCCCTTGCCGCAGGAGCTCCCTGGCTGCATCGCGCGCTCGGGCCGCTGGCGCTCCTCAGCCTGGCGGTCGGCTACGGCACCCTCGCCACACGCGGCGCGCTGCGCTACAACGACCGGACCGCCGGTGCGGCGCTGGACGGCTTCGCCTTCTGGTTCGTGCTGCTCGCCGCCGTCATCCCGCTGCTGCCACTGGCGCCAGGGACCGGAGATCGAGGGCCGAGGGCCGAGACAGGGGACGATACGCCGGTCCTCCGTCCTTTGTCGTTCGTCCAGGTGTTGCGGTTCGCGTGGCTCTACCCGCTGGCCCGGCTCTACAGCCTCGGGCCGTGGAACGAGGGCTGGTCCCTTGCGACGCTGCTACTCGGAGGAGGCGTGGCTCTGTGGGGCGCTATGGCGGCGCTCACGCACGCCGGACCACACGGCGCGCACACGACGCTGCTCAGCCAGCTCGGCCTGGCGCTCGCCGGGTTCGGCCTCAGCACCGGCGCCGGCATCGCCGCCGGATGCTACGGCGCGCTCACGTACCTCGTCCTGGCCGCCGCACACCTGCCGGGGGACCGAGGAGCGAGGAGCGAGGAGCGAGGACCAAGGACTGAGGACCGGGGGGCAGCGATTGATGGTGCGGCGGGCGCTCAAGCTCGATCGTCAATCATCAATCGTCAATCGTCAATCGTCAGCTGGCTGCTGACGCCGGCCGTCCCCTTCAGCGCGCCGTTCGTCGCCGCGTGGATGCTGGTGGGCGCGGGGGTGGCCGGGGGCGTGGGGCTGCTCGGCGCGGCCGCCTGGCTCGTCGCGCTATTGGGCGCCACCGCCCCGCTGCTCGGCGGGAGGCACAGCGGCCCGCCGCGGGCGCTGATGGTGGCGGCCGGCGTGAGCGCAGCCCTCGGCGTGCTCGCGCCCGTCGTCGTGCTGGCGCTGATCCAGCCGGCGATCGAGCAGCTGCAGGGTGGCCTCAGCGTCCACGGCGACATCAACATCTGGCCGTGGGTCGGGCTGGCGGCGGTGGACTCCACCCGGCGCGGCGTCACCGCGCTGCCTTCGATCGCCGTGGCGGCGCTGATGCTGGTGCTCTCCGCACTGGTTTACCTGGCGGGGCGGCTGCTCGGCGAGCCTGGGCCGCCCGGCGACGACCGGCCCTTCGACACGGCCCTCCTGCGCGACCTGCTGCCCACCCTGCGCGAGGAGGTGCCGTGGCTGGGCGCGCGGCCCCGCGGCGAGGAGCGCGGCGGTGACGATCGCTGAACTGCTGGCGCTGGTGGGGCGGGCCTGGTCGCGCCTGGCGCTCTACCCCGGCGGGCTGGCTGTGCTTGTGGCCCTGTGGCTGGCCGCGGCCCCGCCGTGGGCGAGAGGACGCGAGACCCCAGATGCGAGAGGCGAGACCCCAGATGCGAGACCTGAGACCGAGGACGCAACAGAGGATATCGAGTCTCGGCACGTAGCACGCAGCACGCAGCACGCAACACTCACGCTCTCGTCCATCGTCCTCCCATGGCTGGCCGTGGCGCTACTGCCGCTGCCCTACGCCGCGCCGCTCGGACGGCCGGTGGACCTGGTGGTGGCACTGGCGCTGCTGGAGTGGCCACGGCTGCTAGCGGTAGCCAGGGACCTGCGGGACGAGGGGGGACGCCCGCGCGCGCTGCGCCGGCTAGCCGCCATGCTCAACGGCTACCCGCCGCTGGTCCTCGTCGCGCTGGTGATCGGGCAGGGCGCCGGGTCGCTGGAGCTGGGGCTGATCGCCGCCGCACCGCAGGAGCGCGCGCCGGCTCTGGTGCGGGCGCTCTACTGGCTCGGCGCGGCG
>DATMBA010000269.1:0-8172 GCA_035559635.1 Roseiflexaceae bacterium
TAGCCCCTCCCCTTTAGAAATCAATGCAGCGCACTATAATGGGGCTTCGGCTGCTCACCACGCCCGGCGCGTGGGGTGCCCGCTGGTCCTGGCCGGGCGTGATGCGAAGCGGAGGATTTTGACGTAGCTCTACCCTGCCCCCTGCGCTGGCGCGCCTCTGCTGAGGCCTATTGTATACTACTCGCGCTCTTTGTACCGTGGCCGGGCGCGCCCGGCGAAAGGAGCGCAGCATGGATACCCGCAGCGCGGAGTTGATCACGCGGATCGACCACCTGGAAGTGCCGCGCGGCCAGCTCGCCCTCTGGTCACTCGGCCAGGCCGGCTTCGTCCTCAAGGGCGGCGCCACCATCGCCTACATCGATCCCTACCTCTCCAGCTCGGTGGCTGAGGCGGGCGGGCCGGGGCGCCGCTTCCCCGTCCCGGTGGAACCCTCCGCCGTCCGCCACGCGCATGTGGTCCTCACCACCCACGAGCACATAGATCACGTGGACGGACAGACGCTTGGCCCGCTTATGGCGGCCTCGCCCCAGGCGACGCTGGTGACCACCCACCAGGGCCGCGAGATCGCGCTGGAGGCCGACGTGCCAGACGAGCGCATCCTGGTGCCGCGCCTCGGCGAGCGCATCGAGCTGGCTGGCCTCGCCTTCACCGCCACCCCCGCCGCGCACTACCAGTACGAGGTGGACGAGGCGGGCCACAGCCGCTGGATGGGCTACGTCGTCGAGCTGAACGGTGTGACGCTCTACCACGCCGGCGATACGATCGTCGTCCCCGAGTTGCTGGAGGCCGTGCGTGGCCTGGGGCCGGACATCGCGCTCATCCCGATCAACGGCCGCGACCACTACCGCGAGCGCATGGGCATTATCGGCAACCTGTGGCCCGGCGAAGCGGTGGAGCTGGCGCGCGAGGTGGGGGCGAAGGTGCTGATCGGCATCCACAACGACCTGTTCGACGCCAACCGGGTCAGCCCGGGGCTGCTGTTCGACGAGTTGGACCGCCGCGCGCCCTTCCAGCGCTGCCACATCCTCCAGCCGGGCGAGCTGTATCTGTACGCGGGGTGAGGGGATGGGCGAGGGGCGGTGGATGGCAGGCTTCAGTAGCCGGATCGCCTCTCGCCTATGGCCTGTTATCTCTCGCCTGGCTCTTTCACAGCCACGACCCGCAGCGAGCGCGTGGTCAGCTCATCCTCGCTGTAACCCGGCAGCGCGGCCCGCACCTCGTCTGTCAGCAGTTCGCGCCCCTCGCGCGCCAGACGGATCCAGTCGACCACCCGCAGCTCGCGCTCGAACGCCGCCCGGTACTGCGCCTCGCGCCAGCAGTTGAGGGGCTGCCGCTGGTAGCCGTACGTCGGCGCGCGCGAGGGGTCGTAGGGCGGCAGGCGCCGCAAATGAAACCAGGGCGCGAGGCCGGAGGGCCAGCGCTCCGCCCGCAGCGGGAAGCTGGGGACCGCCGGGTGGTGGCTGCCGGAGGGCGAGGTCCACAGGTGGATGCCGATATAGGTCAGCCCGCCGGGCCGCAGCACCCGGCGGATCTCGCGCACCGCCGCGGGCACGTCCGGCAGGTGCTCGAAGGTGGCGTTCGAGATCACCACGTCGAAGCTCTCGCCCACCAGTGGCAGGCGCTGGGCATCGGCGCACAGCACCCGCAGCCCGCCCAGACGCGGGAGCACGCCGGCAGATCGCGCCAGCGTGCCATAGTACACCAGCCAGCGCAGCGCGTCGCGCGGCGAGGTGGGCCGCAGTGCCACCGGCGTCAGGTCCAGCCCCACCACCAACGGGCCGCCGAGCGAGTGGAACAGCAGCAGCTGGTTGAAGGTCGCGCCGCAGCCGAGGTCCAGCACCCGCAGCCCGGCCAGCGACCCCAGCCGGCGCTCCAGGTAGGCCCGGACCTCGCGGAAGTGGCGCGCGTCCATACGGGCTTTATAGCGCCACCAGCGCACGTCGCGCCGCAGCGATGTGAGCTGCGCCCGGAGCATCATCGGCCCTCGCCCCTCGGAGGCGGAACGGCGCTATTGTAGCCGATCGTGCGGCGAGAGCGCGGCGCTACGCCCGGCGGGGCAACCCGCGGGTTCTCCTTGGCGCAGGCCGCCAGCACGGCCTGCAGGCCAGCCCGCGCAGGCGGGCTTGGCAGCATCTCGCCCGCCGCTTCAGCGGCCGGGCGTGGTGGCGAGCCAAGGAAGGCGCGGAGGGCTAGCGCCGGCGGGGGCGCTTGACGCCGCGCGCTATGGAACGGTATCATGGAGCTGATTTCGGCGGAGCTAAATTCCACGGAGGGGAGCGGGGGCGATGCAGAACAAAGCGGTTGAGGACTACCTGAAGACGATCTACGACCTTCAGCGCGAGCACGGCAAGGTGGCCACCACCGTTCTGGCCGAGCGCCTGGCGCTGACCCCCGCCTCGGTCACCGGAATGATCAAGAAGCTGGCAGGCATGCACCTGCTGGAGCACGAACCCTACCAGGGCGTGGTGCTCACTGCCGCCGGCGAGAAGATCGCGCTGGAGGTGATCCGCCACCACCGCCTGATCGAGCGCTACCTGGCCGAGGCCCTCGGCGTGCCGTGGGACAAGGTGCACGAGGAGGCGGACAAGTGGGAGCACGTGCTCTCCGAGGAGATGGAGGATCGCATCGACGCGATGCTTGGCTACCCCACCACCGACCCGCACGGCGCGCCCATCCCCACCCGCGATGGGACGATGGCGCCGCCGGTGCGTGAGCGCCTCTCGGACCTGCAGCCCGGCCAGGTGGCCACCGTCGCCGAGGTGAACGACCACGACCCGGCCGTGCTGCGCTACCTCGGCGAGTTGGGCCTCTACCCCGGCGCCCGTGTGGAGGTGCTGGCGGTGGCGCCTTTCAACGGCCCGCTCACCGTGCGCCTCGCCGGCGCCGAGCACGCGCTCGGCCGCGAGGTGGCCGCCTTCGTCTCGGTATCCGCTATTGAGCCTGCCTGAAGAGGCCCCCATGCCCAACCTGCTCAGCGTCGAGTTCGACGTCCCCGCCACCATGCGCGACGGCACGGTGCTGCGCGCCAACGTCTTCCGCCCAGCGGGCGGTGGGCTCTACCCGGTGGCCCTCTGCCGCACACCCTACAACAAGGACTTCGCCACGGTCCAGGGCTTTCTAGACGCGCCGCGCCTCGCCCGCGCCGGCTACATCGTCGTCATCCAGGACGTGCGCGGCCGTGCAGCCTCCGAGGGCGCCTGGTCGCCGCTCGCGCATGAGTACGAGGATGGCTACGACACGGTGGAGTGGGCCGCCCGCCTGCCCGGATCGAGCGGCGCCGTGGGCATGTTCGGCATCTCGTACCTCGGCTTCACCCAGTGGGCCGCGGCGCTCGCCGGCCCACCCAGCCTCCGGGCGATCGTCCCCGGTCTGACCTGGGCGCGCGCCAACGGCGGCTTGACGTTCCGCGGTGGGGCGTTCGAGCTTGGCACGGCCGCCGCCTGGCAGCTCGGGGCGGTCGCCATCGATGCCATCTTCCGCCGCATGCGGAACGCGCCGCCGCAGGAGGTGGCGCGGGCGCTGGCAGACCTGGCGCGCGAGATCGACGCGCTGCGTACCAGCGGCTATGGCGAACTGCCGCTGGCCGAGTTCGGGCCCCTGCGCCGCGTCGGCGTCGGCACCGAGTTCCTGGAGTACGTTGCGCGCGGCGCGGCCCCGGACTCCTTTTCGCCCTTCCCCTCGCCCGAGGCCTACGCGCGCGTCACGGTGCCGTCGCTCAATATCGGCGGCTGGTACGACCTCTTCATCCAGGGGACGATCGATAACTTCCTCGGCACGCGCGCGCACGGCGCCACCCCGGAGGCCCGCCACAGCCGCCTGCTGATCGGCCCCTGGTCGCACGTCAACTACGGCGGCACAGTGGGCGAGCAGGACTTTGGCTTCGCCGCGCAGGCCGCTTTCATGAAGCTGGAGACCGACGTCACCGGCCTCACGCAGCGCTGGTTCGACTATTGGCTCAAGGGTATCGACAACGGCGTGGCGTCCGAGCCGCCGGTGCGCGTCTTCGTGCTGGGCCAGAACGCCTGGCGCGACATGGACGGCTGGCCGCCGCAGTCCACGCAGACGCCGTTCTACCTGCGGGCGTCCGGCGGGCTGGTGCCCGAGCCCCCCGGCGATGAGCCGCCTGACGCCTATGTGTATGACCCGACGGACCCGACGCCCACCCGCGGCGGGCCGCTGCTGATGCACCCCCTCTTCGTGCCCGGCGCCGCCGACCAGCGGCCCATCGAGGCGCGCCCCGATGTGTTGAGCTACACCAGCGCCCCGCTGGACCGCGACTTGGAGGTGGCTGGCCGGGTGAGCGCGCGCCTGTGGGCCGCCTCCGATGCCCCCGACACCGACTTCGTCGCCCGGCTAGTGGACGTGCATCCGGACGGCTTCGCGCAGTTCCTGGCTGACGGCATCGTGCGGGCGCGCGCCGCGCTGGGGGCGCCGCTGGAGCCGGGCCGCCCGTACGAACTGGTGGTGGACATGTGGTCGGTGGCGAACGTGTTCCGCGCCGGGCACCGCGTGCGGCTCGACATCTGCAGCGCCAGCTTCCCGCGTTGGGACCGCACTCTTAACACGCTGGCGTCCACGCCGACGCTGGCCGACGCCCGCCCGGCGCGCCAGACGATCTTCCACGACGCGGCGCGCCCTTCGTGCGTGCTACTGCCGGTGAGGGAATAGGAACGGAGCCTTGTCATCGGAGGGGGCACGGAGGGAGCGGAGCCGGGCACGGAGGGAGCGGAGCCGGGCACGGAGGGCACGGAGTTGAGACACCCGGAGATCCAACATCCATATCTGAGAAGATTGCTCACACTGCTGGCTTTGATCGTCGCCGCGCCCGCTGTGCAGCCCGTGGCGGGCGCCGCGTCCGCCGCCGCCTCGCCGTTCCCGGCCGCCGTGGTGCTGTACGATGGGCGGGGTGGGACCACGCCGGACGCGCAGGGCTTCACCTTCCTCACCATCCCGCCGCTGGCGGCCGCCGCCACGCAGAGCTACGATCCGATCAAGTCCTGGACTTCGCTCGACAGCATGCCGGTCACCGGCGAGTCCGCCGGCTACTTCGCGCGGGTGGGCGCGGTGCCGGAGTTGGACCGCACCGCCGGCTACACCGTCAGTCTCACGCTTCAGCTAGTGGCGGAGCAGCATGCCGGCAGCGACCGCAACCAGGACGGAAGGGACGACCGGGCGGGGTTTAGCCTGACGGTGCTCGGCAGCGACCTGCGCGGGATCGAGCTGGGCTTCTGGCAGGGGCGCGTCTGGGCCCAAGACGATGGGCGCGATGATCCTGAGGCGCTGTTTACCCAAGCCGAGGGCGCGGCGTTCGATACCTCGGCGGCGCTCGCGACCTACGAGTTGCGCGTGCTTGGCGAGGGCTACACCCTCCTGGCCGGCGGCGCGCCGCTGCTCAGCGGGCGGCTGCGCGACTACACCGCCTTCGAGCCGGGCCCGCTCCAGCCCGACCCGTACGAGACGCCCAACCTCGTGTTCCTCGGCGACAACACTAGCTCCGCCGCGGCGCGCATACACATCGCCGCGGTCTCGCTCGGCGTGGGTGGCCGGGCGCTCGCGCTGCCGCTGCTGTACGGGAAGGGCGGGGGCTGAGGGCCATGACGGCGCGCCACACAAACACTGATCCGGACGGTGACTATGGCGCCCACGCACGCGGACATCGACGCCCGCCTCCGTGAGCTGCGGGCCAGCTACACCGAGCGTCTCCCCACTCGAGGGCGCGACCTCGCCGAGCAGTGGGAGCGCCTGTGCGCTGCCTGGAGCGCCGAGGCCCTGCAGACGTATCATCGCTCGGTACACACCCTGGTAGGCTCAGCCGCGACTTACGGCCTCCATGCTGTGAGCGCGGCGGCATGGCGGCTCGAGCAGGCGCTGCAGATGTGGCTGGAACGCGAGCCCCCCGGACCGATCGAACGTGCCGCCATCACCGAGCGTGTGTCTGAGGTAGGGAGAGTGATCGAGCTAGCGCTGATGGCCGAGCGAGCGCAGCCGCCGGCGCCGGCGCCAGCGCCGGATAGCGAGCGCGCCGCATATACCGTCATCATCCTGGACACCGACCAGGTGCGTGCGGACGATCTGGCGCGGCAGGTACTGTCCTTCGGCTATAGCGCGCTGGCCGTTGCGCGGCTGGAGGATCTCCCCGCCGCCCTGCCGGCGCCGGCCGTCCTGGTGGCGAACCTTGCGCTCGCCGCCGCGCAGCCGGATCTGCTCGCGCAGGCGCGAGCGCGGGCCGGCGGCAGCCTGCCGTCGCTCTTCATCTCGGAGCAGCACACCGTCGCCAGCCGGCTCCAGGCGGTGCGTCTCGGTGGCGAGGCTTTCTTCACGCTGCCGGTGGAGGCCAGCGCGCTGGTGGACAAGATCGACCGCATCACCGGCGCATACACCGGCCGGCCTCTACGCATCCTGGTGCTGGATGACTCGCGCTCCGCCGCGCTGTATGTCGCGGCGATCCTCGAGCGCGCGGGCATGTTCGTACGCGTGCTGCACGACCCGCTGCGCCTGCTGGATCAGTTGGATGAGTTCCAGCCGGACCTGGTGCTGATGGATATCTACATGCCGGGCTGCACCGGTCTCGAGCTCGCGGCGGTCATCCGCCAGCAGGAGCAGCACATCGGTCTGCCGATCGTGTTCCTCTCGGGAGGCAAGGATCAGCCTCTGCAGCTGGCGGCGATCGGCCGGGGCGACGACTTTCTGGAAAAGTCGATCCCACCGGATCACCTGGTGGCCGCCGTGCGCAGCCGCGCCGAGCGAGCGCGCAGCGTGCGCACCCACATGGTGCGCGATGGCCTGACCGGGCTGCTGAACCACGCCGCTGTCGACCAGCACCTGGAGCGCGAGATCGCCCGCGCCCGGCGCATGGGGAGCGATCTGGCGTTGGCGCTGATCGATGTGGACCACTTCAAGCGCGTGAACGACACCCACGGCCACCCGGCGGGCGATCGGGTGCTGAAGAGCCTGGCGCGCCTGCTCCAGCAGGGGCTGCGCAACTCCGATGTGATCGGCCGCTACGGCGGTGAGGAGTTCGCGCTGATCCTGCCGGATACCGACGGCGCGCGGGCCGTCGAGGTGCTGGAGCGTCTGCGGACGAGCTTCGCAGGCGTGCGACACCGCGCCGGCGACACGGTCTTCTCGGTGACGCTCAGCGCTGGTGTGGCCTGCCTGGCGGACTACCCGGACACCGCGATGCTGACCGCGGCAGCCGATCAGGCGCTGTACGCTGCCAAGCGCAGCGGGCGCAACCGTATCGTGCGCGCGGCGCCGGACGAACTCGCCGCGCCGGCAGCTGAGGCCGCCGGCCTCGCTCCCGGGACTCACGAGTGGATCACGATCGCCGGCGCGCCGCCGCGCGTGCTGGTGGTGGACGATGACCCGGACATCGGCCGGCTGCTGGCGGTGTGGCTCGCCAGCCGCGGTATGGAGGTCGACGTGCTGGAGAGCGGCGAAGCTGCGGTGTCGCACCTCGATCGCGGCCCGCCCGACCTGATCTTTCTGGACCTGCTGATGCCGGGTATGAACGGCCTGCAGGTGCTGGAGCACATCCGCGACGCCGGCCTCGACTCGGCCGTGATCCTGACCACCGCGTTCGGCTCGGAGCAGGTGGCGATCGACGCGCTGCGCCGTGGCGCAGACGATTACCTGCGCAAGCCCTTCCACCAGCGTGAGTTCCAGGCGGTGCTGGAGCGCAGCCTGGCGCGGCTGGAGCTGCGGCGCAGTAACACCCGCCTGCGGCGCGCTATCGAGGCCCTGCAGGGGTGAGCGCCGCACGCTGTACTATAGTGCGCTGCATTGATTTCTAAAGGGGGAGGGGCTAGGGGAGGGCGAAGCCCTCCCCGAAAACCCCGCCCCAACGTCACCCTCAGCCAGATCGCAGCGACACTATCTCGCCGGGGGGCGGGCGGGGAGCACATCGCGGGCGCGGAGCGTGCTGGGTAGCGAGAGCAGTCGGTGTTTCAAGCGGGGGCACGGGGCCGCAGGCCCCCGAAGAGATTCTGCGAAGAAATCGGCTGGCGGGGCGCAGCACCGCCAGCCCTCTGAGAGGCAGCATTGGATCCTGCTGGCAAAGCGGTGATCATCACCGGGGCGTCGGCCGGGATCGGCCTGGCCACGGCGCGCGTGTTCGCGGCGGCGGGCGCGCGCCTGGCGCTCGCCGCGCGCGACCCCGAGCGGCTGGCAGCG
>DATMBA010000270.1:0-10510 GCA_035559635.1 Roseiflexaceae bacterium
GTGGGCGGCGCGCGCAGCGTCACCGTCACCGCCGGCGGCTCGCGCACCAGGCGCAACCCCTCTGGCAGCTGTAGCACAGGGGTGAGGCGGTGGACGCCCGGGCTTAGCCCATTGGCGCTCACCGTCGCCACCAGCGTGGCCGGGTCCAGCGCGCCAAGCTGTGCCGCGGTGCCCGCCAGGTCCACCTGGACCACCTGCGGGCTGAGTGACGTCAGCAGGCCAGGGGGGATATCCACCACCTGCACGGCCACGGGCAGCGTCACCTGGAACGGCCGGGCGATCGGCGCGATCTGCACCGTCACCACCGCGCTGGTCGGCTCGCCGAAGCCGAGGCGGGTGTTGACCGGCTCAGCGATAGCCACCGTGCGGGTGAAGGTCTGGCTGGCCCCACCGACGCTGACCACGAAGGTGGAGACGCTCTCCACCGCATCGAGCGGCCCGGAGCTGCCGGTGAGCGTCACCAGCTGCGGCTCGACGGAGACCCCCGTGACCACGTAGCCGCTGGCCGGCAGGCCGGTGAGCTGCGGCACCACCGGCACACGCTTCACGCCGACGCTGGAGGAGATCGGCACCTCCAGGTTCACCGTGGGCGGGTCGATCGTCACGCCCTCCACCACCTGCCCGTCGGCGCCCACCGCCTCGGGGGTGCGCGACGAGTTATAGTTGGCGGTCAGCCGGTCGATGTCGGCGCTGATGCGCGCCTGCACCACGCGCTCCACCCGCCCCTGCGGGCCACGCACCCGCACCTCCGTCACCGGCCGGCCAGCGACGGTGACCTCCGGCTCGCCAGCCTCGAAGCCGAACGGCACACTGCCGGTGATCTCCACCGTGAGCGGCACCGTGCGGGTGATCTCCTGGTCCAGCCGGATGAGCAGAAAGTCCGGGTTGGCCGAGAAGCGCGCCCGCTGCAGGCCGGAGCGGGTGGGCACGACGTTGATCGGCACCGAGTGCTCACCAGGGCCGCGCCCACTCACGTCCACGAAGGCCCGCAAGTCGCTCACCGTCAGGTTGCGCAGCGTCTCCTCATCGGCGTCCACCGTCAGATCCACCGTGGGGCGTCCGGTGCGCGGCTGGCCGTCCTTATCCACCACCAGCACGCCGGGCGCGAGGCCCTCGATCTCCACCGGCACGCTGTCGAACGAGCTGGTGACATCCGGGTTCTGGGTGTAGGAGACGAAAACCCATAGCGCGAAGGCCAGGAGCGTCGCCATGATGACCCGGAGGATGGCCGCACGTAGAGTGGTCACTTGGCAGCCTCTTCCTCCAGGGGGACCTTGAGCAGCCCGGCGAGCATGCCGCGCAGGCGCGCCTCGCTCAGGTAGCTCACCATGCGGCCGTCGTTGCAGAGCGAGATCGCGCCGGTCTCCTCGGAGACCACCACGGCGATCGCGTCGGACTGCTCGGAGATACCCTTGGCCGCGCGGTGGCGGGTGCCGTAGCGCCGCTGGCCCACCACGTCCTCGCTGAGCGGCAGCACCACGTTAGCGGCCAGGATGCGGTTACCGCGCAGGATGACCGCCATATCGTGCAGGGGCGCGTTGGGGTAGAAGATATTGAGCAGCAGCGGCACCGCCAGGCGCGAGTCCAGGATCACGCCGCGGTCGGCGTACTCCTGCAACCCGGTCTCGCGCTCGATCACCATGAGCGCGCCCACCCCCTGTTGGGAGAGTTGCTGGGCGGCGCGCGCCACGCCGTTGATCGTCTCGAGCAACTCGGCGCGGTTGGTGCGGTTGAAGGGCCGGCCGAACAGGTCGTTGGTGCGGCCGAGGCTCTCGAGCGCGCGGCGCAACTCGGGCTGGAACAGCACCGGGATGGCCACGAACAGCGCCGGCTGCACCGCGTTGCGCATCAGCCAGCGCAGCGTCTCGAGCGGCAGCAGCGAGCTGAGCACGATCGAGATCACCAGCAGCACGCCGATGCCGCGCAGCAACTGCACCGCCCGCGTGCCGCGGATGACGCCCAACAGCCAGTAGAAGATCAGCGCAACGATGGCGATATCGAGGAGCGGCCGTGGATCGACAAACGGGTTGAGGCGCTCGAGCAGACGGTTGACCCACTGCAGGATGTTCGGGATGTCGGGCATAGAGAACGATGAACGCTGAATGCTGAACGCTGCGGTTAGAGCGCGATTGGAGCAGTACAGCGTCGTGCATACTCGGGTCCTTCAGCCTTCAGCTTTCAGCCTTTCTTTTGCTGTTGTTCCAGCATGCGCTTGGCGGCGGCCTGGAGCGCCTCGACGCGCTCGGATTCCACCTCCGGCATCTTCGCCAGGCGGCCATAGATGCGCACCGCTTGCTCGTACTCCTGCCGGCGCATCAGCGCGTCGCCGAGCTGGAACAGATTGTCCGCGTCGTTCTGGTCCAGGCCATAGATCTGGTGCATCTCGGCGATCGCGTTGTCCAGGTCGCGCATCTGCAGCAGGATGCGGACGATCTGCTTCTTCTCGTTGATCGCGTCCCTGCTGCGACCGGCCAGGGTGTACATGAAGGCCAGCCACTGGCGAGCCTCGATGTCGTTGGGCGCGATGTGGACGATCTTATCGTACAGCTCGCGAGCCTTCTCCTGCTGGCCGAGGGTCCAGTGGACTTCAGCGGCCTGTTGCAGGTTGGCCACCGCATCTTTGATCTGGCCGGCCTTGCGCTGCTGGTCGGCCACGCGCACCAGGCCCTCCACCCCCTTATCGAGGTAGCCGCGGCGGATGTAGAGCTTGGCCAGGCGGTTGCCGAGCGCGATATTGTTGGGCGCCAGCTTGAGCGCGTCCTCCAACGCCGCCAGCGCGCGGTCCAGGTCCTGGCGTCCCTCATAATAGGTGGCCAGGTCCTCGAGCTGGGTGAGCGCCTCACTGAGCTTGCCCTGGCGGAAGTATACGTCGGCCAGCTTGGTGTAGACCGCGCGGTCGTAAGGGATGTGCTGCTTGGCCTCCAGCAGCGCGCGCTCGGCGCCCTCCAGATCCCCGGTGGCGGCGTAGGCCTCGGCCATGCGGCGCACCAACTCGCCCTGGCTGAGCGGCGTGGCGAACGGATAGCGCGCCAACTCCGGGTTCGGCTTGCCGCGCGGAACGGCCATGCACTTCTGCAACTGGGCGCGTGCCTCCTCGGCCTGCCCAAGGGCGATGTAGCTGTCCGCCATCGTCTGGTACACCAGCACCGGCGAGACGAGCGCGTCGGGGCCTTCCTGCAGGAGCGCCTCAGCCAGCTCGAGCTCCATGAGAGCGCTCTGATGCTGGCCAGCGCTCTGCTGGATGACCGCCAGGATGTAGTGCAGGATCGGCTCGTCGGCCGAGAGCAGAGCGGTGCGGTACTCAGACTGCACCTCGCCGCTCTGCTGCGGGTTGGCCTTGAGTTGCTCGAGCAGCGTGGCGAGGCTCTGCCAGATCGCCAGCGGCTGGTCGCCCATGAGCGCCAGGGCGATGTTGATGCCGGCCACGTTGGCGAGGTTGGTCTGATCCAGCTCGAGCGCGCGGCGGAACTCGGCCAGTGCCGCCTCATAGCGCTCCAGCTTGAGCAGCGCCTGGCCGTACTGCTGGTGCAGCGCGGCGCTATTGGGCGCCCACTGGAGGCCGCGGCGATACTCCTCGAGCGCCTTGTTGGTTTGGCCCATGCGGAAGTAGGTGGAGGCCACCACGGCCATCTGCTGGGCGGCCTCGGCGGTGCGGCCGTCGTTCTTGAGCAACTCGGCCAGGCGGGCGCGGGCGTTGATGGTGTCTGGCGAGAGCTCGATCAGCCGGAAGTAGACCGGGATAGCCTGCTGCGGCTGGCCGCGGGCCACGTAGGTGTCCACCAGCAACTGGTACTTGGCGAGGGCCTCCTCGGGCCTCCCATCGCGCTCGTAGATCTCGCCCATCCGCAGGTGGATGGGCAGATAGTCGACGTTCAGGCGGATGACCTCGAGGCAGGCGTCGAGCGCGGCGAGGGTGAGGCCCTGCTCGATATACTTCTCGCTGGCCAGCACGTAGCGCTCGGCCACCTCGTCCAGCCCGGTGGTGTCGAGCGGCGTGACGGGGGCGAAGCTCGGCTGGGCGGGCGCGGGCAGGGCTTCCAGCGCAGCGAGCGGGTCCACCTCGGGCGGGGGCGACGCGGCGGGCGGGGCGCCGTTGGCCGGCGCGTCCGGCCGTGGGCGGAGGAAGTCAGTGATCGGCCGGATCTTGCCCCAGGTCTCGGGCATCGTCTCGGCCGCAGGCGGGGGCGGCTCCTCCTCCAGCGTGGGCTGGGGGGCGGTGAGGGCGCCGGTGCCGAGCGAGCGCAGCTTGGCGAACATGTTACGCTCGGTCAACTCCTTGGCGCGCTGGCGGAACTCGTCCGCACGCTCGCGGCCCCAGCGCTTGCCGGCCAGAAAGTTGGCGAGCGTGGAGTAGAGCGAGGCCGCGCGCGCGATGTCGCCCATCTGGACGTAGATGCCGGCGGCGGCCTCGTACATCTGGATCATGTCGTCGGCTTCGGCCTTGCCGATCGACTCGAGCGGCAGGAGGCGGATGGTGTCCTCGTACTCCTTGACAGCCTGGGGGAGTTGGCCAAGCTCCTGGTAGGACTGGCCGAGCGCGTAGTGCGCCGAGAGGGCGTACTCCTCGTCTATGGCGGCGCGCGGCAGCACCTGGACGGCTTTCTGGTGCTCGCCGCGCTCCTGGTAGAGCAGGCCGAGGCTGTAGAACACGTCCGGGCGCTCGCACCCCATGCTGATCGCCCGCTCGTATCCCTCCAGCGCGGCGGCGATGTCGCCGGCCTCCTGGCGCTCCTGGGCCTGGGCCACGATCCTATCGATGGCGAACTGCTGGCTGCGCAGCGCGCCGCTGGCGCCGAAGGAGGTGGGTGGGGCGGCGGCGGGCGCGGGCGCGGGTAGGGGGGCATCCACGCTCACCTGGGCGGCGAGCGCGCCGTGGAGGGCGGCGATCAACTCCTTCGCCTCGCGGCTGGATGGGTCAAGGCGCAGGGCGGTCTCGGCGAAGCCGGTGGCCTCCTCCAGCTGGCTGCCCTGGCGGCGGCGGGCCAGCTCGAGGTACTCGGCGGCGGCCTCCGCACCAGCGCCGGTCTCCTCCAGCAGGCGAGCCAGGCGCAGGCGCAGATCGTCCGCATCTGCGCGCAGGCGGAGCGCCTCGTGCAGCGCCTCGACCGCCCGTGCGGCGAGCCGGCGACCCTGCTGCAGGTCCGCCAGCTGCACGAAGGCCTCCACCGCAGCGGGGGCGTTGCCCATGCGCTCGTAGGTGCGGGCCAGGTACTCGAGGAAGAAGGGGTTGTTCTGGTCGGCGCGGCGCAACTCCTCCAGAATCTGCAGTGCCTGGGGGTACTTGCCGGTGTTGAAGAGCGCCACCGCCACCGAGGAGCGCGCGTCCGGGTCCTGCGGGAACTCCTGCAGCGCGCGGACTGCCTGTTTCAGGGCCTCGTCCCAGTTCTTCTGCCGTGCGGCCTCCCGGCTCTGCTCCATCGCCCGGTCAAACAGCGCGCGATTGCCTGGCATCGATGGCCTCCCGCATGGTGGCGGATGTGTGGTACGGGCGGGTTTCACAGGCAGGCAAAATCATCCGCTGGACCCGCGCTATACAATGATAGCACACCATGTGGAGCGTGGGGCGGCATGAAGGTTGCGGGATCGGAGCAAACGGCGTGAGCGCGTGGAACGTGGAACGTCCCACGTTCAACGCTCGCCAGGCCGGCGGCGCCCGCGGTTGATCGGGTAGCGCTGCTCCACCGTCTTCACGCGGAAGTCGTCGGCGTCGATCACCGTCAACTCCTCGCACAGCGCGCGGTCCGACATGCGCGAGAAGATGCGCTGGTCGATGTCCTTCGGGTCGCGGTTGCTGGTGATCACGGTGGGCATGGCGTAGTTGTAGCGGTGGTTGATGATCTGGAACAGCTTCTCGCGGGCCCAGCCGCTGGCGTTTTCGGTGCCGAGGTCGTCGAGGATCAGCACATGGGAGTCGCGGATGTCCTCGAAGCGCTTATCGTACTCCACCTCGCTGTTGGGGCCGAAGGTGGAGCGCAGGTGGTCCAGCAGGTCGGGCACCACGGCGAACAGCACCTGGTAGTGGTTGCGCAGCAACTCGTTGGCGATCGCGGCGGCCAGGTGGGTCTTCCCCACGCCGTACTTGCCAAGGAGCACCAACCAGCCGCGGGGGTGCTCGGCGTAGGCGCGGGCGCGCAGGTAGGCGCGCTGCACGCCGTGGATCGTCGGGTTGAAGCTCGCGAAGGTCTTCTCCACGAACGGGCCGATATTGCTGATCTCGATCAGGCGCCGGGCGCGCTTCTGCTCCTGCTCGGCGCGCTTGCAGGCGCAGGGGAAAAGCCGCCCGAAGTCCGGGTGGCTGAAGGGCACGGCCTTCTTATACCAGCCGGCGCCGGCGCAATGCGGGCAGGGCGGCGGGGCGGGCGCCTCAGAGGTCGGAGGTATCGCTCCCGCGGCGGAAGAGGTCTCCGTAGGCGCCGTTGGTGTATTTCTCGATATCAATAGGTCGCTCGGCGCGATCCTGCGCAGGGTATCTTCCATGGGCGGCCCACCTCTCCAGAACCTTCCTGACGTAGCGCCACGAGCGAGCGTTAGCGCGCACCGCCTCACGCATGGCGTCCTCGATCCAGTGCGCCGGGTAGCGCTCCTCGGCCTCGCGCAACTCGTCCACCAGCATGGGCGTGATCAGGCCGATGTTCTGCTCGTAGAGCGCGATCAGCGGTGGCCGGTCGTCCGGCAGCGGCTCGTTGCGCGCCAGGGCGGCGCCCGCCAGCCCCACGCGCGCGGCCCAATCGCGGTTGGCGGCGGTGTTGACCACATACCAGTTCACCGCGCGGCCGTCGTCCGGCAGCACGACGTGCAGCAGCGTGGCGCGCGCCACCGCCGCCGCCAACCCCTCCGCCAGCAACTCCTCCGGGTCGCGCACGCGCGAGACGGCGCGTAGCCCACGCCTCAGCGTCCGGTCGGCGGCCAACTCGTCCCAACTTACGCGGCGCGGCGGGGCGCCCCGTTGCCGGCTGAGGCGGTAGAAGAGGTGCAACGTCACCTTCAGTTCGCTCGGTAGCGCGATCTGCGGCAGCACCTCGGTGAACAGCTCCGGCGGGAGCCCCACGAGCTTATCGGTTGTGAAGCCGGTGAACGCCATGCGAGTGCTGCGTGCTGCGTGCTGCGTGGCGGCGACACCAGTGGGTTGTGCCTGGTGGCCACACGCCTCTGCTTCCCACATGCATGTTCTATTTCGGATTATACGCCCGGGCATGGCCCAAAACAAGAGTGCGCAGATTGCAGATTGCGGAGGCGTAGCTCCCGTGCCCCGCACGGGTGGGGTTCAGCGAGGGGATCAGGGGGCACCCCGCCCTCCCAGGCCCTCCCCTCAGTCGTCCATGCGCTGCGCGCACAACGCCAGATGAACACCGGGTGGGGTTTCAGGGGAGGGCCTGGCCCTCCCCTGCCCCTCCCGCAGGGATGTTCACGTTAGTACCCATCCGGCGTGCGGTACGTCAGGTCGTAGAAGCGCGTCGTGGCCGGGTCGAAGCGCATCGGCACCACGCCCACCGGGCCGTTGCGGTGCTTGGCGATATGGATCTCGGCGATGCCCTTCTTCTCCGTGTTCGGGTCGTACAACTCTTCCCGGTAGATGAACATGACGATGTCCGCGTCCTGCTCGATAGAATTATGACAGAATGTATCATTAGAGATGAAATTGTGGAGCCCTTCGACGGTGAGATCGTAGACATGAGCCACGCCGTCTGGCGCGATGGCGACGATGTCGTCCCAGAGGACATCCCCGTGGGCGGCGTCAGGCATCGGGGCGTGGTGATGCCAGGTGCCCCGATCCGGCATCGCGGCGCAATCCGCCACCGACGTACCACAACGCCGTAGGGGCGTAGCAGTGGCACCCATCGCGCGAACCATGTTGTCACGAGCGGCAACTGCCACGCCCCCCACCGCCCCATCCCCCGCCACGGCGGCGTGGCCCTGGCCTTCGGCGCCGATGCCCGCCAAGCCCGGCGCCCCTGGCCCGATCACCGCCGCCTGAAACCCCGGGCGCGGCAGCGCCAGCCGCATCCCCGGCGCCAGTTCGTCCAGCCGTTTCCAGCCCTGGATCGTGAGGAACTTGTGGTTAGCGGTGGCCCGGATGCTGCGGCCCAAGTGCGTCGTCAGCCGGAGGACCGGCTTGCGGCCCGTGGCGAAGGCACGCAGCACCAAGCGCCGCTCCAGCTTCCACGTCGCGGTGTTGAGCGCCAGCACGTTGAAGCCGCTCCGGCCGGCGAGCGAGTCGATCCGGCGATACCCCCTCTCGTCCGGCAGGTAGACCAGCGTCTCGCCCGCGAGACAGCCGGACTCGCGCAGGTCGCTCAACATCGGCACGTGGCTGGTGCGGCCCTCCACGGCGCGGGAGAGCTGGGAGAGGGCGATCACCGGCACGTTGAGTTCGCGGGCCAGCGCCTTGAGGCCGCGTGAGATCTCGCTCACCTCCTGGACGCGGTTGTCCGTACGGCGGCCCTGCATGAGCTGCAGGTAGTCGATGATCAGCAGGTCCACTCCGGCCTGGCTCTGCAGGCGGCGCGCCTTGCTGCGCACCTCGGCGATGCTGAGGCCGGCGGTGTCCTCGATATAGATCGGCGCGGCGGCCAGCCGGCCCATGGCCGAGATCACACGCTCCATCTCCTCCTCGCGCAGTTGGCCGAGGCGCAGCCGGTGGGTGTCGATCTGTGTCTCCATCGAGAGCAGGCGCTGCACCAACTGGTCGCGGCTCATCTCCAGGCTGAACACCCCCACGGTGCCCTGGTGGTGCAGCGCCACGTTGTACGCCAGGGACATGACCAGCGACGTCTTACCGACCCCCGGCCGGGCCGCCAGGATGATCAGGTCGCTGCGCTGCAGGCCGCCGGTGATCTGGTCCAGGTCGCGGTAGCCGGTGGGCACGCCCACCACCTCGCCGCGGTGCTCCTGCAGGTAGTTGATCTGCTCATAGTAAGCGTCGATCACCTGACCGATGTGGACGAAGTCCTGGGTGTTGCGGCGCTGCGAGACCTCGAACAGCGTCTGCTCGGCCCTGTCGAGGGTTGCCTCCAGGTCGTCCTGCTCGTCGTAGCCGAGGGCCGCGATCTTGCCGCCGGCCTCGATCAGCTTGCGCAGCAGCGCGGTGCGCTCGACGATGCGGGCGTAGTACTCGACGTGGTAGGAGGTGGGCACCTGGTCCACCAGTTGAGCCAGGTAGACCACGCCGCCCACGCCATCGAGCCGGTCGCGCCTTCTCAGTTCCTCCGAGACGGTGCGGATGTCGGGCGGGATGCGGGCGTTGTAGCACGTCAGCATCGCCTCGTAGATCTGGGCGTGGCGCTGCATGTAGAAGTACTCGGCCTGCAACCAGGAGGCCACCGCGACGATCGCGTCGCGGTTGAGCAGGATCGATCCGAGCACGGCCTGCTCGGCCTCGATGTTGTGTGGCGCCTCAGGCAGTGTCATGGCGTCCTCCCCAGCCTACCCACACCTGGCCCGCCGGATCTCTACACCCTGTCCCACGGTTATCCACATGGCCCCTAAGACACGACAATGTGCCAGGCCCCTCCGGGCATGGCACATTATCGCATGGGGGTGCTCTTCGGTTGGAGCGGGACAGCGGGGAGGGAGCGGATAAACAGATACCGGATCAATCGGTTATGGGTTCGCCCTGCGTCGACGGCCTATCCGCCGCACCTATTCGCTATCCGCTCATCCGCTTCCTATCCGCTGCCTCACTCCGCGTTCGGGTCGGGCGGGAGCTGGATGGCGCCCTCCTCGCCCTCGACTACCACGTTCACCACCGCATTGACGCCGCTCATGAAGCGCACATTGACCGGGTAGATACCGATGCGCTTGATCGGCTCATCGAGTTCGACCTTGCGCCGATCGAACTCCGGCTCCCCCAGGAGCTGGCCGATGCGCTCGGCGATGTCCGCGTTGGTGACCGAGCCGTACAGCCGGTCCAACTCGCCGACACGCGCGGTAAAGCGCAGCGTCTGGCCGTTGATACGCGCCGCCAGGGCCTGCGCGTCCCGGCGGGCGGCCTCGTCCCGCTTGCGCTGGGCGGCCAGCCGTTCCTCGGCCTGCTTCACCTGGCCGCGGGTGGCCAGCACCGCCAGGCCCTTCGGGATCAGGTAGTTGCGGCCGTACCCGCCGGAGACCTGCTTGACCTCCCCGGCCGCGCCGAGATTCTCGACGTTCTGTGTCAACAGCACTTTTATCTTTGTGCTCACCAGACAGCTCCTTCGAACAGGGTTTCGTGCGCTGCGCGCAGTTCCAGATAAAAGGGGGTGCTTGCGAGGGCGGCCCCTCGCGCTCCTCGTTTTGCCGCACCGCGCAGATATGGGACAAGTGCGAGCACCCGCCCCTCGCGCTCCCCGGTATCACAGCGGGGGATGCAGAGGGGCAGCATCTCAGACAGCGGCGGCTATCATACCATAGGCCCGGCGCGCCCGCAAGGGAGGCGGTGAATGGGTTGGGGCCACGTCAACGTCCATTGTGGCGTCCCACGTCCGGCGCGTGGGGTGCCCGCTGGGCCCCGCGGGCTAGCTGTTGCGCAGGCCAC
>DATMBA010000271.1:0-7623 GCA_035559635.1 Roseiflexaceae bacterium
CCCCGCCGCTCCTGCCGGCGCTGACGGAGCGCCTGGCCGCCGCCCGGCCGCAGCTCCTCGCTGCCCAAGAGGCGCTGCGCCGTGCCGAGGCTGCCCGCAGCCGTCTGGCGGCCGCGGCGCGCTCGCCGGGGATGCAGGCGCCCCTACGACGCGTGGACGCCCTGCTGCCGCTCGCGCGCGACGGGCTGGAGCTTGCGCTCGCCGCGCCCGACTTGCTCGGCGCCGATGGGACGCGCACCTACCTGGTCCTGCTGCAGGACAGCAACGAGCTGCGCGCGACCGGCGGCTTCATCGGCGCCGTGGCCGAGGTGACGCTGGACCGCGGCCGCCTCGCCGTCACGTTCGACGACTCGGAGGGGATCGATGACCTGGCCGGCCACCCCTACCCCGAGCCGCCCGCCCCGCTGCAACACTACATGGGCGTGGACCTGTGGCTGTTCCGCGACGCGAACTGGAGCCCCGACTTCCCCACCTCGGCGCGCACCGCGCTGCGCTTCTACCAGCTAGGGCGCGGGCGCGTGGCGGGCGGCGTGATCGCCGTGGACGAGCGCGCCGTCCAGGAGTTGCTGCGCGCCACCGGGCCTGTTGTGATACCGGGCGAGGCACAGCCCGTCTCGGCCGAGCGCGTCGTCCAGTACATGCGCGGCCAGTACAACCGGGGGTTCCCGCAGCGACGCAAGGCGTTTCTTGGCCCGCTGGCCCAGGCGATCGCCGCACGGCTTCAGGCGCCGGGAGTGGACCTGCCGCGGCTGGCGGCTGTGGCCCGGCGCGCGCTGGACGAGCGGCATGCGCTGGTGTATCTGCCGGATGGCCCACTCGCCCCGCTGCTCGCGCGCTACGGCTGGGACGGCGCCGTGCGGCCGCCGGCCGACGACTTCCTCATGGTCGTTAGCTCCAACGTCGGCTACAACAAGGTCGGCCCGTACATCGCCGAGCAGTGGAGCTACACCGTGGACCTCACGCAGCCGGCGGCCCCGTACGCCCAGCTCAGCGTCCGTCAGACCCACACCCGCGCCGGCCCGGCCGACTGCGGCTGGGTAGAGCGTCGGCGAGCGGCGCGCTACGAGGACTACTTCGCCGGCTGCTTCTGGAACTACCTGCGCGTGCTGGTGCCGGCCGGCAGCACCCTATTCGACGCGGCGACGAACCCGACGCCTGGCGCCTGGCTGCGCACCGGGCGCGACGAGCCGGGCGCGGTCACGGTTGCGCCGGGGGAGGCCAACACCTTCGCCCTGAGCACCTTTCTGATCGTCCCACGCGGCGGGACGCGCGAGACCGTCCTGCGCTATCACCTGCCCCCCCAGGTGCTGCGGCACGACGGGCGGACCTGGCGTTACGGGATCACCGTGCAGAAGCAGCCCGGCCGCGACGCCTTGCCGCTCACCGTGCGCGTCCGCCTGCCGCCGGGCGCCACGCTCAGCGCCACATCCCTTCCGCCCCAGTCGGTCGCCGCGCCCTGGGTGAGCTACCGGCTGGACCTGCGCCAGGATCAGCGGCTGGAGCTGGCTTTTTCCCCGTAGGCGATGGCTTCACGATCTAGGGAGGCGCGGAGGGGCTTTGTCCCTCCCAAAAACCAGGCTGAGAGCCTGTTTGAAAAGGAGCATCCGCATGTCTCGTCCCGGCCTCACGTCCCTCGTTCGCCTCGGTGTCCTCTGCACCCTGGTGGCCGGCGTCCTGCTGCTCGGCACGCGCCCGGCCGCCTGGGCCGCGCCCCCCGGGCAACCGCAAGGGCAGACCGTGCCCACCGCCACGCCTGGCGGGGCGACCATCCCGCCCGTGACCGAACCGGTGATCCCGCCGCCGCCGGATGCGGTGCGCGAGGTCGTGGCCCCCGGTGTGACCTCGATTGTGGAGATCGGCGACGGCGTCACCATTGTGATCCCGGCCGACGCGCTCGCGCAGCCGGGGACCATGCAGGCGCGGGTGGTGCCCACGGCCGCCCTGCCGCCCGCGCCGGCCAACGCCAGCTTCACGATCCTGCGCCAGGCGGTCGAGATCACGCTCTTCGACCAGAACGGCCAGCCGATCGCGAACCCCACCTTCACCAACCCTATCCAGGTCTGTATCGCCTTCCCGCCCGATGCGCTCGCGCAGGCGCAGGCGCGCGGCCAGCACCTGGTGGTGCGCTCCTACGACACCAGGACCGGCGCGTGGGTCGAGCTGCCCACCACGGTCGATGCACAGGCGGGCCGGGCCTGCGGCGCAGTGACGCACCTGACACTGTTCGGCCTGACCGCCGAGCGCGCCGGGGGCGTCGCAGCCCCCCAGGGCGCCACGCTACAGGCGGCTACAGTACCAGAGGCCGGCGGGCCGGCGGCGCTGCCAACAACCGGCGGCTCGGACGGGGCGCCGCTGCCGCTGTGGCTGCTGGCCGTGCCGTTCGCGATCCTCGCAGGCGGCCTGCTGCTGCGCCGTATCCAGTCCGGGCGGGGGTAGCTGCGCCAGCGCTCACAGAAGGAGTCTGGGGAGGCCACGCCTCCCCAGTTCTATTGTGCGGCAGGGCCTGGGGAGGCCACGCCTCCCCAACGCTAGTCATGCTGGCGCGGGCCACAGGCCCGCGCCAGCATGACCCTTGCATTTTCATTGCGAACGAGGGCCGTTGTTTGCGATTGTATTGCGGAAACGAGGGGTCATAGCGAGAGTAGGAGCAACGGCATATAGGCATGGATCCCCGGTCTTCGGTAGGATGTCCGCAGGCGCCATCCGCGCTGATCGCGTCGTGTGGCGTCTCTGTTTCCGCCCATCTGTCATCGCCCTTACCTGGCGGAGGCGCTCATCCATGACCACCACCATCGTACGCTCCATCGCAGGAAACGACCGCACCCTCATCCGCAAGCCGCGTCGGGCACGGCCCGCGGCCCCCACCACCGCCGCGATCATCCCCGCCTACAACGAGGAGCGCTTCATCGGCAGCCTGGTGCTGGCCACGCGCAGCTACGTCTCCCAAGTGATCGTGGTGGACGACGGCTCGAGCGACCGCACCGCCGAGATCGCCGAGCGCGCCGGCGCGATCGTGATCCGCCACAGCGCCAACCAGGGCAAGGCCGCGGCCGTCAACAGCGGCTTCTCCTTCGCGCGCCAGCAGCAGTACGCCGCCGTGGTGATGCTGGACGGCGACGGCCAGCACCGGCCGGATGACATCCCCGCCCTGCTGGAGCCGGTGCTGCTGGGCGAGGCCGATATCGTCGTCGGCTCGCGTTTTCTCGGCGTCCGCAGCGCCATCCCGTCCTACCGCAAGGTGGGCCAGCATGGCCTGACGCTCGTCACCAACCTGGCCTCGGGCGTCTCGGTGAGCGACTCGCAGAGCGGCTACCGGGCCTTCTCCACCCGCGCGCTCGCCGCGCTGTCGTTCGGCCAGGAGGGGTTCACGATCGAGTCCGAGATGCAGTTCCTGGCCCACCAGCACGGCCTGCGCATCGCCGAGGTGCCGGTGACGATGATCTACGCCGAGCGCGCCAAGCGCAACCCGGTGCGCCACGGCATGCAGGTGCTGCGCGGCATCCTGCGCCTGGTCGGCCAGAAGCGCCCGCTGTTTTTCTTCGGCACCACCGGGCTGCTCTGCATGCTCACCGGCCTGGCGCTGGGCGTGTATATGCTGGACATCTACCTGGCCACCCGCCAGCTCGCGGTGGGCTACGGGCTGATCACAGTGCTGCTGTGTGTGGTGGGGATGTTGCAGCTCTTCATCGGCGTGGTGCTGCACTCGGTGCGCAACATGATCTTCGACCTGCACCGCTGTGTGTTCGAGCGGCTGGACACTGCCGAGAGGCGCTCCCGATGACCCGCACCAGCGTCGTGATCGTCACGTTCAACAGCCGCGCCTACCTCGGGCCGTGCCTGGACGCGCTCCTGCCGCAGCTCGGGCCGGACGATGAGCTGATCGTGGTGGACAACGGCTCGTCTGACGGCAGCGCGGAGCTGGCGCGCGCGCGCTGCCCGGCCGCGCGCGTGATCGGCGGCCCGAACGATGGTTACGCCGGCGGCAACAACCGCGGCGCGGCCGCATCCAGCGGCGAGGTGCTGGTGTTCCTTAACCCGGACACGGTGGTGCGCCCCGGCGCGCTCGCCGCCCTCACCGCACCGCTTCTCCCGGCCGCAGAGGGCCCGGAGGGCGCGGAGGGGGGTGAGGGCCGCCAGCCCATCGGCCTGACCACCGCCTGCCTCGTCCATCACGACCGGCCGGAGGTGGTCAACGCCTGCGGCAACACCGTCCACTATAGCGGGCTGACCTACTGCCGCGGTGCGAACCGGCCGCGGGCGGAGCTTGCGGAGGACGCCGATGTGGACGCGGTCTCGGGCGCGGCTTTCGCTATGCGGCGCGAGCTGTTCTGGGCGCTGGGCGGCTTCGACGAGCGCTTCTTCATGTACTGCGAGGACACCGATCTCTCGCTGCGGGCGCGGCTGGCGGGCTACCGCTGCCGCTACGTGGCGGCGGCGGTGGTGCTGCACCACTACCGCCCCTCCTACACGCCCGCCAAGGCGTTCTACCTGGACCGCAACCGCCACCTGATGCTGCTGAAGAGCCTGGGCGGCGCCGCCTACGCGCGCCTGCTGCCGGGGCTGCTGCTGGCCGAGTTGGTGACCTGGGGCTTCCTGCTGCTCAAGGGGCCGCGCTTCTGGGGCGTCAAGCCACGCGTCTACGCCTGGCTGTGGCGCCACCGCCGCGCGATCGCCGCGCACCGGCGGGCGTCCCCGGCCCGGCCCGCACCTGAGCGCGCGCTGCTCGCCGGGCTGTCCTACCGGCTGGAGTTCGAGCAGCTGGCCGGCGGCCCGCTGGCGCTGTTCGCCGCGCTCGTTTTTCACCCGGCGTTCCGCCTGGCGCGGCTGCCGCTGGCGCGCGGGTGTGCCTGACAGCGGGGGCCACGCGGGCGTGGCATGGCGCACAGTGGGACCATGCCCGGGCGGCGCCTGGTGCTCGCCCGCACTGCCAGGGGCGCGAAGGCGGCGCCACCGCGTAACGTTTGATTACCTGGGGACCATATCGATGCGCATGTGTCTGTTCTCACAAGAAGACATCGTCCGGCCGCAGGGCGGGATCGGCACCTACGTCCGCAACATCAGCATCGCGCTGGCGGCCCGCGGGCACGATGTCCACGTGATCGCGCGGCGGCGCGCCGGCGAGCCGGCCTTCGAGCAGGTGGAGGGCGTCCACCTACACCGCGTGGCGGCCCCCGGCCCGCCGGTGCTCTACAGCCCGCTCTACTTCCGACAGGCGGCCCGCCTGTTCCGCGCGCTCAGCGCCGAGGCGCCATTCGACGTGGTGCACGGCAACCTGCCGCTGATGTCCTCCTGGGGTGTGAGCGCCGGCTTGCCGCCGGTGGTCGAGACGGTCCACTGCACGGTGCGCGAGGAGCTGCGCGCCCTCTCGCACACCGCGCTCAGCCAGCTGAACTTCAACGAGGTGCTGACGCGCGCTCTGACGCCAGTGCTGTACCAGCGCGAGCGCCTGCTGCTCGAGCGCGCGCGCCGGGTGATCGCGGTGAGCGGTGGCCTGAAGCGCGAGTTGGTGGAGCAGGAGGGCTTCGCGGACGAGCGGGTCGAGGTCATCCCGAACGGGATCGACTACCGCCACTTCGCCGGGGCCGGGCCGGAGGCGGGCGCCACCCTGCGGCGCGCGCTCGGCATCGATCCTCGCGAGCGGGTCATCCTGTACCTGGGCCGCCTGGTGGAGCGCAAGCGCGCGATCGACCTGGTGCGCGCGCTGCCGGCCGTGCGCCGCAGCGTGCCGGACGCGCGGCTGGTGATCGTCGGGCGGCGCAACGCCAATGCCGCGCGTATCGCCCGCGAGACCGTACGCCTCGGCGTGGCCGCGTACGTGACGCAGATCGACCACGTGGCCTACCGCGATGTGCCGGCCTACTACGCGATGGCCGACGTCTATGCCCTGCCGAGCGCCTACGAGGGCTTCCCCTTCACGGTGATCGAGGCGATGGCCGCCGGCACGCCGGTGGTGGCCTCGCACATCCGCGGTATCGATGAGCAGGTCACGCCGCTCGAGACGGGCCTGCTGCACCCGGTGGGGGACGTGGCGGCGATCGCAGAGCAGCTAACCCGCGCCCTGTGCGACCGCCCGCTGGCCGCCCGCATGGCCGCCGCCGCGCAGCGCATGGTCGCCGCGCGCTTCACCTGGGACGTGATCGGCGCGCGGACGGAGGAGGTCTTCCTCCGCGCCGCGGCCTGATGGGAGGGCCAGGGAGGGCTTCGCCCTCCTTGAACCCCTCAAACCGAAGGATTTGTTGTTCGGCAACCGCTAGCGAAAGTACGCCAATATGCCAGTTGCACTCCTGCTCGTTGATGCTCTCTCGCCGGTGTATGTGGCCGCTGGCGCCCTGCCCGCTGTGCAGTCCCACGGCCGTGCAGGCTTCGCCGGCCCGCTGGCGAACATGTATGCTTACCGTGGGATCGAGGCGACGCTGTTCACCGGCCGCTTCCCGGACGAGCACGGGATCTGGGGCGAGTTCCGCCCCGCACCCGCCGCCCGGCCAGACCGGCTGCGCGACCGGCTGGCGGGCCTGATGATCCGTGTGGGCGACACGCTGCCCTCGGACCGGCTGCGGCTCGACGTGCGCTACGTCGTGGCGCGCCTGCTACAGCCCGGCCACCTGTCTATGGGCCACCTCATCCCCGCCGGGCTGCTGCGCTCGTTCCAGAGCAGCACCGAGGCGCCGCTGTGGGAGCCGGGCAGCGCCGGCCCGGCCGTGACGCTCTTCGACGAGTTGCGCGCCGCCGGCCTGCCCTACGAGGTGGTGGTCCACCCGCTGGTGCGGCACGATGGCGAGATCCCATCCGCCGTGGCCGCCCGCGCCCGCCGCGGCGACCTGCCGGCGTTCTGGTACATCAAGTTCTCCGCGTTGGACGCGCTCGGCCACGAGCACGGCCCCGACCCGGAACGGCTCGCGCCGGCGCTGGCCGCGCTGAACGGTCAGCTGGAGCGTACCATCGCCGCGCTGCGCGCCGCCTACGGCGAGGCCCTGGACATCGTGGTGGTCTCCGACCACGGCATGAGCGCCGTGGAGCGCGCCCTCGACGTGCGCCCCGCGCTGCGCGCCACCGGCCTCCAACCTGGCCGCGACTACCTGTACTTCCTGGACTCGACGACGGTGCGGATCTGGTGTGACGACCCGGGCACGTGCGCACAGCTCGCCGAGGCGCTCGCCGCGCTGCCGGGGCTGCGCCCGCTGGACCCGCTCGCCCGCGCGCGGGCACGCATCCCGGACGACGAGAGCACCGGCGACCTGCTGTTCGCGCTCGACGAGGGCGCGGTGGTGTTCCCGGACTTCTTCCGCCGCCAGACGCGCCCGAAGGGCATGCACGGCTACGCCCGTGTCGCCAGCGCCGCCGGCTTGCCATACCTGGCTGTCGAGCCGTCCATCGCCGGGCTGTTGCCGCAAGGCGATACCCTGACGCACGCCGACCTGTGGGCGGCGATGCGCGCCCGCCTCGGGCTAGGCGCACCCGCCGCCAGGGAGGAGTTGCGATGCACGTCCTTGCGCTGACCTGCAACCCGGTGGCCGAGCCGAAGTACGGCGGCGCGCTGCGGGTGGCCGGGCTGCTCGACCAGCTGCGCCGCAACGGGGTGCGAGTGAGTATCATCCGCTTCCGTGGCCCTGCCGAGCGGCCCTC
>DATMBA010000272.1:0-8908 GCA_035559635.1 Roseiflexaceae bacterium
GAGCCCCTCCCCGCTCCATCACAATCAAGGTGTCAGACCATTAGTGGTCCACCACCCGGATGGTGATGCGTGGATGGGCGGCTTATGAACTTTTACCAAATAATCGGGTACGTGGCAGCGTGCCACGCCCGCCGGCGTAGCCTGATTCAGCCCGCGCAGGCGGGCTTCGTAACAGGTAGCCCGCGCGTTCACGCGCCGGGCGTGGTGCGCCACCAGCTACCCGCTTTAATAATCAACATGCATCAGCCGGCTCATGGGCCGCCCACCCGGCGAACGCCGCGAATCCGGGTGATACACCAGAATCGGTGTGGCGCACCACTAGCCGGCCCGCTCGCGGCCGTACCGCTCGATCTCGCCGAGGAAGCGTGAGGGCTGGAGCGACGCTTTGCCATTCGCAGACACCCCGCTGCGCCTGGCGGCCCAGGAGAGGAACAGCTTCTCGCCGGCGCGGGTGAGCGCCACGTAGCACAGCCGCCGCTCCTCCTCCACCCCCTCCGGCGTCGCGAGGCTGCGCTCGTGCGGTAGCGTCCCCTCCTCCAGCCCGGCCACGAAGACGATCGGCCACTCCAGGCCCTTGGCGGCGTGGATCGTCAGCAGCTGCACTTGGTCGCGCTCGTCGTCCTTCTCGTCCGCGCTGGTGAGCAGCGCCACCTCTTGCAGGAACTCGCCAAGGGTGTGGTGCTCGCCGGCCGCCGCCACCAACTCCTGCAGGTGGGCGCGGGCGTCGGGCAACTCCTCGGGCGAGAGGCGCTCGTGCAGCGCGGCCATGTAACCGCTGGCCTCCAGCACGTCCCCCAGCAGGTTGTCCGGCGTGAAGCTCTGCGCATAGCGGCGCCAGCGGGCCAGTAGCGAGGCCAGCAGCTGCGCGCCGGAGGCGGCCTTCGGCGAGAGCTGGCGCAGCGCCTCGGGGTGCGCCAGCGCCTCGGAGAGCGCCAGGCCGTTCTGGGCCGCGAAGGCCGAGAGCGTGGCGAGCGCCTGGGCGCCCAGGCCGCGGGCCGGCACGTTGGCGATGCGCGCCAGGCTCAGGTTGTCCGCCGGGTTGTTGGCGGCGCGCAGGTAGGCCAGGGCGTCGCGCACCACCGCGCGGTCGAAGAACCCGGCGGCGCCGCGCACGCTGTACGGCAGGCGGGCATGACGCAGCGCCTGCTCGATCGGGCGGCTCATGTGGCGCGTGCGGTACAGCACTGCCATCTCGCGCAGGCGCCGCCCCTGCCGCGCCAGGTCGGCGATCGCGCGCGCGATCTGCTCGGCCTCGTCTCTGCCATCCTTCGCATCGAAGATCATCAGGCAGCGCTCGCCGGGGCGCGGGGCGCTCGCCGCGCGCAGCGCCATCGGCGCCACCACCCGCGAGTGCCGGATGATCGCGTAGGCCGCGTCCAGGATCGCCTGGCGGCTGCGGTAGTTGGTCGTCAACTCCACCACCCGCGCCTCGGGGAAGTCGTGCTGGAAGCGCGCGATGATCGTGTGGTCGGCGTTGCGGAAGCCGTAGATCGACTGCATCCCGTCGCCCACCACGAACAGCGAGCGCGGGCGGCCGGCGGGCGGGCGGGAGAGCAACTCGATCAGCGCGTGCTGCGACGAGTCGGTGTCCTGGTACTCGTCCACCAGGATGTGGCGCCAGCGCTCCTGGTACGCCTCCAGCACCTCGGGGTGTTCGCTGAACAGGCGGTGGGTGAGCAGGATCAGGTCGTCGAAGTCCAGCGCGTTGGCCTGCTCCAGGGCGCGCTGGTAGCGGCGGTAGCAGGCGGCCACGAAGGCGTCGGCGGGGTCGCGGGCGAAGCGAGCCGCCAGGCGCGGCGTGAGCAACCGGCTCTTGGCGCGCGAGATGTGCCGCAGCAGATCCTCCGGCTCCAGGAGCAGGGGCGCTCGCTCGCGGGCCGCGTCGAGCGCCGCGGCGGCCAGCTGTAGCTGCTCGTCGCTGGCGTAGATCGTGAAGTCGCCGGTGTAGCTGCCGGCGCGCCCGGCAATCTCGGCGCGCAGCACCCTGGCGCACACCGCGTGGAAGGTACCGGCCAGCACGCCGCGCGCCCGCTGGCCCATGAGCGCCCGCAGGCGCTCACGCATCTCTCTCGCGGCCTTGTTGGTGAAGGTGAGCGCCAGGATGCTATCGGGCCTGGCGCCCTGGTCGATCAGGTAGGCGACGCGCAGCGTCAGCACGCGCGTCTTACCGCTGCCCGCGCCGGCGCGCACCAGCACCGGACCGATGGGCGCGGTGACGGCAGCGCGCTGCTCGGGGTTGAGCGATTCCAGCAACGTCATATCCTCAGAGCCACAGGAGCGCCGGGCGTGCGGCCCGCGCGCTGTCGAACCCACAGGAGCGCTGAGTGTACCATAGCTCGCGCGCGCAGCGCACCAGGTCTCGCACCAGGGGGTGTGGCGCAAGTTCGTGCGCCGTTTCGTCCAACCCCGCACAGGCTGGCGGAGCGCGCCGGCCACACCCCATGTGCTATAATGCGCCGCGTCGCTCCGCCCGGAGCGCGCGGCGACTCACTCCAGGACGCACGCGGCGGCCGCGCCCCCGCGCCCCAACAGGGAGGGTTGGAGGAGCGTAGCCCCTTCAGAAGATCCCTATGAGGATCCGTTGTGGGGAGCTGCGACCCTCGTGTCCCCGCTGGAGGCCGGCGGCGGGCGTCCTGTCACTTCGGAGAGGGGAGAACGCCATGAACGACCCCAAGGCTCTTGTGCAGGAGCGCCTGGCGCGCAACAGCTGGGGCCTGCTCGGCACGCAGGGCTACGTGCTCGGCCTGGACGCGGGCAGCTACGGCCTGCGCGCGGCGCTCGTGGACCTGCACAGCCACACCTACGCCAGCGCCTTCCGCGAGCCGGCGGCCGAGACCGCCGAGGCGATCGTCAGCGGCGCGATCGACCTCGCCCGCGGCCTGCTCAGCGATCACCACGTCGCCACCGGCCACCTGGTGCGCGTCGGTGTTGGCTTTGGTGGCCCGGTGGACGCCCGCAAGGGCATCGTGCGGCGCTCGCCGCGCATGCCCGGCTGGGAGAACTTCCCGCTCGGCGATCGCATCGAGGAGGCCTTCGGCGCGGCGACGCTGGTGGACAACGACGCCAACCTGATCGCGCTGGCGGAGGCCACCTTCGGCGTGGCCCACCAGGCGCAGCACATGGTCTACGTCCACCTCAGCAGCGGCGTCGGCGGCGGCCTGGTGCTCAACGGCCATCTGTACCACGGCGCTACCACCACCGCCGGCGAGATCGGCCACGCCGTGGTGGGGCCGGTGGACCCGGTGTACCGCGAGCGGGCCCCCGCCACGCTGGAGCAGCACCTCTCTATCAAAGGGCTGATGCGCCGCGCAGCCGAGCTGGGGCTGGAGACCAACCTGCTCAGCGATATCTTCGGCGACCACCCGGCCGGGCGGCAGGTGGTGGCCGAGGCGGCCGACCTGCTGGCGGTGCGCCTCTCGCAGATCATCGCGCTCATCGACCCGCAGATGATCGTGATCGGCGGCGTGGTGGCTCGCAGCGGCGGCGAGCCCTTCTTCCAGGCCCTCCGCGCTCGCCTGCAGTACTACAGTGGGGACCTGGTGCAGCAGGACGTCCCGATCGTCCCCTCGGTCCTTGGCTTCGAGAGCGTGGCGATCGGCGGCATCGCGCTGGCGCTCGAGAGCATGGCCGAGTAGCAGGCGCCCCACGCGTCGAAAGATGGCCACCTCAACGTCCGTGGGTGGCATACCACGCCCGGCCGGGACCAGCGGGCCCCCGCGGCGGGCTGCAGGGCGCGCCGGCGGCCTTCGGAATGGATAGCCCGCGGCTTATGACGGTGTACCCCCGCATCGGGGATGTGGCGCCCTCCCACGCCCGGCCGCTGAAGCGGCAGGCGAGACACGGCAAAGCCCGCCGGCGCGGGCTGTCCTGCAGGGTGCGCCGGCGGCCTTTGTTATGGATAGCCCGCCGGGCCCAGAGGGCACCCCACGGGCCGGGCGTGGTGCGAAGCCAGGATACCCGATTCCAGAAGCACTGTTCATCAGCCGCCGGGCGTGGCGCCAAGCAGAGGATGTTGGCGCAGCCCTCACCGTGCCCCCGTGTTTTGCGCCCCACGCGCGCAGGTGCTATAATTCCCCTTCAGTCGCGCATCACATGCGTTGGTTTTGTTATGTCCAGGACGTACGCAGGGGATCCCTAAGTGGTGCATTCGGCACGTGCGGTGACACGCACTCGCCGGAAGGGGTGGGTTTGCGGGAGGGCACAGCTCTCCCTGGCCCTGCCGCTTCGGTCAAGGGACGTGCCGGATGCACCTCTAAGCGGGGGTACGCGGGGTGTAGGCCCCGAAACCGATCCGCGTTGGATCTCTTTGGCGGGACGCCGCACCCGCGTACCTCCTGCGATGTCGTGAAGCGGTGTACACCCGCCAGGAGCCTATGGACGGAAAGAACGTGATCTACGGCGAGACGGCGATGGAGAAGCTGGTGCAGGCATTGCGCGCCAGCGGCCAGCCGCAGGACTTCACCTGGCTGACCGAGCGCTACCTCGCGATCCTGCGCGAGTTGGTGCTGGCGGAGGAGCAATCGTCATGAGCAGCGGCCCGACGTTTCGCGGCAACCCGGACCAGCGCGCCCTCGCCGAGCAGGTCTACCAGATCATGGCGGCCCAGGGCCGCTTCTTCGCGGCCGACGCGCCCATCCGCCAGACGCTCGCCAACCTGGCCGAGTTCTTCGCCGCGCAGCGCAAGGCGGATGCCGCCCGCGTGGCCGAGGAGATCGACGCTGCCCTGCGCGCCAACGAGGGGGTCTTCACCCGCGAGGAGCAGGACGGCACGGTGCTGTATATCACCTCGCGCGCCGGCGCCTATACGCCGCGCCAGCCGGACACCAAGCACATGTTCCGCCAGCGGCTCCACGAGCCGGAGAACCCGCTCCCGGTGGACGACATCAGCGTGGTGGTGACCACCACCCGCCCGGCGCTCACCACGATCGAGCCGGTGTTCATCTCGGACTACTGGCAGCAGCAGGCCGGCCTGGTGCCCGCGCGCCAGGCGGAGGCGCCCACGCGCGAGGCGCCCGCGCCCACCATACCGGAGCCGGCCACGGCCGCGCCAGCGCCGGCCGAAGCGGCGCCAGCCGAGACCGCCCCCGCCGTGGCCGAGCCGGTCACGGCCGCCCCGCAGCCAGCGCACGTGCTGGTCAACACCGTCATCACCCTGCCGAACGGCCTGCAGGTGGACCTGCGCCGCCCGGTGGAGGAGTTGATGGCCCAGTACGGCCACACGCTGCAGACGCAGCTGCGCCAGGCGATCGAGAGCGATCCGCTGCGCCGTATAGTTACCTTCGGCAACCAGGCCTTCCCCGAGGCAGCGGTGGTCAGCTTCGGCAAGAACGACCTGCGCCGCATTCGCGACTACCTGATGGAGACCGGCGAGCCGCTGCTGGACACCCAGATCATCGCCGATATCTTCTACCACAACCCACGCCAGGCTGACTACGAGGCATTCCGTTTCGCGCTCAACTACCGGCTGGGCCGCGAGAAGGACTTCGAGTTCGTCGGCGTGGAGGGCGCCCGCCTCTGGTCCACCCGCGGCCTGCCGGCCATCGGCACCAAGCGCGTCAAGGCCAACGAGATGGGTAACCTGGCGGGCTACATCGAGGAGGGCTTCGACGACAGCCTGGCCGAGCAGAGCGCCGATGCCATTCGTAAGAGCGGCTCGCTCTCCCACATCCTCACCTTCTTCGAGTGGGAGTACGGCATCCTGCCGCTCACCCGCGCGCTCGCCGCGCTGCTGCCCGGCCCGATGTTGCACGACCAGCGCACTGCGGTGCTGCGCTTCGAGCTGCCGCAGCACTATACCTCGACGCTGGTGGAGCTGCGCTACCCCACCGGTAACCGCGGCGGCTGGGTCCAGGGCCTCGAGGGGATCTTCCACGAGTACCTGGTCTCCGGCGCGCTGATCACCCTCACGCGCACCGAGGAGCCGCACGTCTTCACGCTGGCCTACGAGGAGGCGCCCGAGACGACCGACCGCCTGCTGGTGGTGGACGAGACGAAGAAGACGCCCAAGTTCGCCTTCGCCAACGTCACCTATGCCTGCGTGGTGGACACCGACATGTTGGTGAACCAGCAGCAGTACGGCCGTCTGCGCAACCTGAAGGCCTTCCCGATGAACGAGCGCCGCAAGGGGATCGAGATGCTCGAGCACGTGGCCGAGACGGCCGGCGTGCCGGTGGGCACCCGCGAGGCGCCGCGCTACCGCATCACCGAGCAGGAGTTGTTCGTCGGCCTCAACGTGCTGCGCCCGGCCTCGCGCGAGTATCTGGCGCACCTGATCGCCGAGAGCGACCGCTTCGAGCGGGACGAGGAGAACGACCGCACCTGGTTCTTCACCCCGCCGCACGAGGAGACCTCGGACGAGGAGGAGGAGGAGGACGAGGAGTTCTACGACGACGACGAGTGATTCGTGATGCGTAATACATGATGCGTACGTCATGCGTGATGCGGGATGCGTGACACACCTGCGCATTCCGCATCCCGCATTCCGCATCTCCCACGAGTATGGATCTCGCTGCATACGTTGCAACGATCGGCGCCCCCGGCCACAGCCTGGCCATGCGCGAGCTGAAGCCGCTCTCCGGGCTTGGCCCCGAGGAGCACGCTGCGTTCTGGCCGGCCTGGCAGCGGCTGCGGCCCGAGCGGCGGGCCGAGATCGCCCGCGCCATGGTCGAGCTGGCCGAGGAGAACGTGGACCTGGACTTCGGCGCAGCGCTCTCGTGGTGCCTGGAGGACGAGAGCGCTGCGGTACGCGAGCAGGCGGTGGAGGGGCTGTGGGAGAACGAGAGCCCGGCCCTCTGCCGCCGCCTGCTGGCCGTGCTGCGTGACGACCCGGCGGCCGAGGTACGTGCCGCCGCCGCCGCCGGCCTCAGCCGCTTCGCCTACCTGGCCGAGATCGAGGAGTTGGACGAGGAGCAGGCCGCGCAGGTGCTCGGCGGGCTGCTGGCCACCGTGCGCGACGAGCACCAGCCGATCGACGTGCGCCGGCGCGCGCTCGAGAGCGCCGGCTTCTTCTCCGGCGACGAGGACGTGCAGCGCCAGATCCAGCGCGCCTATGAGTCCGGCGAGCAGTTGCTCAAGGAGAGCGCGCTGGTGGCCATGGGCCGCTCGATGCAGCGCCGCTGGCTCCCGACGATCGGGCAGGAGTTGGCCAGCCCTTCCCCGGCGCTGCGCTACGAGGCGGCGCGCGCCGCCGGCGAACTGGCGGATGAAGCGCGTGCCCTGGCGCCCAAGATCGCCGCGCTCGCCGGCGACGACGACGGCGAGGTAGCGGCCGCCGCGATCTGGGCGCTCGGCCAGATCGGCGGTGCCACCGCCCGGCGCGCCCTTCAGCAGATCAGCAAGAGCCAGGATGAGGCCCGCAGCCAGGCCGCCGCGGACGCCCTCGCCGAGCTCGATGTGGACAGTGGACTCCTCGGCGGTACCTGGCGGCCGAAACAGTAGCTATGCGCGTCGAAGACCTGCGCCAGATCCACGACTCGTACGACCACATCTACCTCTCGCCGCACCTCGACGACGCGGCGCTCTCCTGCGGCGGGTCGATCGCCGCCCACCTCGCCCAAGATGCCCGTGTGCTGGTCGTCACGCTCTGCACCGCCTCCCCGCCGCCCGAAGGACCGTTCAATGCTGTGGCACAGGAGTTCCACGCCGACTGGGGCCTCGAGGCGGCCGATGTGATGGCCGTCCGGCTGGGCGAGGAGTTGCTGGCGATGGAGCGGCTGGGGCCCGACTTCTTCTGGGCCGGGATGCTGGACGCAATCTACCGTGTGCCGCACGCCTACACCAGCCGCGAGACGCTGTTCAGCACCCCAGTGCCGGACGACCCGCTGCACGCCGAGTTGCGCCAGTTGCTGGCGGCCCTGCGCGCCCGCGCGCCGCACGCCACCCTCTACGCGCCCCTCGGTGTGGGCGACCACGTGGACCACCTGGTGGCCTATGACGCGGCGCTCGCCACCGCCGGCCCCGCCCTCGCCTTCTACGAGGATGTCCACTACGTCCTGCAGCCCGGCGCGCTCGAGCGGCGGCTGGCGGCGGTGCGTGAGCCCCTCGCTCCCTCGCTGATCGACATCAGCGCCGTACTGGAGCGCAAGATCCACGCGATCGCCGCCTATGGGAGCCAGGTACCCGAGTTGTTCGGCGGCGAGGCGCAGATGGCATCCCAGATCACCGCCTACGCCCGATCGCTTGCCTCAGACGGCGGCGGGTACTTCGAGCGGGTGTGGAGGCTCTCAGAGTCTGTGAAACGGGGAGTGTAAGGGGCTGCCCCCCGCATACGCTCTCCCCGCCTGCCACGGAGCGACGGGCGGGGGAATGCGGGGCCGCACGCCCCTGCATCCCCAGCATTGAGTTCGCCGATGAATCTACCGCACACCACACACCCGCTCGCCACCCTCACCGCCGCCGAGCCGGACGAGGCCACCTGGGACGCGTTCGCCGCCGGCCACCCCCACGGCCATCTGTTGCAGTCCTCGGCCTGGGGCCGGTTGAAGCGGACCGTGGGCTGGCAGGCGCGCCGCCTGGCCGTGGCCGAGGGCGGGGCGATCCTGGCCGGCGCCCAGGTACTCATCAAGCGGCGCCTCGGGCTGGCCGTGCTCTACGTGCCGCGCGGCCCGCTGCTCGCCGGGGACCGCACGGCCGACGCGCTGCTGCTCCGCGCGCTGGACCGCCTGGCGTTCCGTGCGCGCGCGGTGTTCTTGCGCCTCGAGCCGAACCTGCTGGAGGCCGACCCCGCCGCCTCGCCGCTCTGGGGCTGGCTGCTCGGGCGCGGCTTCGTCGCCGCCGAGCCGATCCAGCCGCGCAGCACCGTGCACCTCGACCTCATCCCGCCGCCCGAGCGGCTGCTGGCCGCCATGAGCAAGGGCCATCGCGCCGATATCCGCCGCTCCGCACGCGAGGGTGTGGCGGTGCGCGCCGG
>DATMBA010000273.1:0-14448 GCA_035559635.1 Roseiflexaceae bacterium
CAGCCGCCCGCCCAGGGCACGGGCGCGCCGCAGAAGATCAACGTGATGATGTGGAACAACAGCCCGGTGCTGGACGAGAACTTCAAGCTCAGCGCCGAGATGTTTAATCAGGCGTACGAGGGCCGCTATCAGGTGGATATGGAGCTGCTGCCGTACGACCAGTACTGGACCAAGCTCGACCTGTCGTACGCCTCCAAGCAGCCGATCGACGCCTACATGTGGGACGTCCAGGCTTACACCCACTATAAGAACGGCCTGCTGCGCAACCTGCAGGACGACGTCGACCTGGTGGCGGACTTCGCCGACAAGGACCAGTACCCGCTCGACCTCTACAACTACTGGCGCTTCGACGGCACCAACCTCTACGGCATCCCCGAGAACCTCCAGATGATGGCCCTGTACTACAACAAGGACATCTTCGACAAGGCCGGCCTCCCCTACCCGGACGCGTCCTGGTCCTACGATACGGTGCTGGAAACGGCCAAGAAGCTCACGATCAAAGAGGGCGACCAGACGGTTCAGTGGGGCTTCGACAAGGGCGCGCTCGGCGCCTGGTGGGGTGCGCAGACCTTCGGCTGGGCCGCCGGCACGGCGTTCTTCGACAAGATCATCGAGCCGACTCAGTTCACCGTGAGCGACCCGCGCAACGTCGAGGGGCTGCAGTGGCTGCAGGACCTGGTCTACGTCCATAAGGTGTCCCCCGACGCGACGCAGGCCGCGGCCATCGCCCAGGATGTGTCGCTGTTCCAGACCGGCAAGCTGGCGATGGTGGCCGATGGCACGTGGTACATGTCCAGCAACGTGGACTCGCCCTTCAAGTGGGACATGGCGCCGCTGCCGATGTGGAAGGGCAAGCGTGCGCTGCCGTTCTGGTTCGGCGGCTGGGTGATCGCCAAGGACTCCAAGGCGCCCGAGGCCGCAATTGCCTGGGCTACCTGGCGCGCCACCGAGTACCAGAAGGAGTTGGCCAAGAACCGGGACTGGATCCCGATCCGGCGCCAGTACCGCGAGGACCCCGGCTACCTGGAGGGCCTGCCGCCCGGCTTTAAGTCGGTGGTGGACACGCTGCCGCAGGCGATCATCGGCGACCTGTATCACGGCAGCGCGCAGCAGTTGGTGAATGAGATCATGGGGCCGATCCTCGGTGAGGTGTGGAACAACAACCTGACCCCCGAGGAGGGCGCCAAGCAGATCGACGAGAAGGCCAACGCGCTGCTGGCGAAGGGGTAGGCAACTGAGCGGGAGCAGAGGGAACGGAAGGAACGGATTTGGGTAGGGCAGATGCTCTACGGTCCACAGGGGAGGGGCGCCTCATGAGGCGCCCCTCCCCTGTGAGCGCCCCTCCCCGCAGATATGGAGATCACGATGCCTGAGACACACAGCGACACCACGGCCGCATGGTCCCTTCAGGGGGACGCGCTCACATGCACGGTGGTGCTGGCGGATGGCCGGCTGACGTGGCGCATGCAGGGGCCTGCCGGCCTCGCCACGCGGCCCGCCGCGCTCGGCGCGCTCACGGTGGACGGGCGCCAGCCGATCTGGCGGCGCGCGCTCGGCACCAGCGAGCAGGCGGGGCCGGACGGCGTGCGCACGCTCACCCTGGAGGTGGAGGACGCCACGGGCGCGCTCCGGCTCACGCAGCACCTCCAGGTCTTCCCTGGCCGCCCGTTCGCGCGCCTGTGGGCCGAGCTGACCAACGCCGGCACGGCGCCAGTGGCCATCGGCGACTGTGCCTTCCTGGCGCTCGAGGCGCCCGCCGCGCCGGCCATCCTCTTCCATGTGGACCAGTTCAGCTGGGTCTACCGGCGGGACTTCTTCACCCTGCACGAGGCCCAGATCTGGCCCGGCCGCACGCCGATCGAGGTGCGGATGGGATCGTTCCCCTCGCACCACAACGGGCCGACGAGCTGCGCCTGGTTCGCACTGCGTCCCGGCGCCACAGGAGACCCACCCGAGGGCCCGCCGGTGGTGGCCGACGGACTGGTGTGTGGCGTCGAGTTCAACGGTAAGAGCCGCCTGCGCGCTTGGGCCGAGCCGGGCGCGACGCATGTCGAGAGCCGCATCGACGCCCTGGCGCACGTCCTGGCGCCTGGCGCCGCCTTCGCCATCCCGGCCGTCTTTCTCGGCCAGTACCACGGCGACTGGGATGAGGCCGGCTACGCCACGCAGCGCTTCGCCGAGGCCCACGTCCACCCGCCCATGCCGGACGAGCGCTACCCCTGGGCACAGTACAACTCCTGGAAGTACGGCCAGGCGATCGACGAGGCCCAGCAACTGGCGGTGATCGACCGCTGCGCCGAGCTGGGGATCGAAGTGGTGGTGCTGGACCTCGGCTGGGCGCGCACGATCGGCGACTGGCGCCCCAACCCGCAGAAGTTCCCGCGCGGCCTGGCTCCGATAGCCGAGCGCGCCCGCTCCTACGGCATGCGCTTCGGCGTCCACATGGCGCTGGCCCAGTGCGCGCCCGACGCGCCGATCGCCCACGAGCACCCCGAGTGGCGCACCTACATCGGCGATGACTACTTCGGGGCCGCGCCGCTCTGCCTGGCCCACCACCCCTGCCGCGACTGGGTGATCGCCCAGATGCTGCGCCTGATCGACGAAGAGGGCGTGGACTATATCATCCAGGACGGCGAGGATATGGTGAAACTCTGCGACCGCGCCGACCACAGCCACGCCCCAGGGGACAGCAACTACGCCGGCTCGACCCAGGGGATCGATGTGGTGATCGAGACCGTGCGCCGCGCCCGCCCCCATGTGGTGCTGGAGAACTGCGAGGACGGCGGCTGCATGATGACCTACAAGATGGCGCGGCTGTACCACACCAGCATCACGGTGGACAACATCGCCACCTACGCCACCCGCCAGGGGATCTACGGCGCGTCCTACCCCTTCTCGCCGCGCTACAGCGTGCGCTACATGGAGGACGACCCGACGCCCTACACGCTGCGCAGCGCGATCTTCGGCGGCCCGCTGATCCTGATGCAGCGCATCACCGAGTGGGACGAGCGCCAGATGGCGGACACGAAGGCGGCGGTGGTGCAGTACAAGGAGTTGCGCACACTGGTGCGCGACGCGAAGATTATCCACCTGCTGCCGCCGCGCGCTAACGTGGACCGGGTGGGCTACGGTTGGGACGCCATCCAGGCCCTGGCGCCGGACCGCTCGCGCAGCGCGGTGATGGTCTACCGCGCGCTAGGTGGCCCACCCGAGCGCGCCATCCACCCGCGCGGGCTGGACCCGGCGGCCATCTACCGGGTGCGCCTGGCGGACCGCGGCGAGCGCGAGGCGCTCAGCGGCGCGGCCCTCGAGCGCGACGGGGTGGCGCTGGCGCTGGCCGAGCTGGACTCGGAGATCATCTGGCTCGAGCGCCAGAGCTGAAAAATAGGGAGGGCACGCCCTCCCCGCGGCCCGGGGCGCCCCTCGCACCCCGCCCATCCGCTGGCGCCCGCACGGGGAGCGCGAGGGCGCCCCTCGCAAAAAATCTCCATCCGATGAGCCTGCGCGCAGCGCATGAAAGGCTGTTATGTTTGACGGGAGAGTGGCGCTCGTTACCGGCGCGGCCTCCGGCATCGGCCGCGCCACCGCTCACGCCCTGGCCCGCGGCGGCGCGGCGGTGGCGATCGCGGATCTGCCGGGGAGCCGGGGCGACGAGGTGGCGGGCGAGATCGCGGCGGCCGGAGGGCGGGCGCTGTTCGTGCCCTCCGACGTCACGCAGGACGCCGAGGCCATGGTCGCGCGCACCGTCGCGGCCTTCGGCCGGCTGGACGTGCTGGTGAACAACGCCGGCGTGTTCTACGAGGTGGACGCGCTGACGGTGGACTTCGCCACCTGGATGCGCGCGGTGGAGGTGATCTACCTCGGCGCGTTCAAGTGCAGCCAGCAGGCGGCGCGCACGATGGTGGCGCAGGGCGCGGGCGGCCGGATCGTCAACGTCTCCTCGGTCAACGGCTTCCTCGGGCTGAACCGCGCCAGCCACTACAACTCGGCCAAGGGAGCGCTAGACCAACTCACCCGCACGCTGGCGGTGGAGCTTGCGCCGCACGGCATCCTGGTCAACGGGGTGGCCCCCGGCTTCGTGGAAACGCCTATGGCGGTGATGGATGGCGTCAACTACCATCAGACCGAGGAGTTCCAGGAGCTCTACGTGCGGCGCCGGCGCATCCCCCTCGCGCGCCCGGCCGAGCCTGAGGAAATTGCGGAGGCGGTGGCCTTCCTGGCCGCGCCGCGCAATACCTACATCACTGGCCACACACTGGTGGTGGACGGCGGGCTTTCGATCACGTTTTGAACGCTGAACGCTAAATGCTCTCGCCACAGAGCACACAGAGGGCACAGAGGTTGATCGGAGGCCACTCCTCACCTCTGTGCCCTGCCCGCAGCTGCTCCGCCACCTCGCGCACCCACGGCCTGTGCCCCGCCAGGAACGCCTCGGGCGTTGGCCGCCCGTCAACGCCAGTTTGTTCGCCATGTACGTGTTACAGGGCTGAGACGTCCAGTATTTGTGAAATATTACACGTAATCACTCCGACCTTTGTCCCCCTCGCCACCCGCACTCCGGTGGACGCCAGGACCGCGGGAGGCGTGTTACGCTACGGCCAGGTTTCGCTGCGCGGCCTCCGGCCATACAGGCTTGGGAGATCCGTGGGGCGAAGCCCCTTCGGCCACTATATGTTGCGGGGCTTGCGCCCCCTTGTGCGTTCGTGGGAACGGTAACGGACGTGCGAGCCATACGAAAAGCCTATCCGAATACCGCGGGGAGGTTTCAGGGCAGAGCTTCGCCCTCTCCTGAAACCTCACCCTGCACGGGCGCGATGCGCGCCACAGTCTGGTCAGGAGATTCGACAATGAGACGCACCAACACCACAACGCTGGCCGGCGCTGCGCTGGTCGCGCTTGGGACCCTATCACTGCTGCAGAGCCTCGGGTTGCTCGGCCCGCTGGCCGGCCTGCTATGGGCCGGCGCGTTCGCCGCCGGCGGCCTGGCGTTCCTGGCCGCCTTCCTGCGCAGCCCGTCGGCCTGGTGGGCCGCCATCCCCGGCAGCGCCCTGCTCGGCCTGGCCGCCGTGACGGGCGTCGGCACACTGGCCCCGTGGGCCGCCGGCGGCTGGACCGGCGGGCTGTTCCTCGGCGCGATCGGCCTCGGCTTCTGCCTGGTCTACCTCGCCCACCGCGACTCCTGGTGGGCGGTGCTGCCCGCTGGTGTGCTGCTCACCCTCGCCACCGTCGCCGGCCTGTCCGACATCGTCGGCGAGGCAGCCGGCGCGCTGTTCTTCTTCGGCCTGGCGGCCACCTTCGGCGCGCTCACCCGCCTGCCAGAGATCGGCGGGCGCCTGCGCTGGGCGCTGGTCCCGGCCGGGGTCATGCTGGCGATGGGCGTCGTGGTGCTGCTGACCACCAGCCAACTGTTCAGCATCCTGCTGCCAGCCGCGCTCATCCTCGCCGGGCTGGCGATCCTGTACCGCGGGGGCATGGTGATGCGACACGGAGGGAACGAGCGATGAGTGAGACGGCTGTGGAGATCACCGAGCGCCGGCCGGCACGCGGCGGACTGGTCGGCCCGGTGGCCCTGATCGCGGCGGGCGGCGTGCTGCTGCTGAACAACCTGGGAGTGCTGGATTGGAGCGTGTGGGGTGCGCTGCTGCGGCTGTGGCCGGTGCTGCTGATCGCGATCGGGCTGGATCTGATGGTCGGCCGCAGGTCGGCGCTGGTCTCGCTGCTGATCGGGCTGCTGGCGGTGGCCGCCCTCGCCGGGGGGGTGTGGTATCTGGGCGTGCGCCCTGGCGCTGCCGCACAGACCGAGACGGTGGCCTATGGGCTGGACGGCGCGACGCGCGCCAGCGTGGATCTGTCCCTCAACGCCGGCGAACTGCGCCTTGGCGCGATGGCCGAGCCGGAGGGGCTGATCGCCGGCACAGTGCCGCTGGCGCCGGGCGAGCGGCTGGAGCGCGAGCACGCGCTGCGCGGCGGCGAGGCCCGCGTGCGACTGCGTGCCGCCGGCGCGCCGCCGGTCAACTTCGGCCAGAGCATGCCTGACGCGCTGTGGGATCTGCGCCTGAGCCGTGACCTGCCCATCCAGCTACGAATCGCCACGGGCGCCGGCCGCGCGGCGATCGACCTGGCGCGCCTGCAGGTAACCAGCCTGGATCTGTCGGCCGGGGTGGGCGCGCTGGAGCTGACGCTGCCGGAGCGCGGGCGACTCAGGGCCACGGTCAGCGCCGGCGTCGGCGAGACGGTGGTGCGCATCCCGGCCGGGATGGCGGCGCGCATCCATATCAGTGGCGGCCTCGGCGAGGCCGACGTGGACCCGCGCTTTGTCCGCGACGGCGAGTACTACACCTCAGCGGACTATGCGACCGCCGTGGATCGGGTGGACCTGGAGATCAGCAGCGGCGTCGGCCGGGTGGCGGTGGAGAGCCTGCCCGAGCGCTAGCGAACCACAGAGGGCATGGAGGGACGGAGGGCGGTTTTCCGCCCTCCGTCCCTCATTGATTCTGCCGAGGTTTGGAGGATGCAGGCACGCTGATACTCCCCTGGCCGTAACCACTCCGTTAAAAGTTTGTTATTATGGTGCGGCCATCATCGCAGCGCGCAGCGCCGCCACCATCGTCCCGGAGGTAGCCATGGACGCATCCACCATCGCCATCCTGATCTGCATCTGCGTCGGCTTCGGCATCGCCTTCTTCTTCCCGGCGGAAGTGGACGAGTGATCGCAGAGCAAACGACAGAGGCGCGCAGGCGCGTGTGCCGCGCCTGCGCGCCTCGTGCTATACTGACGCGGCCGCAAAGGGAGAGCCGGGGGAGGGCTTGGCCCTCCCTTGAATACCCAACTCCCATCACTGTGTTCGACCAGTAGCTAGAAAGCGCCCACCCCATGACGATCAAGTCCGACCGCTGGATCCGCCGGATGGCGCTGGAGTATGGAATGATCGAGCCATTCGTCGAAAGCCAGGTGCGCCAGGGGGTCATCTCCTACGGCCTCTCGTCATACGGCTACGACATGCGCATCGCCGACGAGTTCAAGGTGTTCACGAACGTCTATAACACGGTTGTCGATCCAAAGAATTTCGATCCACGATCTTTTGTAGATATCAAGGCCGATTACTGCGACATACCGCCAAACTCCTTCGCCCTGGCGCGTTCGATCGAGTATTTCCGCATACCGCGTGATGTGTTATGTATCTGTCTCGGAAAATCAACCTACGCACGTTGCGGCATTATCGTGAATATTACCCCCTTCGAGCCAGGATGGAGGGGATATGTCACGATAGAACTCACAAACAGCACACCGCTTCCCGCCAGAATCTATGCCAATGAAGGCATCGGCCAGGTGCTGTTCTTCCAGAGTGATGAGGAGTGCGAGGTTTCATACGAAGATAAGAAGGGCAAATATCTGGATCAGGTGGGAGTCGTACCGCCGAGGCTCTAAGCCGAGCTGCGATGCGAGCGGCGTACCACAGAGTCGCATCAGCGAGCCCAACTGAATAACGCGGAGAGGGGTGAGGGGGGGCGAAGTCCTCCCCTCACCCCTCCCTATCCAGGTTATCCGGCAAGGCACTTACCGCTTCCTCAGCCCTTGGGCCAGTGTCATACCGAGCACAGCCCCGCCCACAAGCGCCGCCCCCAGGTTGCTGACGAACAGCACCGTCAGCATCGTCGCGCGCTCTGCAGCGCTTGGTCCGCCGACCTGCCAGCCCAGCACTTCCATGCCGAGATTGACCGCCAGGAAGGCCAGCGCTGCCGTGAGGCCGACGCGCAGGGCCAGTCCGGGCGCAGCTCGGCCCCACCCCAGCGCCCATCCCAATACCAGGCTGCTCGTGCCGGCAATCAGGCCAGCCGATGGCACAAACAGCATGCTGAACAGCCGATGCAGCGGCAGGTTCGTGCGAAAGACGATCGGCTCGGCGGCCTGCAGCCCGAAAATCAGCAGCAAGGTGATCGGCACGAAGCCGAGGATGCCGGCCCACGCCACGCGCCGCGATGCCGGGACCTGCGCCAGGCGCGCTATCCCCAGGCCCCACAGCGCGCTGCTGAATAGTGTGCTCGCGCTAAACACGAACAGGGCGAGCGTGAAGGAGAGTGCGCTTGGCACCCTGCCATCTAGCGCCTGAAAGGTAGCGGCGCCGGCCATGAAACTGGCAATCAGGCCGCCGGCCAGCACAAGCGTAGTCAGAGCAGCGCCCAGGGTGGCTGCTCGAATGCGCGCTGCCGGCGTGAGCTGTTCCATACCCCCTCCCTCCACGAGGTGCGAGATAGCGGTGCGCCCATCCTACACCACCGTGGTGTTCGCGGTCATGGGGCCAGGATCCCCCCTTGGGTAGGACATATTGTCCCCGCCCGAAGAGGGCAGCGGTCCCGTGACAATGGCGGCTGCAGGACCGTAGCATGGTCACGACCGATCATGCACACCACAGGCACTATCGGCACAGGCACTGCTTCACCCGGAGGAATCGTATGGACACACCACTGGCTGCCCCCCGCCCACTGGCGCAGATGCGCCGGCCAAGCCTGCGGATGATCACCATTGCTGCTCTTGTGCTCAACGCGCTGGTCTTCAGCACCGATCTGATCGCCAGCGGCCCCAACGGGCTGAACCTGGGCCACTTGATCCCGCCGCTCCTCTTCGCCGGCCTGGTCGCCATCCGGCGCCGCTGGACGCCTGCTCTCGGCGCGCTGCTCGGCGCGGTCTGGCTATTGGACGCGTTCGTCTTCCTTACAAACCTGCTGATCCAGCCGGACAGTGCGGCCTCCTTCGCTTTCGCGGCGCTCTTCTTTGCCACCTCGCTCGTCGCGCTGGTCGCCGGGGTCGCTGCTACCATACAGAACTACCGCACGCCCTATAGCCGACCCTTCGTCGACCCGCCAGCGCCGCGCCTGGCATCGGCGACCCTGCTCGCCTTCGCCGCGCTCATTCTCGGCGGCATCCTGACCACCGCGATCCAGCCGCGCAGCGAGCTCCCCGGCATCGGCGCGGAGGCATTGGCCGCGCTCCCGGCGCTCACGACCAGGGATTACCAGTTCAAGCAGACTACGATCACGGTGCGGGTCGGGGAGACGGTGGCGCTGCGCCTCAACAACGCCGACAGCTCGGCGCACTCGCTCGACATCGATGAGTTCAATGTCCACGTCCCCATGCCCGCCGGCAAGAGCAGCCTGGCGCTCTTTACGCCCACCCAGCCCGGCATCTATACCTTCTACTGCCGGCCGCATGCCGACAAGGCCGCCGGCACCGGGATGGTCGGCACGCTGGTCGTCGAGCCCTGATTGCGGCGGCAAGCGGCGAGTTCGAGCTGGGGGAGGGGCCAGGGGAGTGCTTCGCCCTCCCCTCAGACCCCACCCCCTCGAGATTGTTTCGTGGAGCTATTGACGCGCAGCGGAGAGCTTGCCACTGAACCGGAAGCAAGAAGGACACGCTATGAGCAACTCACGTTGGGAGCAGGTCGGCGCGGCGGGGGGGATCGTCTTCGTGGCACTGCAGATGACCGCGCAAGCGCTGATGCAGGTCGGCGGCGCTGAGCCGCCCTTCAACGCCCCGGCAGACACGATCGCCGCGTTCGTCCTGGCCAGGAACGGCCAGCTCTTCGCACTGGGCGAGTACCTCGCAACTCTCTCACTGATCCCGTTCCTGTGGTTCCTGGGCAGCTTGTGGAGTGCCCTGCGCCGCAGCGAAGGTGAGCCGGCCTGGCTCTCACTCGTCGCCCTGGCCTCCGGGCTGATGGTTGTCGCCATCGCCAGCGCTGGGATAGGGTGGCCTCTGGCCGTGTTCAGAAGAGATGAGGGCTTGGACCCGCAGATCGCCCGGCTGCTGTTCGACCAGGGCAACTTCGCGTTTGCCAACGCCTGGGTGATGTTGGCCAGTCTCAGCCTGGTTACAGGTGTGGTCAGCATCCGCACGGGCGCGCTTCCGCGATGGCTGGGATGGGCGGGCGTGATGATCGCGGCAGGTCTGTTGGCCGCGCGGGCCGTCTGGGCGAGTTCGGGGATTGTATTCATCCCTTACATCTTTGGCTGGCTCTGGCTGATCGCGATAAGCATCGTTCTGATCCGCAGCGCGAGCGCCGGACAGCCCGCGCCGCACATGACAGCGGCTCAACACCCATGAATCGAACCGCTACCGCTGCCTTCATAGCCGGCGCCACAATCGTCCTGGCGCTCCACGCGCTCTGGATTGTGCCGATCTGGTTCATCTTCCCCATTCAGCATGCTCTCATGCCGCTCTTGATCGGCGTACCGTTGCTGTGGAGACCAGTGGTATCGCAATCCATCGCGCAGCAACTCACGACAAGAGACTGACGTCTGGCAGTAGAGCAGGATATCTGAGGCAGCGCTTCTGGCGCGATGTGCAGCTCTGCCCTACAAGTAAGGAGGCTCCCATGGTTCTCGTTCGTATAGTGTTCCAGGTTCACCAGGGACGCATTCGTGACCTGGTCGAGATGATGAAGCAAGCGACCCAGGCCGAGCCGAACCGCCCGCGCATTTTGACCGACCTGAGCGGCCCGATTACCACGATGGTCATGGAGATGTGCCACGAGAGCCTTGCAGCTGCCGAGCAGTTCCGCGCGGAATTGTTCCAGCGCCCGTCGTTCCAGGCGGTTCAGAATCAAGCGAATGAGTGGATTGTGTCCGGCGCCAACGAGTTCTACACGATCGAGCAGGAATGAGCGGGGATGCCAGCCGATACGGCCTAGCAGACCGTCTCCTGGTGTGGCCTGCCCACCAGGAAGCGGTCTGCCGTGGTGCTCACTCATTCAATGCGTGCGGACAGGAAGAGCTGCTTCGTCGCGCTCAAGCTCGCAGAATCATCTCTGGCAACGAGGCTATAATGGGCGCTATCGCTGATGGACCGGCCGACACCACGACCGGACGATATGCGTATGCGTAAGATCGACGTTGCCCAACCCCTGGCCTGGTCGATCGCCGGGCTCGCGCTGACGTTCGCGCTCACGGGCGTTGTCGCCTGGGTGCGCGCCCGTGAGGATTTCGCCATCCACATGTTGTTCGGGCCGGTGACCGCGATCGCCTACGGCCTGGTGGGGGCGCTCGTCGCCGCGCGCCAGCCGCGCAACGCCATCGGCTGGCTCTTCTGCGCCGTGGGGGTGCTGGCTGGGCTGACCCTCCTGTCCGCCAACTTCTGGGTGCTGGGCATGTCGGGCAGAGCCGGCGTGATGGCCAGCATCATCGCCCGCTGGCTGAACCTCTGGATCTGGATCCCGATGACGCTTCTTCCCCTGACGTTCCTGCTACTGCTGTTCCCCAACGGCCGGCTGCCCTCGCGGCGCTGGCGCCTCGTGGCCTGGGCCGCCGGGCTGGGGCTGGCGGCCTACATCCTCAGCACGGCGCTGCACCCCCGCCCGCCGATCGATCCGAACCCCCAGCCAAACCCGTTCGGCATCCCCGCGGCGGTCGGCGCGCTGGAACTGCTCGGGGCCACCGTGATCGTGCTTATTCCGTTCGGGGTGTTTGGCGCGCTGGCCTCGCTGGTGGTGCGCTTCCGCCGCTCACGCGGGATCGAGCGCGACCAGATCAAGTGGCTGGCGTACGGTAGCAGCATCGGGATGCTGGGCATCGTCGCGGTGAATGCCTGGGCCGCCACTCGCCCGGGCGACAGCGTGGCCTACGAGCTCAGTATCGGCAGTGTGTGGGTCGCGCTCACCATTATCGTCGTCGCCGCCGGGATCGCCATCCTGCGCCACCGGCTGTATGACATCGACCTGCTCATCAACCGCACGCTGGTCTACGGCGCGCTTAGCGCCGGCGTGGTCGGCTGTACGTGCTGCTCGTCGGCGCGCTCGGCGCTCTGTTCCAAGCGAGCGGTAACCTGCTGATCGCGCTCGTGGCCACTGGGCTGGCCGCGCTGCTCGTCCAGCCGCTGCGCGCCCACCTGCAGCGAGCCGTGAACCGCCTGATGTACGGCGAGCGCGACGACCCGTACACCGTGCTCTCGGGGCTAAGCCAGCAACTCAAGGCGACCAGCGCGTAACCCCATAGGTTTGCAGGTTCACTTGCTACCCGCCTCGGGGCTAAGCCAGCAACTCAAGGCGACCAGCGCGCCCGGCGCAGTGCTGCCCAACATCGTGCAGACTGTGGCGCAGACCCTCAAGCTGCCCTACGTCGCTTTGGCGCTCCAGCACGGCGACCGGCTGGTGGTCGCCGCGTCGTACGGCCGCGCCGCCAGCGATACCATCACGCTGCCGCTGGTCTACCAGGCGGAGCCGGTCGGCCAGCTGCTGGTGGCGCCGCGGGCCGCAAACGAGCCGTTCACACCTGCCGAGCGCCGGCTGCTCGAAGACGTCGCGCTGCAGGCCGGGGTCGCGGCGCATGCGGTCGGCCTCACTGCCGACCTCCAGCGGGCGCGCGAGCGGCTGGTGACGGCCTGCACGACGGCCTGGGACCGCAACTCGCCAGCCTCACGCTCACGATCGCCGCGGTGCGCGAACTGCTACGGCACGATGCCGACGCGGCCGACCGGTTGCTCCAGGAACTCACCGTCCACACCCAGGCCGCGATCGCCGACATGCGGCGGGTGGTCTACGACCTGCGGCCGCCGGCGCTGGATGACCTGGGGTTGGTGCTGTCCCTGCGCGCGCAGGCTGAGCGCTATGGGCAGGCGGGCCTCCAGATCACCGTCGATGCCCCCGACCAACTGCCGCCCCTGCCGGCGGCGGTGGAGGTGGCCGCGTACCGCGTCGTCCAGGAAGCGTTGACCAACGTCATCCGCCACGCACACGCCCGGCACTGCACCATACACCTCGAGCTTGCGGATGCGCTCTGTGTCGAGATCCGAGACGACGGCGTCGGCCTGCTGCCGGGCGCTCGGGCCGGGGTCGGGCTGACCTCGATGCGTGAGCGGACCGCGGAGTTGGGCGGGGCATGCCAGGTCGAGTCCCAGCCGGGAAAGGGCACACGGATCCGCGCACGGCTGCCGCTCGACCAGGAGGCGCTATGCACCCCATCCGCATTGTGATTGCCGACGACCACCCGGTGTTTCGCTTTGGGCTGCGGGCGCTACTGAACGCGACGGCAGGCACCGAGGTGGTGGGCGAGGCCACGACGGGCGAGGCGGCGATCGACCTGGTGGCGAGTGTTCGCCCCGACGTCGTGCTGATGGATATCACCATGCCAGGCATGGGCGGCATCGAGGCGACGCGCCGCATCCGCGAGACGAGTCCTGACACGCGCGTGCTGATGGTGACGATGCTGGAGGACGACACGGTCTTCGCGGCGATGCGGGCGGGCGCGCGGGGCTACGTGGTCAAGGGCGCAGAGCCGGCGGAGGTGCTGCGCGCCATTCGCGCCGTGGCCGACGGCGAGGCGATCTTCAGCCCGGGGATCGCCGAGCGCCTGATGCACTTCTTCGCCAGCCCGCCATCCGCGCCGCCCGACACGGCGCACGGGGGAGGCGCCCTGGCCTTTCCCGAGCTGACCGAGCGCGAGCGGGAGGTGCTGGCGCTGATCGCCCAGGGGCTGACCAACAGCGCGATCGCCGAGCGACTGGTGCTGAGCCCGAAGACCGTGCGCAACTATATCACCGAGATCTTCAGCAAGCTCCAGGTGGCCGACCGCGCGCAGGCGATCATCCGGGCGCGCACCGCAGGCCTGGGCGGTTGAAGGAGCGCGCCGCAATCAGTGATGCGCGGTCTGCCCGGCCAGCAGCGTGCTGATGAGACCCTGTGATGCGCCGCTCGCACCATCACTGTCCTATTGGCGCGCTTGCGCCAGCCGGGCCGCTACCGCCGGCCTGGGCAACAATATGGCCGCCCTCTGCGGGCGGCCAACATGGTCAGATCTGGCGGCCGGTGACCAATATGCTCTGCCCAGGGCCGCTGCGCCACGCTCACACATCAATCGCTCACGCTGCCCCGCGCCGCCCTCCGCTCACTGTCTGCATGCAGTATAGCCGCGGCGGCGCGCCGGGGCGTCGGCCGTGCGCTGGAGCGCGGCTCATTCGCTGGGCTGAGCCGGTGACCCGATCAACTCCACCGCCCGCAGGAGCACCCCGCGCAGGTCCGGGTAGCCAGTGCGCGCCAGCGCCTCGCCGGGCGCGTACCAGCCGGCGGCGCTGATGCCCTCCGCCGCCTGGGGCCGGACCTCCGCGCCGTCGGCGTGCAGCAGGAAGAACGCCACGCGCTTGACGTACGTCTCGCCCCGCCGGTTGGTCACCGGATAGCGGATCTCCCCCACCAGCGGGCCGAGCGTGCCGGACACGCCCGTCTCCTCACGCACCTCGCGCACCGCCGCCTCGGCCGCGCCCTCGCCCGCGTCCAGATGGCCCTTCGGCAGCGTCCATTGGCCGTACTGGTCCCTGATCAGCAGGATCAGCGGCGCGCCATCGGCGCCGTAGCGGTATACCACGCACCCAGCGGCGTGAGGACGAGCATCTGTGTCTGTGGTCATAGAGCCCTACTGAAGTGCTGAGTGCTTATCCGGATATCCCGGAGCGGGTGGGGT
>DATMBA010000274.1:0-12265 GCA_035559635.1 Roseiflexaceae bacterium
CCCACCGCCGCCCCGCAGGCCGGCGAGGCCACCGCCGCCCCTGCAGCCACCGCGGCTCCCGCGGCCACCGCCGCCCCAACGGCGCCCCCGCCGGACAGCGCACCCGCGGCCGAGTCTGGCCTGCCGGTGAGTGTCCCGCGCGAGAGCGTGCTGGTGGTGGATCAGATCTTCCGCTACAGCGTCGTCAACAACTTCAACTTCTTCGTCTCCGGCCCGCCCTCGCCGACGCGCCAGGGCCTGGTGTACGACACGCTCTGGTACCTGGACCAGCAGACCGGTGAGTGGATCAACGCGCTGGCCGAGGACAAGCCGCAGTACAACGCCGACAACACCGAGATGACGGTTAAGCTCCGCAAGGGCATCAAGTGGAGCGACGGCGTGGAGTTCAGCGCCGACGACGTGGTGTACACCGTGACCACGCTCAAGGGCACCCCCGGCCTGACATGGTCGGCCGAGATGGACCTGTACGTCAAGGATATCAAGAAGACCGATGACTCGACGGTGGTTTTCACGCTCAACGAGCCGAACCCGCGCTTCCACGCCTACTTCACCGCGCGCTACAACGCCGTCTACATCATGGCCAAGCATGTGTGGGAGAAGGCCGAGGACATCAAGACCTTCGCCAACTTCCCGCCGGTCTCGCTGGGCGCCTACACCTTCCAGGAGGGGGACCCGAACGGCTTCTGGGAGCTGTGGAAGCGGCGCGACGACTGGCAGGATACCACGGTGGGGGTGGTGACGGGCAAGCCTGGCCCCGAGTACATCATGAGCATCTTCTACGGCGACAGCGCCAAGAAGGCGATCGCCGTGTCCCGCCACAACCTGGACATTCTGTTCGACGCCGACATCGAGGCCTTCCAGGCCATCCAGGCCAGCACGCCCTCGTTCCGCTCCTGGTTCAAGGACTTCCCGTGGGCCTACCCGAACGAGCTGGACTACCGCTACTTCGGCCCTAACCACGGCGTGGCGCCCTACGACAACAAGGACGTGCGCTGGGCGCTGGCGCTGGCCACCGATGTGGTGGACCTGCAGACCAACTACATCGGCGGCGTGACGCGCATCACCCCGCTGCCGCTGCCGGCCACCGGCCTGCTGATGCAGCTGTACCACGAGCCGCTGGAGCCGTGGCTGAAGGAGTTGACGCTCGACATCGGCAACGGCGAGACCTTCCAGCCCTATGACCCGGACGTGCCGAAGAAGGTGGCGGCCTGGGCCAGGGAGCAGGGCTACACCGTGCCCGAGGACAGTGATACCGCCGGGCTGCGCGACCGCTTCGGCATGGGCTGGTGGAAGTACGCGCCGGATGTGGCCGAGAAGCTGCTGCTGAAGGCCGGCTTCACCAAGGGCAGCGACGGCAAGTGGCTTAAGCCGGACGGCCAGCCGTGGAAGATCAAGGTGCTGGCGGCCCCGGACGAGAACGACGTCTACCGGCTCGCGATCGGCTTCCAGGACCAGATGAAGACCTTCGGCGTGGACGTGGAGGTCGAGGCGCTCGAGCGCCAGCCGTACACTGAGCGCCAGAACGTCGGCGACTTCGAGATCACTTCCTCGTGGGGCATGGCGACGCCGAACGCCAACCCGGACCTGTGGCAGGGCCTGAACACAGTCCACTCGCGCTTCTTCACCCCGGTTGGCACATCCACCGCGGGCACCGGCAGCGGCAACATCGTGCGCTTCAAGGCGCCCGAGATCGACCGGATCGTCGACGAACTGGCCAAGCTCTCCCCCGAGGACCCCAGGGTGTCCGAACTGGGCCAGGAGGCGATGAAGGTCTGGGTGGAGAACATGCTCACCATCCCGACCATCAGCTTCAAGAAGTTCACCTCGATCGACGAGACTTACTGGACCAACTGGCCGACGGCCGAGAACCCGAGGCGGCAGCCGCTGTACTGGTTCATGGGCGGGCGCTTCACCTTCGCGGACGTCGAGCCGAAGGGGTAAGTGGTCAGGATTCAGTGGGGGCATGTCTCATAGTCGTTAACTTGGGTCCCCGCCGGCCCTACTTCAGGTCCCGTTCCGACCTATAGCGCGTTGGGGTGGGGTTGTAGGGGAGGGCTTCGCCCTCCCCTGGCTCCTTCCCTTCAGAGATCACTGCAGCGCGCTCTACGAAGCGGGAGCGGTGCCGACTGTAAAGGTGGGCTCATGGAGTTGCTGAAAGCCTACATCCTGCCGCGGTTGCTGCAGTGGTTCGTTGTGATCGTGATCGGCGTCACGATCACCTTCATCATCCCGCGGCTGCTGCCCGGCGACCCGGTGGAGCAGGCGGTGCAGCGCGTCGCGTCGAACTCCGTGATCGACCCGCGCGCGCGGGAGAGCTTCGAGAACGCGATGCGCGACATGTACGGGCTGCAGGGCACGCCCGTCGAGCAGTACTTCCGCTTCTGGGCGCGCATGCTGCAGGGCGACCTCGGCCCCTCGTTGAGCGCATTCCCCACCCCGGTGACGACCATCATCGCCAACGGGCTGCCCTGGACGGTGGGGTTGCTGGGCACCTCGATCGTGATCTCGTGGCTGCTGGGGCTGCTGCTGGGCACGCTGGCCGGCTACTACCCCAACCGCCTCTGGTCGCAGGTGCTGGACAAGGTGCTGATCGTCGTCTACCCCATCCCGTACTACATCCTGGCGCTGGCGCTGGTGATCATCTTCGCCTACTACATCCCGATCTTCCCGCTAGTGGGCGGCGCGTCCGCCAGGCCGGGGCTGACCTGGGCCTACCTGTCCAGCATCGTCTGGCACGGCTTCCTGCCGGCGCTGTCGCTGGTGCTGATCGGCACCGCCTTTCGCTTTATCATCGCCAGGGCGATGACGTCCACGATCGTCTCGAGCAGCTATGTGCAGTACGCCGAGCTGGCCGGGCTGCCGAAGCGGAAGGTCATCTTCGGCTACGTGATGCGCAACAGCCTGCTGCCGCAGGTCACCGACCTGGCGCTCTCGCTCGGCGCGCTGTTCGAGGGCGCGCTGATCACCGAGGTGGTGTTCTCCTACCCCGGCATCGGCTTCCAGCTCTACACCGCCATCCTGCAGTCCGACTTCAACCTGATCATGGGGGTGACGATCTTCTCGATCGTGGGCATCGCCACCGCCGTGCTGATCGTGGACTTACTCTACCCGCTGATCGATCCGCGGGTGCGGTACCGGTAAGGCATTGCAAGGTGATGGGTCGTAGGTGAGAGGTGAGAGGTGAGAGGTGAGAGGTCATATGGTGATAGAAGTTGGGCTTCGGCGACTCCTATGACCTATCGCCTATGACCTATGATCTATGACCTATGACCTATGACCTGCGCGGGAAGCGCGCTAGGGACGGAGCCTCCGTATGAGTGTGCTCAAGGATCTGTTCCGGTTCAGCCCGTCCTTCCGCTGGGGGGCGGTGTTCCTGCTGGTGGTGCTGGTGCTGGCCGCGCTCTCGTTCGCGGCTCCGTACGAGGCCAGCGAGCGGCGCGTGGTGCCCAACAACCGCCCGCCGTCGGCCAGGTTCCTGCTGGGCACCACCGCGCTCGGGCAGGATGTGTTCTGGCTCATGACCTACGCCGTGCGCAACTCGTTGATCATTGCCGGCTTGGCGGTGGTGATCGGGCGCTCGATCGCCATCCTGCTCGGCTCCTTCGCCGGCTATGTGGGCGGCACCACCGACCGGGTGCTCTCGGCGCTGGCCGACACCTTCATCGTGATCCCGCGCCTGCCGCTGCTGATCCTGATCTCGTTCATCCTGCGCGGCAACCTGAGCTTCATCTCGATCGCGCTGCTGCTCGGGTTGCTGGACTGGGCCTGGCCCTCGAAGCGCTACCGCTCGCAGATCCTCAGCCTGCGCGAGGAGGAGTTCACCCAGACGGCGGTCTTCTCCGGCATGAGCCGGCTGAAGATCATCCTGCGCGAGCATCTGCCGTTCCTCATCCCGTTCGCGCTGGCCGATATGGTGAGCGGCTTCTTGTTCGCGATCGGCTTCGAGATCACGCTGGCGGTGCTCGGCCTGAGTGACCTCGGGACGCCCACGATCGGCACGATGATCTACTGGGCCACCTACTACCAGGCGCTGCTGGCCCGCCGCTGGTGGTGGATCGGCGCGCCGATCGCGATCTCGATCCTGATCGTGGTGGCCTTCTACCTGATCTCCTCCACGCTCAGCACCTTCCTGGACCCGCGGACCCGCCTGAAGAATATCGCTGTGAAAGCAGGCGCGTGATGAGACCAGTGGTAGACGTTCGGGACCTGCGGGCCTACTATATCACCGACGCCTACGGCGTCCGACGCACCGTCCGCGCGGTGGATGGCATCACGCTTGCGGTCCAGCGGAATGAGATCTATGGCATCGCCGGCGAGTCCGGCTGCGGCAAGTCCACGCTGCTGAAGGTCCTGCTCGGCACCATCACCCCGCCGCTCACGGTGGTGGGCGGGTCGGTCAGCTATACCTTCGACGACACCAGCGTGGACCTGCTGGACCTGACCGAGGCCGAGCTGCGCGCGATGCGCTGGAAGGAGATCTCGTATGTGCCGCAGGGCTCCATGCACGTGCTCAACCCGGTGCGCCGCATCCGCGACACCTTCCGCGACTTCATCGGCGCGCATCTGAAGACCTCGCCGCGCGAGACGGACGAGATGGTGCGCCGCTACCTGCGCGACCTGGGCCTGCCGGACAAGGTGCTCGGCTCGTACCCGCACCAGCTCTCGGGCGGCATGCGGCAGCGGGTGACGATCGCGCTGGCGACGATCCTCTCGCCGCGGCTGATCCTGGCCGATGAGCCAACCACGGCGCTCGACGTGGTGGTGCAGCGTGGCGTGATCCAGTTGCTGCAGGAGATCCGTGAGCGCGAGCGCAACACGATGGTGGTGGTGACGCACGACATGGGCGTGCACGCCAACCTGGCGGACCGGGTGGCGGTGCTGTACGCCGGCCAGTTGGTGGAGGAGGCTGACACGCCGACGCTCTTCGCACAGCCGCGCCACCCGTACACGCAGCACCTGATCCGCTCGCTGCCGAAGATCGACGACCGCTCCGAGCGCGTGAGCATCCCGGGGCGGCCGCCGGCGCTCGACACCCCGCCGGGCGGCTGCCGCTTCCACCCGCGCTGCCCATACGCGATGGAGATCTGTCGGGCGGAGGCGCCGGCGCTCACCCAAGTGGGGCCGGACCACCGGGTGGCGTGCTTCCTGGTCTCGGAGCGCAGTGTGATGGCGAAGGAGGGGCCGGGAGGGTATGCCCTCCCGGAACAACCCCTTTTTCCGCAGGTGTAGCCTGCACGCATGGACAGGAGTTCCGCGGTGGCGCCGCCCCCGAGCGGAGGCCTGGAGGGGCGCAGCCCCGCTAAAAAACCTTCGAGGGCTCTTTTTCGGGGGCCTGCGGCCCCCAACCCGCCGCTGGAGGGCGAGGATGACAACGGAACAGCCGCAGCGCGAGCACCTGCTCCAGATCGAAGACCTGACCCGCGTCTTCACCATCCGACGCGGGCTCTCCTCCACCCGCTTCCTGGCGGTCGACCGGGTCTCACTGTCGCTCCAGGCGGCGCGGCCGGAGATCGTGGCGGTGGTGGGCGAGAGTGGCAGCGGCAAGACCACCCTGGCGCGCATGATCCTGGGGCTGGTGGCGCCGTCGTCCGGGCGGCTGATCTTCAAGGGGCGCGACGTGACGGCCCTCTCGCCGCACGAGCGCCGCTCCTGGTTCATGCGGGAGATCCAGCCGATCTTCCAGGACCCCTTCGCCGCCTTCAGCCCGCTGAAGCGGGTTGAGAGCTACCTCTACGAGACGGCGTATAATCTCGGCGGCGCTACCCGCGCCGGCGCCGACGCGCGCGTGGACCAGGCGCTGACGGCGGTGGGGCTCTCGCTGCGCGAGGTGAAGGGGCGCTACCCGAACGAGCTGTCCGGTGGGCAGCTCCAGCGCACCGCCATCGCCCGCGCACTGATCACTAGCCCGTCGCTACTGGTGGCCGACGAGCCGGTCTCGATGCTGGACGCGTCGCTGCGGATGTCGATCGTCAACTCGTTCCGCGAGCTGAAGGAGCAGCAGGGCGTGAGCGTGATCTACATCACGCACGACCTGGCGACGGCCTACTACGCCGCGGACCGCATCGCGGTGATGCTGCGCGGCTGGGTGGTGGAGCAGGGGACGGTGGAGCAGGTGCTGGGCAGCCCGAAGCACCCCTACACCCAGATCCTGAAGAGCTCGGTGCCCCAGCCGGATCCGGCGTTGAAGTGGCAGGGGAAGGTGAGCCTCGCACGCCCGGAGGCCGAGGAGTATCTGCAGGCCGGCTGCAAGTTCGCTGGCCGCTGCCCGATGGTGATGGATATCTGCAGGCAGGTGGAGCCGCAGAGCGTGCCCGCCGGCGGCCAGCTGGTCAAGTGCCACCTGTACGACACCTCGCTGCCGCCGGCGGCCCGCGCCGGTGACCGCGCCAGCATCCCGCTCCAGCCGGCGGGGTGACCGGCGGGTGCGGGTTCGCCGGCGGCAGCGCACGCACGGGCTATTGAGTTTTGATAGAGGAAACGGGTACGTGGCAGCATGCCACGCCCGGCCGGGCCCAGCGGGCACCCCGCGGCGGGCTATATCTGGCTACGCCCGCCGGCGCGGGCTGGGTCTCAGGCCGCGCCGGCGGCCTTCGTGAGGGATAGCCCGCCCGTTCGCGGGCCGGGCGTGGTGCCAAGCCAGGATACCCGATGACGGACGCAACGTTCATTACCCGCCGGGCGTGGTGCCAAGCCAGCTACCCGCTTTCATCGCAACGTTCATCAGCCCCGAGCGGAGCCGCGTCCTCGCGAGTCTATTTCAACCACCAGCCCCCGAGCTCCCGTGTACGCCAGCGCGCCGCGGGAGAGGAGGAGAAGGGGATCATGCCGACGTTTTCCTTCGTGAACTACCTGTGGGACGAGGCCCGCGCCGAGGCGCTCGACCCGGTGGCGCAGCTCGTCTACCGCTCGAACCTGCTTGGGGCCGACCCGCGCATCACCAACACCGGTGGTGGCAACACCTCGGCCAAGATCACCCAGCCGGACCCGCTCACGGGCGAGCCGGCCGAGGTGCTGTGGGTGAAAGGCTCGGGTGGGGACCTGCGCACGGCGCAGCGCGAGCACTTCGCCTCGCTGTACCTCGCGCGCCTGCACCAACTGCGCGCGCGCTACCTGGCCGACTCGTCGCGCGGGCCGAAGAGCGCGGCCGAGGACGCCATGGCCGGCATGCTGGCGCACTGCACCTTCGGCCTCAACCTGCGCGCGCCGTCGATCGACACGCCACTGCACGGCTTCGTGCCCGCCCGCCATGTCGATCACACCCACCCGAACGCGGTGATCGCCATCGCCGCCGCGCGCGACGGCGAGCGCCTTACCCGCGAGATCTACGGCGACGAGGTGCTCTGGCTGCCCTGGCAGCGCCCCGGCTTCGACCTCGGGCTGCGGCTGCAGCAGCTCTGCGCCGCCCACCCGCAGGCCAGGGGGGTGGTGCTCGGCGGCCACGGCCTGATCAACTGGGCCGACGACGGGCGGGCCTGCTATGAGTTGACGCTGTCGCTGATCGAGCGCGCCGCGCGCTTCCTGGACGCGCACGACCGCGGCGAGCGCACCTTCGGCGGCCCGCGCTACGCCGCGCTGGGGCGCGACGCGCGCCGGGCGCTGCTGGCCGAGCTGCTGCCCTGGCTGCGCGGGCGGCTCGGCGCCGCCAGCCGCTGGATCGCCACTTTCCAGGACGATGAGGCGACGCTGCGCTTTGTGAACAGCGCCGACGCCCCGCGCCTGGCTGAACTGGGTACCTCCTGCCCGGACCACTTCCTGCGCACCAAGATCAAGCCGCTGTACGTGGATTGGGACCCCCAGGCGGAGGACACCGCCGCGCTGCGGGCGAAGCTCGAGGACGGCCTGGCGGCCTACCGGGCCGACTACGCGGCCTACTACGAGCACCACCGCCGCCCGGACTCGCCGCCCATGCGCGACCCGAACCCCACCGTGGTGCTCATCCCTGGCGTCGGGATGATCGGCTGGGGCAAGGACAAGAGCGAGTCGCGCGTGACGGCCGAGTTCTACACCTGCGCCATCGAGGTGATGCGCGGCGCCGAGGCGGTGAGCGAGTACGTGGCCCTGCCGCGCCAGGAGGCCTTCGACATCGAGTACTGGGCGCTGGAGGAGGCCAAGCTGCGCCGCATGCCGCCCGAGCAGGAGTTGGCCCGCCGCGTGATCGCCGTGGTGGGCGCCGGCAGCGGCATCGGCCGTGAGGTGGCGCTGCGCCTCAGCCGCGAGGGCGCCCACCTGGTGTGCGCCGACGTCAATCTGGCGGCGGCGGAGGAGACGGCCGCGGCGATCGTGGCCCGCGCTGGCGCCGGCATCGGTGTGGCCGGGAGCGACATCGCCGCCTGCGGCCCGGCGATCGGCGTGGCCTGCAATATCACCGACCGCGCCAGCGTGCGCGCAGCGCTCGCGCAGGCCGCGCTGGCCTACGGCGGGCTGGACGGCCTGGCCGTCACGGCCGCGGTGATCGTCCCCTCGGACACCGAGGGGCGCATCCCGGACGAGAAGTGGTCCCTCACCTACGCCGTCAACGTCACCGGCTCCTACCTGGTGGCGGACGAGGCGGCGCGCATCTGGCGGGCGCAGGGGCTGCCGGCCAGCCTGGTGCTCACTAGCAGCGCCAATGCGGTGGTGCCGAAGAAAGGCTCGCTGGCCTACGATACCAGCAAGGCGGCGGTGAACCACCTGATCCGCGAGCTGGCGCTGGAGCTGGCGCCGCTGGTGCGGGTGAACGGCGTGGCGCCGGCCACGGTGGTGCAGGGCAGCGCCATGTTCCCCCGCGAGCGGGTGATCTCGTCGCTCGTCAAGTACAACATTCCCTTCCAGGAGGACGAGTCCACCGAGGCGCTCACCGCGAAGCTGGCGCAGTTCTACGCCGACCGGACGCTTACACGCCTGCCGATCACCCCCGCCGATCAGGCCGAGGCGTACTTCATCCTGCTCAGCGGCCGCCTGAGCCGCACCACTGGCCAGCTGATCGCTGTGGACGGTGGGCTGCACGAGGCGTTCCTGCGGTAGGGTTGGGGGATGGCGGGCAAGAGCCATGCCACCCCCGTGGCGGGGCGCACCGCTGTGTGCGCGTGCATCGCACGGCATTGGCCGGCCATGGGGCGGTGCGGCGTGGCGGCGCACTGTGTGGCAATGGGGCAGACCGATGTGTCTGCCCCATTGCGGTGCGGGCGGGGGCGCCTCCGCGTCGGAGCACCTTGGGGGCGCCGGCGGAGCACTTTATACGCAGGTCGCCCGCTCCGGTCTCGCCGCTCCTGCCGCAGCGGGAGCGGGGCAGGGAGTGAGGGCCGTATGATAGAACCTGAGGTGATCGCATGACATCCATCGCCGATCTCCGCTTCGAGCACCGCCGCGACGCGCTCGGCGTCGGCGTGGCGCGCCCGCGGCTCTCCTGGCTGGTGGCCACGGACGCCACCGGGTGGCGCCAGGCTGCCTATGAGATCGAGGTCTATGGGCCGGACGGACAGCGGCGTGCCGGGACCGGCCGCGTCGAGTCGGAGCGCTCGGCGCTGGTGGAATGGCCGTTCGCGCCGCTTGCCTCGCGCGAGCGCCGCGCCGTGCGCGTGCGGGTCTGGGGTGTGGACGGGCAGCGCTCGGACTGGAGCAAGCTCTACCCCGTCGAGGCCGGACTGCTGCAGCCGGGCGACTGGAGCGCGCGCTTCGTGACGCCGGACTGGGACGAGGATACTTCGCGCCCGCAGCCGGCCCCGCTGCTGCGCCGCGAGTTTGAGGTGCGGGCAGGGGTGGCCCAGGCGCGGCTGTACATCACTGCCCTCGGTGTCTACGAGGCCCACATCAACGGCGCGCCCGCCAGCGACCACGTGCTCGCGCCGGGGTGGACCAGCTACCGCCACCGGCTGCGCTACCAGACTTTCGATGTGACCGGCCTGCTGCGCGAAGGGCGCAACGCGATCGGCGCCATGCTCGGCGACGGCTGGTACCGCGGGCGGCTGGGGTTCGGCGGCGGCCGGCGCAATATCTATGGCGACCGGCTGGCGCTGCTGGCCCAGCTCGAGATCACCTACGCCGACGGCACGACCGAGCGTGTGATCACCGACGAGGGCTGGCGCGCGGCCACGGGCCCCATCCTCGCGAGCGATATCTACGACGGCGAGACCTACGACGCCCGGCTGGAGCGGCCCGGCTGGGCGGAGCCGGGCTACGACGACAGCGACTGGGCGGGGGTGCGCCCGCTGGAGCGCGACCTTGCCACGCTGGTGGCACCGAGCGGGCCGCCGGTGCGCCGCATCGAGGAGTTGGCGCCAGTGGCGATCACCGCCTCGCCATCCGGCCGCACGATCGTGGACTTCGGCCAGAACCTGGTGGGCTGGGTGCGCCTGGCGGTCCAGGGGCCCGCCGGGCAGACGATCACCCTGCGCCACGCCGAGGTGCTGGAGGGCGGCGAGTTGGGCACGCGCCCGCTGCGGCACGCCAAGGCTACCGACCACTACACCCTGCGCGGCGCGGGGGTCGAGACGTGGTCGCCGCGCTTCACCTTCCACGGCTTTCGCTACGTCGAGGTGGACGGCTGGCCGGGTGAACTGAGCGCCGACGCGCTGCGTGCCGTGGTCTGCCACTCGGACATGGAGCGCACCGGCTGGTTCGCCTGCTCGGACCCGCTCATCAACCGGCTGCACGAGAACGTGGTGTGGAGCATGCGCGGCAACTTCCTGGACATCCCGACCGACTGCCCGCAGCGCGATGAGCGCCTGGGCTGGACCGGCGACATCCAGGTGTTCTCGCCCACCGCCAGCTTCCTTTACGACTGCGCCGGCTTCCTGCAGTCCTGGCTGGCGGACCTGGCCGCCGAGCAGCGCGAGTTGGGCTGCGTGCCCTTCGTGGTGCCGACGGTGATGCCCACACCGAACCCGCCGGCCGCCGCCTGGGGCGACGCGGCGGTGATCGTCCCGTGGGTGCTCTACCAGCGCTACGGCGACGCGGGTATCCTGGCGGCGCAGTTCGACAGCATGCGCGCCTGGGTGGATCTGCTGGCGAGTGTGGCCGGGGAGCGGCGGTTGTGGGACCGGGGCTTCCAATTCGGCGACTGGCTGGACCCGGCGGCGCCGCCGGATCGGCCGGGGGCGGCGCGCACCAGCAAGGAGATCGTCGCCACCGCTTACTTCGCCCGTTCGGCTGAGTTGGTGGGGCGTGCGGCGGGCGTGCTGGGCCGGGCGGAGGAGGAGGCGCGCTATCTGGCGCTGGCCGCCGAGGTGCGGGCGGCCTTCTGCGCCGAGTACGTCACGCCGAACGGGCGGCTGATGAGCGACGCCGTGACCGCCTACGCGCTGGCGCTGGAGTTCGCCCTGCTCGAGGACGCCGGGCAGCGCCGGCGGGCGGGGGAGCGGCTGGCCACGCTGGTGCGCGAGAGCGGCTACCACATCGCTACCGGCTTCGTCGGCACCCCGCTGGTGTGCGACGCCCTGTGCAGCGTCGGGGCCTACGACGCGGCCTTCCGCCTGCTGACGCAGCGCGAGTGCCCCTCCTGGCTCTACCCGGTGACGATGGGCGCCACGACGATCTGGGAGCGCTGGGACAGCATGCTGCCGGACGGCACGATCAACCCCGGCGAGATGACCTCCTTCAATCATTATGCCTTGGGCGCCGTGGCCGACTGGCTGCACCGCACGGTGGGCGGGCTGGCGCCGGCCGCGCCGGGCTACCGCCGGCTGGACATCCGGCCACGGCCGGGTGGCGGCCTGACTCACGCCGAGGCGCGGCACCGCACGCCCTATGGCCCGGCCTCCTGCGCCTGGCGGATCGAGGGCGGTCAGATCACGGTGGAGGTGGTGGTGCCGCCGAACACCACGGCCAGCGTGACGCTGCCGGGCGGGGAGGGCGCGCCGATCGAGGTGGGCGCCGGGGAGCACCGCTGGACCTACCCCTACCAGGAGCGCCGCCCGGCGCGGCCTCCGCTCTCGCTCGACAGCACGCTGGCCGACCTGATCGACGATGAGGTGGCCTGGGTTGCGGTGCGCCAGGCGGTGGCGCGCCACGCGCCAGGGCTGGCCGCCATGCTGGCGGGGGGCATCCAGGGCTCCGGCGACACGACGCTGCGGCGGCTCATCTCGCTGCAGCCGAACGCCGAGGCGCTGCGGGCCGACCTCGAGGCGGCGCTGCGGGCGAGGGCGTAACGTGGATAGGAGGGGCAGGGCGGGCGCAGCCCGCCCTGAAACCCCGTTCCATGGCCTGCGGCCAGGCCGCTGGCCTTATGAATTTTGCGTATTTATAGCGCCCTGCGCTGAAAGCTAAAGTTGGGCGGGGTTTTAGGGGA